>JAJDEM010000049.1 GCA_029259795.1 Planctomycetota bacterium
CATTGGGGTCGCCCTCCTCGCCGCGTGGCTGCCCGCCCGCCGCCGCAGCTGGCCCAAGCAGTTCCAGTGGTCGCCTGGCAGCGAGCAGGAGACCCTCGCCCACTGGGTCAACATCGACAAGGCCGACTGGCGCATCGCAGAACGCACGCTCGAGGTCGAGATCGTGGACACCGAGGAGACGCCCAACACGATTCGCATCAAGGCGAAGAACATCGACCAGCTCACGGTGTTCCTGAACGACGAGCTTGTGGATCTCACGCGCCCCGTCCGCCTGATCGTCAACGGCGCACTCCTTCAAACTTTGCCCCCCCGGCGCCGCGCGAAGTGGCGCCCTGCCCGCAAGCGCAACCTCGAACCCGAGCTCCTCGCGCTGTTTGAAGGTAAGCCGAGCCATGTGCGCAGCACGCAGAACTACGGTTGGCTCATGAAGGCCCGCGTTCAACTCGTGGATCTTCCGGCGTGGGTCGAGCCGCCGCCGGAGCCGGGGCCGCCCCCCCCGCCGCCGCCGATGCCCGACCCCGAGACCGTCGAGCCGCCGGAGGTTGCCCCGCTCCCCGATGTGGCCGCGCCGGCGTTCGAGCCCATGGCGACCGAAGACCCGGCGACGGACTGGCGCCTGATCGTGGCGGTCCTGCTGGCGCTGCTCGCGGCGGGGATTACGTTCCTGCGTCGTCGGAGCTAGGTCCGGACTACTTCGCGTCCACGTGCAAGAGCATGACGCGGAACTCGGGCTCCGCATCCGTGCCGGTTCGTCCCGCCACGGCGGCGATCCACGCCGAGCGCGGCACCGACACCTGGCCGCGAACCGTGAACACGCGCAGCTCGGGCAACTGAATCGTGACGACGTTCTTGCCCTTGGCCGTCTCCTCCGCGGCGGCGAGCTGCGTGGTGAAGGGCGCGATCGGCCGCTGAACAGCACTCCAGCCCGCGTTGATGTCGACGGTGATCGTCGCCGGATCCTTGGTCGGCGCAGCGGTCACATGGGCGTGGGCGCCCTCGGCAAGCGTGCCAACCACGGGGCCGGTGATCCACGAGCCTCCCATGCCGACCTCGACTTCGTAGTCCTGGATGTAGGCGAAGCGCGCGCCGTGTTCGATCCGGCCGCGCTGACCGGCCATGAGCTGCAGCGCCGGTAGCGGCTCGCGCTGCACGCCCGTCTTGGGCGCAAGCCGCGCGATCAGCGCCTTGGCACGTTTGGCCGAGACGGCAACGACCTGCCCCTCCACCGGCGGCTTCGCCGCGCTGCCCAGCAGCGCTGTGGCCGCCGCCACATCAAGGCGCACCATCCAGGTGCGAACCAAGGCACGCCACGGGTCTTTCGCGGTCACACGGTCGGCGAGGCGCAGGACTTCGGCCTCCCGGGCCTCTTGCGTCTGTGCGGATGCAGACAGTGCCTCCAGGGGGCTGGTCGCGTCATAGGCGCGGTCGCGGGCCGCTGTCTTGCGGACCGCACCCAGCAACGCGACGAGCTCTGCCGGCGTGCACCTCAACAGCCGAGCCCGCTGGTTCGCCCACGCGCGCTCGTTGCCGCGCAGCACATCCTCGACGGCGCGCTCCTGCTCGGCCGCCTTGGCCTTCTCGTCGAGGGGCTTCTCATCGGCGTGGACGGCCGCGCTACCGACCACGACCATCGCCAACAGGATCATCCAGCGCATGCGCCACCTCCACGTTCAGGGAGAGGCAGCTTGCGAGCAAGCCGTCATGTTGGGGTCATTCGCGGGTCACCCGCGCGGCACGCTCAGCGATTCGACCACACGACATCGTCGTCGGTACCTGGCTCGCCATCCCGACCGCAGGAGCGGATCTCGTAGGTGCTACGGTCGAGGGTCTTGTACGCGTACTCGCGTCCCCACGGGTCGAGGGGAACCGCTTTCAGGATGGGGTGTGGGTTGCGGCCGTCCATCTCGGTCAGGGTCGCCAGGCTCTTTGGCAACTTCTTGTGCTGCATCCTGTACACGTCCAGGGCGGACGCGAAGATGTGGCGATGCACACCCGTGGCCGCCGCATCGGCGTCCGCGGCCTTCAAGCCGTCAAGCAGCTCCTTCCAGAGCTTCGGGTGCCAGTCGGCCATCTTCACGGCCTTCAGTAGCGGATAGGCGCGCTCCAGATCGGCGCGCGCGGCGGGCAGCCGCTTCTCGGCCACCGCGATGAGGCCAAGCTCCAAGCACGCGAGGCCGATCCACTCGCCCCGCTCTGCCGTCTTCTCCTCGGCGTAGCGCCGCTCGGCCCACGCGAGCGTCGGCCGCAGCCAGGCCTTCGCCTCCTTCCACTTGCCGAGGTGGCGATAGCCCATGCCGACAGCCCAGTCCGCCACGAGCTTGGGCAGCTCTTGCGTGCCCAGCCAGTGGTAGTGGCGGGCCTTCAGCCAGGCCGCCAGCGCCTTGTCGTGTTCCCCGCGCTCTTGGTGCGTGTTGCCGAGGTTGTTCCAGAGCGGACCGAGCCACTCCGTCCGCTTGCCCTTCTCGGCCGCGGCGATGCCCTTCGCGGCCCAGGTGACCTGCTGGTCGAGGGTGCCCGTAATCGCCACCATGTGGGTGGCATCGACGGCCCGACTCCAGAGCTCGTGCTTCACGCAGTAGCGATACATCGCCTCGAAGGTCTTCGTGGCCAGCGGCTTGTCCTTGCGGACCTTCCACTCGAAGCGTCCGCGCACGCCGAGGAAGCGCGACCAACCCAGCGGGGCTTTGTCCGTGGCGAGCTTCGCAGCGCGGTCGAGAAGGGGCTGCCCCAAGGCCGGCTGCTTGCGAATGAGGTGGCCGCGGGCGGCCATGGCGAGGGCTTCGACAAGGCGTTCCGTGGCGCCCTCTTTTTCGGCGGCGGCGGCGGCCAACTTGAAGCGCTCCGTAGCCCCGGCGTAGTCCCGCAGGCGAAACGTCTTGTCGGCCTCTGCGAGGAGCTTCGCACTCGGCGCCGGGGCGTCCTCCCCCCAGGCGCAGGGGACGCACACCAGCAGCAGGCACAGCAGGATGATCGAGCGCACGGGACCTCCTCCGGCAGTGTAGACCTTTGACGCCGGGGCGGGCTACGCTCGGCCCATGCGAATCGTCGGCCTGGATCACGTGCAGCTCGCCATGCCCGCGGGCCAGGAGGCCGAGGCCCGCGCGTTCTATGTCGGGGTTCTGGGCCTGAGAGAGCAGGCGAAGCCTGAGCCGCTCGCCGCCCGCGGCGGCT
>JAJDEM010000050.1 GCA_029259795.1 Planctomycetota bacterium
ACCTACGCCTGGATCCTGGCGGCGCTCGATGGCGGCCGCCCGTTCGAGGGCGCGCCGATCGTCTGCACCCACCGCGACTACTCCCCTCGCAACTGGGCTGTTGCCGAGCGGGATGGACGCATGAGCCTGAGCGTCTTCGACTGGGAGCGCGCCGAGGTCGATGTCGCCTTCCACGACATGCAGCGCATGGAGTACGACCACTGGGCCAAGGCGCCGGGGCTCAAGGCCGCGTTCCTCGCCGGCTACGGCGGCCCGCTGCGGCCGCACGAGCAGCATCAGCTCGATCTCGTGGTCTTGATCAACGCCATGGCCTCAGTGCGCTGGGCGCTGCAGCGCAAGGACACCGGCTTCGAGGCTCTGGCTCGCCACGCCATCGAGCGCCTGCGACCTACTTTGGCGTGACGCGTCCGAGGATGTCGAAGCGCTTGGCTTCGGCGAGCAGGGCGTCGGCCGCAGCCCCGTCCGAGCGCTTGGACGCCGCGTAGAGCAGCGCCGCGCGCAGCACGGTCGGCAGGTTCTCGTCCAAGCCGGAGACCTCCGGCAGCTTCTTCAAGTGTTCGATCGTCAGGGTTCCCCGCTCCACCTGCTGCAGCCCCCCCAGCAGCTTCTCGGCGTTCTCGAGATCTCCTGTACGCACCCACTCACACGCGAGCGTCAGCATGGCAAGATCATCGAGCATCCCGAGATCCTCGACGCCACGCAGCTTGGCCAAGCGCGCCGTCGACTGAGGCGATGTGCGGAGGTTCACACACAAGAGTGCGTTCTTGGCGATCACCTCGGACTCATCCACGGTGCGGTGGAGTGCATGGACGCGCTCCGCATCGCGAGCCCAGCCGACCAAGGCCAAGAGCGCCAGCGTCTCGCCCCCCTCCTCGCCCAGGAACGGAGCCAGCGCCACCTTCAGGGTCGGGAACGAAGAGCCCTTGGGTTGGCGGCCGCGGAGTAGCGCGTACATGCCGAAGAGCTCCGTCGAGTCCCCGCCCGCGAAGCCGTCCGACCCTCCCGCGGGTGCACCGCCCTCGATCGCCTTGAAGAACGTAGACAACTCACGGAGCGCCTCGTCCTCCTTCTGCAGGCCGACGAGACTCTGCACCACGCCGCTGAGATGGCCACCGCGCTCCTCCGGCTGTAGCTTGATCAACGTCCGGTAGTGCGTGAGAGCGGCGGGGAACTGCAACTGCTGAAACGCACTCCACGCGAGGATGCGCCGGAGCCACGGGTGACCGGGGTGCCTGTTCAAGAGCCGCTCGGCCAAGGGCACGGCAACATCAAACGTTGCGAGGCGCGCGTACAGGTACGCGTGCGTCGGATGGCCCGGATCCGCCTCATGGGCGCGCTTGTACTTCTCGAGGGTCTCCACCTGGCGACCGCGCGCGTGCCAATGGCCTTGCGCGAGGCGGTGCAGCGGGATGTTGTCTGGATTCGAGGCGATCATTCGCTCCACGAGGGGGTCCGCACTCTCGATCCCATCCACCGAGACCGTGAACCCGTACGCGGATTGCGCAGCGGCCGTGTCCTGCGGAAAGGCCTCCGCCACTCGCCTCGCGAGCTTCGCTGCGTCCGGCATCCGCTCCAGCTGCGCAAGGACCCGCAGCGTGGTGTAGAACCCGCCTTCGACGACATCGACATGCGTCCGCGTGGCAACGCGCACGCCTTCCTTCATTTCGATCTCGTCGGGCGGCGTGTCGAAGGGGAAGTCCAGATCCCCACGCGTGATCCAGGTCTTGCCCGCGAGACAGTCATAGGACTCCTTCTTCTCGTTCTCGCTCTTGGGCACGTGCGGTGGCGAGTACGGCACCACACGAAAGAACAGCGGCGCCGCACCGAGCACGTTGTAGACCGCGAGATCCGCCCCGCCCGCGACCTCGACGTCCTCCTCCTTGAGGAGCCGCCCATCCGCGGTCTTTACGACCACGTGGTAGGTGCCCGAGGGCAGCTCGCGGACCTCGTGCCCTTGGGCGCCGAGGGTGAAGGTCTCGTCGCCAAACGCGACGACGACCTCCGCCTCCAGGCCATTGAGGATATGGACTTCCGCGTGCGTCATGCTGCGCCAAAGGAAGAACGCTCCGACCAGGAGCGCTGCGCCCGCCGCCGACGTCATCAGCACCCGCCAGAGGTTCACCTTGGGCGACATCGGCACCCCACCGAGGAAGTACCAGCCCCCGCCCGGCGCACGAGCCACGAGGTACTGCCGGATTGGCCACACCGGGATGAACAGCAGCGTGATGAAGAGGGTGGTGATGTAGGTACCGTCGCGGCGATCGTGCTCTTGCGCGCCATGCACGGCGGAGCCGAAGCCCCAGACCGAGACCATCGGCGGCGCGCCGCTGTCCACGGCGGTAAAGAGCCGCCGGTCATCCAGGGCCGCCTTGAGGATGTCCCGCTCGTCGGGGGAGCGGGACTTCTTGAACCGCTCGCGCAGCACCTTGTGCAGCGCGCCCATCTTGTCGGCACGGATCGCGCGGCTGACGCTCGGATCCTGCACGATCGACCGTGCCACCCGGCCGCCACCAAGCTCGGCGATCCAATACTCCGGATCCGTGCGATCCGCAGCCACAGGGGCCTCGTCCTCGGGCTCCTCCAAGAAATCCAGATCGTCATGCTGCGTCATGGGACCTCCGGCCTCGACCCCGCCGGAGGTCGGCGATCAGATCCTACTCGCCAGCGCACACAGCAGCCGCAACCCGAGTATCGTGCGCCGATGGCCACGCTACTCGTCCGTCCGTTTGAGCCGGCTCGCGACGACTATGACGCGCTCGCAGCGCTCTGGACGAGCCAGCATCCCGACCTGCCGCGCATGGCCTCGGTCTGGCGCGAGCGCGATGCGAAGCCCAAGCCCGACGCCCTCACCCCTGGCCGGCTGATCGCCCTCGACGGCGAGACACTCGTCGGCATGGCCGAGTGGGAAGGCTGCCAGATGTCAGGCGAGCCCGGCCAGCTCCAGGTCGCGTTCGTCACGGCCGGCGAGCGCGAAGCGGATCCGATCCTCGAGGCGCTCTACGGCGAGCTGTGGGCGGGCATCGAGCCCCTGGACTCGCCCGTGCTGCTGAGCTACGTCCGCGACACCCACCCCTGGATGATCGCGTTCTATGAGCGCCATGGGTTCGAGGAAGCCCAGCGGACGGCCAGCAGCGAGTTGCTCACGAACACCTTGGACGACGAGCTCGTCGCTGCCACCCCGGCCCGACTGCGCACGCTCGGCTACGAGCTCCTCAGCGTCGCAGCCCTGGTAGCCGAGGATGGCGACTGGCGCGTTCCCTACTACGAGCTCGAGACCGCAGTCATCGCCGACATTCCGTTTCTCGGCCCGATCCACGCCGAGCCCTTCGAGCGCTTCGCGGCGCGCGTTGCCGACCCGCTGCAGTTCAATCCCGAAGCCGTGTTCGTCGCGCGCCAGATCGCCACGGGAGAGCTCGCGGCGCTCTGCCAGCTGCTGACCTGGGAAGCCAAGCCCGACTATGCGTTCGCCGGACTCACGGGTAGCACGCGCGCGCACCGCCGCCGCGGACTCGCCCGTGCCCTGAAGCAGGCCACACTCCGCTATGCCCTGGAGCACGGCATCGAGCGCATCGTCGCGCTCAACGAGGTCGACAACCCGATGCTCCTCCTCAACCACGAGCTCGGCTTCCAGACCCAGCACATCCAGCTGACGATGCGCTGGACGCGGGACGGCTCCACGCCCGCGGCCTTCCCCGTCCCGTCACGCGAGGACGATTGACGCTCATGCTGCGTTCCGCGATAACGAGGCGCATGCTTCGCCGTGTGGGTCTCCCCCTTCTGATGCTTGCCCTCCTGCTGGGCACCCAAGCTCCGCGCGGCTTCGCCGAGGAAGACGAAGGCAAGCAGCGCGAGAAGGCAGCCGAAGCTGCAGGCGTCTCCAAGGCGGACGTGGGCAAGGCGATCGATCAGGGGGCCGCCTTCCTCCTCAAGAAGTACGAGAGCGGCTTCGACAGCACGGCGTGGAACTCAACGCTCGAGCTCGTCATGCTCACCCTTACGCACTCCGGAATCACCGAAGAGAACGCCGTCTACAAAAAGGGCCTGAAGGCGCTCGAGACCTGCAAGCTCGAGTACACCTACCGCGTCGCAGCTCTGGCCATGGCGCTGGCACGGATCGATCGCTGGAAGTACCGCGCCCGCATCGCGCACTGCGCGCAGTGGCTGGTCGACACGCAGCTGCAAGAGGGCGAGTGGGGCTACCCGCGCACCCTCAAGACGCCGATGGAGATCCCGAAGCCGGTCACCGTCACGCCGCCGATCGAAGGCTCGACCGAGGTGATCAAGCCGGGGGACCGCTACGGCGCGCCGATGGTCAAGATCAAGAAGAAGCGCAGCAAGCACATCAGCATCAAGTGCGTCGGCGACATCTCGAACACGCAGTTCGCAATCCTCGGGCTGAAGGCGTGCTTGGACGCGCGCATCGAGATCCCGCGCAAGACCTGGAAAGCCGCGCTCCGCTACATCCGGAGCTACCAGAACAAGGATGGCGGCTGGGGCTACGCCTTTGGCGGCCAGCGCGACAACGCGAGCTACGCCTCCATGACGTGCGCGGGCGTCTGCAGCGTGGCGATCTGCCGCTACGGCACGGGTGCCCCCAAGCCGGAGAATCACGCGGCGATCAAGAAGGGCGTGAAGTGGCTCACGAAGCACTTCAAGGTCGATGAGAACTACAACATCACCAACAGCCACGTCGCCGACCCGACACGCTGGCGCTACTACTACCTCTACTCCATCGAGCGCGTCGGCCTCACGATCGGCATCGACAAGCTGGGCGACAAGGCCTGGTACCCGCTCGGCGCCCGCTACCTCCTCGACAACCAGAAGGCCGACGGCAGCTGGTGGACGGGCGTGCCCGGAGAGCAGTGGCGCCAAGCCGGCGACATCCACACCGCCGACACGTGCTTCGCCATCCTGTTCCTGACCCGCTCCACACCCAAGCTCCGCGCCCCGGTCGTCACCGGCGGACACAAAGAGAAGAAGTAGCCTCGCTGGCACGCTCCCTTCGCCTCGACCGTACTTCCCGACTTGCGTCCCTCCTTGCGCTCGGGCGGCTGCCCGCAGGCGGCCCCGCAGGTGCCGAGTACGAGGTCGAGGTCGAGGCCGCCCAGGAACTCGCGCAGCGCATCGCGCGCGAGCTCAAGGCCGTGGCCGAATGCGCTGCCGAACCAAGCGCCCTCAGCGCCCCGTGGGCGACCGAGGGCGAGTAACCGCCCCCCGCGCCAGCCCCTTGCGACGACCGCGCCCGCTTCCTACGCTCCGTGGCCGGTGAACCGCTAGGAGGTAGCGACGATGCAGCGCGTATTGTGGATTCTAGGATTGGCCCTTGTGGCGACAGGTTGTGGCTCCAGCACGTCGATCGGGGGCGTGCTCTCGAGCCTGATCACGATCACGGCGTACGTGCCGGCGACGGCCAAGGCCGCCAACGGCGAGGCAGACTTCAGCGTGTTCGTCGACAGCGCGTTCCAGAACGGGGACTCGCCGGGCGCGGTGGTGCAGGTCAGGTTCCTCGCGACAAGCGGCTCCCCCTTCGCCGGTGGGACCAGCGACATCCTCGCCGCAACCGGCACGGTGGTTTCCGCCACGCAGATCGTCGGCCTCTGCCCGCCCGCTGACATTGCGAGCCTGACCGAAGTCACGGCCAGGATCTCGCTGGAGTTCCCGAGTGGCGCCACGGCGATCTCGGCGACCCCCCTCGCCCGCTTCGCGCCTCCGCCGCCCACGGTGACTGGCTTCGGTCCTCAGCCGACCACGGTCGGGACCGTGGCCGAGGACTTCACGGTCGACGTTACCGGCTTCGGCCCGGTCGGCGCGATGGTGACGGTCGAGTTCCTGCTCGAGCCGGGTGGATTGCTCTGCGACGGCGGCACGGTGATCAGCGCGCAGGGCATGATCATGTCGCCCACGCGCATCGCCGGGACACGACCGGTGTCCCCCGTGCAAGCGACCTCGGCATGCCGTCTCCGCGTGACGCAACTCGGCCGTACGGCCACGTCCTCTCTGCCCCTTGTGAGCATCCTTCCGAATCCCGGCTCGGGTGCCTTTGTGGCGTGGCAGGCTCCGTTTACGGATCATGCTGCCAACATCGCGGTCGGGGACCTCAACGGCGACGGCTATCCGGACCTCGTGACGGCGAGCTCCTCGTTCGTCGACATCCGCGTGTTCCTGAACGACCAGACGGGAACCCTGGTTCCTGGACCGGTCCTCGGGGCGTCGCTCGACCGCAACGGAGCCCGGGTCGCACTGGGCGACGTCGACAAGGACGGCGATCTCGACATCGTTCGCGCCATGTAGAACCGTGCCGGCTCGGCGTTGTTTCGCAACGACGGCGCCGGAAACTTCACCGACACCGGAATCGCCCTCCCCACACGTCCACACTTACACATCACCATGGGTGACCTCGACCAAGATGGCGCCGCAGACGTCGTCGTCAGCGTGGACGGATCGGGCGCCCGCGTGCTGATGAACGGCGGCACCGGGGTCTTCACCGACTCGGGCCAGTCGCTGGGCAGCGGCGGCTGGGTCGCAGGCCTCGGACGCTTCGTCGCCGGCGGGCACTTGGATCTGGCGGTCGGCTCGGCCAGCAAGATGAGCATGTACCGCAACGACGGCACGGGCGCCTTCACGTTTACCGGCCAGTCCCTTGGCACGGGCCTGCTTCAGTCGGTTGCCTTCGGCGACCTCAATGGCGATGGCCACGAGGATGTGGCTGGCGCGTTCGAGACGGGTGGCGGACGCGTGTTCCTCGGCGATGGCGCGGGGACCTTCACGTACACAGGCCAGGAGTTGAACAGCGCTCCGGGGCCCGAGGAGAAGAGCACGTTCGGGATCGCCATCGCAGACGTCGACGGCGACTGCGACCTCGACGTCGCGCTCGGGCATGCGAGCAACCCGTTCGCGGCCACCGCGAACGTCGGCAGTCAGCTCACAGCCCCCCAGGGCGCCGGGAACGACGGCGACGAGATCTGGCTCAACGACGGCATGGCCGCCTTCACCGACAGCGGCCAACGCCTGGGGACAAGCGACATCCAGTTCAGTCTCACCTTCGCCGATCTGGACCTGGACGGGGATCCGGACCTTCTCTCTCCCCGGGGAGGCGGAACCCTGATCGACGTCTATCGAAACCCCAACACGCCCTGACACGCACCAGTCCGCTCGGCCGCAGAGCCCAGGTCGCGCTATGCTGGGCGGGGAGGATCGTCGAGTGCATCCGCTTCGCAGCGCCTGGTTCCTGGTTGGCCTGATCGCACTCTGCCTACCGGCGTGCGGGGATGCCCCCAGTGCGACCGACGCCGGGTTGGACTCCGCGTCAGCCGATCCGCTGCCGGCGCCCGAGGCCACGACACCCGAGGCCACGACACCCGAGGGCACGACGCCCACGCCGAAGAAGGCGCCAAGCGGCCCCTTCCAGTTCCAGTGGGAGTTCTGGGCGCTGCAGAGCGACGCCCTGGGCACCGAGTCCCGCAAGCCCATCGCGCGCCAGGATCGCCTCCCCTCGGGAAATCCCATCTACATGCGCGTCGGTCTCGACGGCAGCTGTCACCTCTACGTCCTCACCAAGGGACCGACGGGCGTCGTCGAGGTCCTCCACCCCAAGGCGGGCTCCGAGGGTTCCGAGACCGGCATCCGTACCCTCCTGCGCAAGCGCACCAAGCTCGACAAGCAGCCCGGCAAGCGCCGCTACTACGTCGTGGCGTCCCCTGAACCCCTGACCGACCTCGAGGCGCGCATCGACGCCCTGCGAGCCGCCGACGAGACGACGCGCGTGGAGCGCCAAGCCGCCGTTCTCGCGGCGCTGCAGGGCTTGCGCAAGGCCCACGAGCAGGTCACGAGCGCGACCAGCAAGCCGGCGTCCATCGGCGGCACCGTCCGCGGCAGCGAGAGCGCGGTCGAGATTCGCGCGACGGGCGTCTATGTGCAGACGTACACGATTGCGATCGAGTAGCCCGTGCGACGCTCGCTGAGGCGATCCCCCTGTGCGTAGCGGGCCGATCCTCCGCATGCTTCTCGCCGCGTTCCTCGGTGCGCACCTGCTGTTCGCACTGCTGCCGGGGTTCTTTGAACCCTGGAACCTGCGGGCCAAGGACGAGCTGTTCCGTCTGCGCTCGGCGCTGGATGCCGGCGTACCGCCTTACGACGAACGCGTGGTCTACGTCGAGCTGCGGGATGCTGACCTGGAGGCACTCGGCAAGCCCATCTTCGACCGCACGGCCTATGCCGAGCTCGTCCGCGCGCTGCACGCGTGCGAAGTCCGGGTGCAGGTTCACGATGCGGCCTTTCGGGCGGGCATGGACAAGGCCGGAGAAGCCGCGCTCCTGGTAGCTGTGGGGAGCGCGGACGAGGTCGTACTCGGGTTCGTCGCGGCCCTTGACCGTGGCCCGTCCTCGAGCGCTGGGACTCCCTGGGCCGCAACGCTTGCAGGCGACGGCCAGACGCTGCCCGTGGTCGCCGCGACAACGCGCTCGTTCCGCGCGCTCGAGGCACGCGCTGCGGGCGTCGGATTCCTCGACCTGACGGAAGATCCGGACGGCGTGCTGCGCCGTGCCCCCCTCGTCGCGCGGGCCACCGGGGGGCTGCGTCCCTCCCTGTCGCTGATGGCCGCGTGCCGCTACTTCGGCGTCAAGCCGGAGGATGTGATCGTCCGCCCAGGTGAGTCCATCACCCTCAAAGCACCTAAGGGCGTACGCGACATCGTCATCCCGATCGACGCCCGGGGCGGGGTCCTGATCGACTACCTCGGCCCGTGGAGCGCGATGGATCACATCAGCGCCGCCGACGTGTTGCTGAACGCCGCCGACGAGGAGGACCTCGTCATCCTCCGGGAGCGACTGCGCGGCCGGGTCGCCCTTGTAGCCGACCTCACGACCGGGGCCGGGGACATCGGCACCACGGCCCTTGACGCGCGCTATCCGGAGGTCGGCCTGCACGCCACCGTGCTGCACTCGATCCTGACGGGCCGCTTCCTGCAGGAAGTCCCCCTGTGGCAGATGATCCTGCTGGAACTCCTCCTGCTGGCCGGGCTGTTCGTCGCCGCGCGGCGGCCGCCCACCCTGGTCTTCCTTGGCGGCGCCGTCGGCGTCATCGCCGTCTTCCTGCTCGGCAGTGCGCTGCTGTTCTTCTACGCCGGCTGGATCCCCCACCTCATGCGGCCCGTGCTCATGCTGCTGACGGCGAGCCTGCTGCTCTGGGGTCAGCGCTACCTTCATTTCCAGCAACAGCGCGCTCGGCTGCGCACGGCCTTCGAGGCGTACTTCCCGCCGAGCCTCGTCGAGCGCTACGTGCGCAACCCCGAGGCGCTTCAGGCCGGCGGGCGGCGGGCCGATCTGACCATCCTCTTCTCGGACATCGTGAGCTTCGCGGCCCTCAGCGAGGAGATGACACCCGACACGGTCCACACGCTCCTGAGCGAGTACTTCGACGCCATGGTCGAGGTCTCGTTCGAGGGTGGCGGGACCGTCGACAAGTTCATCGGCGATGGGCTGATGGTTTTCTTTGGCGATCCGGAGCCTCAGGCCGATCACGCCGAGCGCGCGGCGCGCACGGCCCTGGCGATGCAGCGGCGGGTCCACGAGCTCAACGAGACCTGGCGGAGCCAAGGCCGACCGACGATCGAGATCCGCGTGGGCCTGAACTCAGGCCCCGTCATCGTCGGCAACATGGGCTCGAAGCGGCGCATGTCCTACACCGTGCTCGGCGCCGCGGTGAATCTCGCACAGCGCATGGAGTCGAACGCGCCGGCCGGCGGCGTCCTCGTCTCCGAGCACACGCTCGCCCTGCTCGACGACGCCTTCACAACGGAGCCCGCGGGCCCGGTGACGCCCAAGGGCTTCCGCACGCCCGTTGCGACCTACATCGTTCTCGAGGCGCCGTAGTCGGGATGGGGTCCTGAGCTGGCGAGAGCCTAGCCCAAGCCCTTAGGCCCAGCGGTGGGTGTCTGCACCGTCGAGATGCGACGACAGCGCCATCCCAATGCGCTGTGCCCGGAACAGAACGGCGTCGGCCGCGTCCTCGGCAAACACCTCACGCGCCGTCGCCTCGAACAGCTCGAGCCAGTGGGCGAAGTGCGCCAGCGAGAGTTCCTCGATCGCCCGATGCAGGACCGGCGGGCCGCCGCGCGCCTGCGGCATGAACAACGCCTCCCCCATCAACACGCTGCGCCAGAACAACACCATGCGCTCCAGGTGCGGCGCCCAAGACTCGATCCGCTTGGCGAACACCGGCCCGATGACGTCGTCTGCTTGCACCCGTCCGTAGAACGAATGCACCAGATCCGTGATGGCCTCGGGCGTGAACGCCTCGTGCGGCCGGCCAGACTCGGGATCCCTGTGCGGGGGCAGCATGACGCGGGCAACTCCTT
>JAJDEM010000006.1 GCA_029259795.1 Planctomycetota bacterium
GCCTGGAGGCGCGCGGCTTGGTTGTCATTCAGCATGCCCAGCGTGGCGCAGGTCTCGAGGCCGAGCGCCTTGACCTCGCTCACCATGTCGATCAGGCGGTCGAACTCCTTGCCGTCCCGAACCTCGCGCCACGCGGCGCCCATGCAAAACCGGTCGGCGCCGCGCGCCTGCGCCTCGCGGGCGGCCGTCACGGTCTCGTTGGTGTCGATGAGCGGCTCGCGCTCGAGCTCGGTGTTGTAGTGCGCGGACTGCGGGCAGTAGGCGCAGTCTTCCGGGCAGGCGCCGGTCTTGATGCTCAGCAACGAGGCGCACTGCACCGTGCTTGGCTCATGGTGCGCCCGGTGGACCTGCGCCGCCTCGAAGACCAGCTCGAGCAGGGGGCGGCTGTGGATCGCGCGGATGTCTTCGCGCGAGAGTCCGGCGGTCGTGGCGGTGGCGCTCATGGTGCTGACCTCTCCCTGGAGGGCGTACTGTCGCCGGGGGCCGGCTTCGGTCAAGCCCGGTCGCGTTCCCCGCCCGCACGAGGTCCGGGGGGGGCGCCCTCATGGGGAGTACGGCTTCGCGCGGGCGCCATGGCTCGCGCCTCCTCGGAATCGGGATCGCCCGCTTCGGGCAGGCGAGTACGCTCTGGGCATGGAGTTGAGGGTTCTAGGCAATGCCGGAGGAAGCGCGCCCGGGCGCCAGCTCTCGAGCTACCTCATCGATGGCGTCCTTGCCGTGGATGCGGGGTCGCTGACGACCACCTTGCACCTCGATGAGCAACTCCAGATCGGCGCGGTGCTGCTCACCCACGGCCACCTCGACCACATCGGAACGCTCCCGTTCCTCTTGATCCACCGCTACGGGCGGGATCTACCGCCGCTCCCGATCGTTGCCAACGCGTACACGCACGAGACCTTGGGTGAGCATCTGCTCAACGATCGGGTGTGGGTCTCGCTTGATGTGGCCACGGGCGGCGATCCCTCGCGGATCCCGTTGATCACGATGGAGCCTGGCGAGCAGCGTCGCTTTCTCAAGCGCTATGACGTCCGCTCGATCGCGCTCAACCATGCGGTGCCGTGCCAGGGCTACTGGATCTCGGACGGCAAGAGCGATGTCATCGTCTGCGGGGATACGACCACCACCGATGAGCTGTGGGAGGTCGCCAACGGCATCGAGGGCCTGGGCGGGATCCTGATCGAGTGCGCTTGGACCGACGACGAGCTCGCGCGCATCACCCAGCACATGTCACCCGGTCTGCTCCTGGCCGACCTGCAGAAGCTCCAGGCCGATGTACCCATCTACGTAACCCATCGCAAGCCGGGCTTCGAGGAGGCTGTGGAGGCCGAGCTCCGAGCGTCCGGCGATGATCGGCTGCGTTACGTCAATGACGGCGACGTCCTCACGTTCTAGATCCATCAGGCGAATGCATGACCACCTCTGACCAGCCCGCTGCGAAGCCCGCCCCGTCCGGGAAGATCCCGCTGGCGTTCCTGCGCAACGTCGCCATCCGGAACAAGCTGAACTTCGGCTTTGGCCTGATGTTCCTGATGATGGTGTTGGCCGCCGTATTCAGCATCTACGGGCTCGAGTCCGTGGAGGAGAACTTCGAGCGGGCGATCGATCAAGGCATGACGCTCGAGATCCTCTCCGTGCAGGCCGAGAGCGGCTTGCTGCAGGCCCGCCGACGGGAGAAGGACTTCCTCCTGCGCTGGCGGGCCGTGGGCGTGGCGGAGGCGAAAGCCACCTACGTCGCCTCGTGGGCCGAGGCGAACGCAGTCATTCGCCAGAACCTCGCGGACATGGCTGCGAAGTTGGGCGACGGCGCCTCGCCCGAGATCCAGGCGGTACGCAAGCGCATCACGGCGATGGAGGTCGAGCTTGCGATCTACGAGGAGGAGTTCGGCAATCTCGTAGGCCTGATCGAGAAGCAGGGCTTCAAGGACACCGGCTACGAGGGCGACCTGCGCAAGGCCGTTCAGGAGGTGGAGAGCGCCTTGGCGGCCGAGGGCATGACCTCGGCCACCTCGGCGATGCTCGCTGTCCGGCGCATGGAGAAGGACTATCTCCTGCGGGGTGAGCGCAAGTACGTGTTGGGCGTGTCGGACGCCGTTGTGGCCCTCAAGCAGTTGATTGGTGCGGCCGGCGTGGATGCCGCGGTCGTTGCACGCTTGGGGGCGTCACTCGAGCGCTACCGCAGCGCCTTCGATGCGCTTGTGCGCACCCGCGACGCGATTGCCGCCGTGACGGAGCGCTTCCGCAGTGCCGCGCACCGGATCGAGGCTGCGGCGACCGACGTCATGGGGGCCGGCCGGGGCGAGGCGCAGCGCTTCCTCAAGGCGGCTCGCGACGGAAGCACCCGGACGATGGCCACCATCTACGTCCTGCTGGGGCTGATCCTGCTCTTCGGCTCGGTGCTCTCCTTCAGGCTTGCCGGCCACCTGGGGAAGCCGATCCGGCTGCTGGACGAGACGGTTGGCCGGACGCGGGCCGGGGATCGGGGTGCCCAGGCGCCCGTCATCACGACCGACGCCATCGGCCGACTCGCTTCGGCCTTCAACAGCATGAACGCGGAGCTGCGCGATGCCATGCAGGCCGTCGAGCGCCAGGCCGCAGAGATCGAGGCGCAGCGGCAAGTGGCTGACGATCTCCTGCGCAACATCCTGCCGGAGTCCATCACCAAGCGCCTCGAGCACGAGTCGACGATTGCGGATTGGCATGGGCAAGTGACCGTGCTCTTCGCCGACATGGTCGGGTTCACACAGCTGAGTTCCATTCTCTCGGCCACGGAGCTCGTCTCCAAGCTGAACGAGGTCTTCTCTGCGTTCGATGATCTGGTCGCGAAGCACGGTCTCGAGAAGATCAAGACCATCGGCGACTGCTACATGGCGGTCGGGGGGCTACCCGAAGCGCGCGAGGATCACGCCGAGATCGTCGCCGCCATGGCGCTGGAGATGCTGCCGGTCCTCGAGAGGGTCAGTGCGGGCTGGGAGCACAAGCTCCAGATCCGCATCGGCCTCAACAGCGGCGCCGTCGTCGCAGGGGTCATCGGCAAGCACAAGTTTGTCTACGACCTGTGGGGCGACGCCGTCAACATCGCGAGCCGCATGGAGTCCCATGGCGTCGTGGGTAGCGTGCATGTCTCCGAGAGCACCCAAGCGCTCCTCGCCGACAAGTACGCGTTCGAAGACCGCGGCATGATCGAGATCAAGGGCAAGGGCCAGCGCCACACCTACCTGATCAAGGCCCCGTAGAGGCGACCCAGGGCCGTCGCGGTGCGACGACCGTGTGGTCGCCCGCGACCGCGCGGGAAACGAGCTTCGCTGTCACCCGCGCCCGGCGGCGGGATCCGAAACCGATTGCCCCAGGATCGGCGCGGCGCGCACCAATCTACAGCGGGCGACTCATGAGCCCGCGGAGGGATGCACTCTGACGAAGAGGGCCCCGATGGCAGCGGCGCGGTTTCCGCGCCTTCTGCCAATGGGCAGCCCGTGGCGTGGTCTGTCACGCGAGGGTGATGAAGCGGTCGTGTCGCGGCCAGCCCGTCGCGCAGTTCCTGCCTACGCAGCGACCCGCGTCCGCTCGCCCTACCCACACCCCTCGGGGTGCCCCCGCGGAGGAAGAGGCCCGCAAGCGGGCCTGCATCCGCCGGGTCCCACCCCGAGCTCCATCACGTGCGGACGCCGACTCGCGAGCTCCGCTCGCTTCTCCTTCGCTTACCCACACCCCTCGGGGTGCCCCCGCGGATGAAGAGGCCCGCAAGCGGGCCTGCATCCACCG
>JAJDEM010000051.1 GCA_029259795.1 Planctomycetota bacterium
GCAGCGTGCGCAGGGCGCCGACGAGGATCCCGTCCGCGCTCCCTGGCGTCACCCCGTCCACGGCGGCGTCGCCTAGCCCGCACGACGGTGAGCGGCTCTTCAGGACGAACCCCCGCACCCGCGCGGAGTCCGCGGCCTCGACGATGCCCGCGGCCGCGGCCACAAGGGCCGCGGTGTGGTCGAGGCCCGACTCGACTTCGACCACGCGCCGGGACTCAGGGGGGCCGCGCAACTGGATCGGAGGCCGCGGGACGCCGAGCCCGGCCAGCACCTCGGGGCAGAACGGAACCCAGCGAACGTGCGGGTCCAAGACGGACCGCAGCAGGTCCTGTCGCTTGTGGCGGCCGTCGTAGCGCACGGCCTCGCCCAGGAGGCAACTCGAGATTCCCACGGGCAGCGCGTCCATGCACGCACTCTAGCCCGCCCCGTCCGGCGGCGGGGAGGATCATCGGACGCCGAGCGAAGCCCGGCGGCGTCAGGTAGGATTCGCGCCCCATGGCGTGCGTACGGTTCACCCCCCATCTGAGGCGCTACTTCGACCTGCCTCTCTCCTGGGAGGTGGAGGGCGTCCACACGGTCGCGGCCTTGCTCCAGCAGCTCGACGAGCGCTGGCCGGGCCTCGCGTTCTACGTCAGCGACGAGCGCGGCCACTTGCGCAAGCACGTCGCCGTATGGGTCAATGGCAACGTGGTCGCAGACCGCGCGGGCCTCACGGACGCGGTCCCTGACGACGCGACCGTAGACATCTTGCAAGCACTCTCGGGAGGATAGCGCCATGGCAACGACAAGCGACCGCATCCTGATGGGCACCCGCAAGGGCCTCGTCGAGGCCCGCCGCGAAGACGGCACCTGGCGCATCGGTGAAGCGGCCCTGCCAGGGCAACCGATTGCCTACGCGATGCGCGATCCGCGCAACGGCTCGATCTGGGCCTCGATCGATCATGGCCATTGGGGCGTGAAGCTCTCTCGGAGCGCCAAGGACGATGGCGCCTACGAGGAGGTCGATCCCCCGAAGTACCCCGAGGGCAGCGACGTCGCGGCGAAGTACTACTGGGTCCTCACGCCCGGCCATCCCGATCAACCGGGGACGCTCTGGGTCGGCACCGAGCCCGGCGGGCTGTTCGTCACCCGCGATGACGGCGCGTCCTGGGAGCTGAACAAGCCCCTCTGGGACATGTGCGTCGAACACAAGTGGATGGGCGGCGGCCGTGACGCCGCGGGCATCCACTCGATCGTCATCGACCCGCGCGATGCCAACCACATGTACGTTGGCATTTCCTGCGCGGGCGTCTGCGAGACCAAGGACGGCGGGGCATCCTGGACGTACGCCAACAAGGGCCTGCGCATGGACTATGCGCCGCCGGAGGAGCAGGACAAGGAGTACGGCTACGACCCGCACTTCGTCGCCCCCGCGCCGTCCGACCCCGATGTGCTCTGGCAGGCCAACCACTGCGGGGTCTACCGCAGCAAGGACGGCTCCGCGACCTGGGACGAGATTTCCGACAAGCCGTATGCGTACTTCGGCTTCCCGGTGGCGCCCCATCCAACCGATCCGCTGACCGCGTGGATCGTGCCGATGCACAGCGACAACAACCGCACGACGTTTGAAGGCCGACTGTTCGTACTGCGCACCGACGACGGCGGCGCGACCTGGCGGCAGCAGTCGGCCGGCCTCCCGCAGGAGGGCGCCATGGACTTCCCCTACCGGCACAGCCTCGATGTGGCCCCTGACGGAAAGACGCTCGCGTTCGGGACCACCTCGGGCAACGCCTACGTCAGCGAGGATGGCGGCGAGTCGTGGCAGGTGCTGTCGAACAACCTCCCGCTCATCTACTCGCTACGCTTCGCGTAGGACCTCGCAGCGCATCGTCGCGCAAGCCGATCACCGCGGGGTACCGTGAGCGCATGACTGCCACCGGCCCGCTTCAGCACATCGTCTGCCTCACGGAGGAGCCGACCGAGATCCTCTACGCCCTGGGTGAGGGGGAGCGCGTCGTCGGCATCAGCGCCTGGACGGTGCGTCCGCCCGAGGCGCGCGCCGAGAAGCCCATCGTCAGCGCGTTCACTGGCGGCAACGTCGACCGGATCTGCGCACTCGAGCCCGACCTCGTCATCGGCTTCTCGGACATCCAGGCCGATCTCGCAAGCAAGCTCATCGCGCGCAACCAGCAGGTGCTGATCTTCAACCAGCGCTCCGTGGACGAGATCCTCGATGTGATCCTCGTACTCGGTCGCATGGTCGGCCGCGAAGCGCGCGCGCAGGCGCTCGTCGCTGGCTACCGGACACGCCTCGACGAAGTCCGTGCCCGGCATGCCAGCGCCCCGCGGCCGCGGGTGTACTTCGAGGAGTGGATGGACCCGAAGATTTCGGGAATCCAGTGGGTGAGCGAGCTCATCGCCATCGCCGGCGGCGAGGACGTGTTCGCCGACCGCGCCTCGGGGAAGCTCGCGAAGGAGCGGTTCGTGAGCGATGAGGAAGTCATCGCCGCAGCACCGGATGTGCTGGTGGCCAGTTGGTGTGGCAAGGCCGTCGACCTGGACAGCTTCGCGGCACGCCCGGGGTGGGCCACGATCCCCGCGGTAGCAAGCGGCCGCCTGCACGAGATCACGAGCGAGCTGATCCTCCAACCCGGACCGGCCTGCCTGACCGATGGCCTCGACGCCCTCGAAGCCGCGATTCACGCTGGATAGTCCGCCGCCCCGACCGCGCGCCCTCCGGTAGGCTGCGGGGATGGCGAAGCTCGCGCCCCTCCTCTTCATCTTGGCTGCGGCGATCGTTGCGGCCGTGTTCCTCTTCGACAACGAGGATCCCGCCGGCCCGAGCCTCGAGCCGGGCGAGGAGTTCGAGGACGAGCGAGCGGCGCCCGGCCTGCGCACCAGCGACGCGGCGCGGCCGCGCACGCCCGTCGTGAAAGAGGCCGGTCCTACAACGGCCCCCCCGGAGGGACCGCCGCGCGGCGGCAGCGTGCGCTTCATTCACGGCGTCGTACTCGACGACGCCACCGGCAAGCCCATTGCGGGCGCGACGCTCGCCGCCGAGCCCGCGGGACCGTGCCCGCGCCTCCCGGCCGCCTTCCACGACGCCCTCCAGTCAGGACCCGTGGCGCGCTCCGTGCGCTACCTCACCGCGCCGGCGCCCACGAAGGCCGACGGGCGCTTTGACTGGCGCGTAGGCGACGTCCGCCACCTGCGACCTGACTTCGATGTCTTCACCTCTGCGCCCGGATACATCACCGCCGCCCACTGCGAACCCGAAGTCGGCGCCGAGCTGACCATCCGCCTGAAGAAGGCCATTCCGCTCGAGATCACCGTCACCGACCGCCACGGGCGTCCGATCGAGGGCGCACACCTGATCGTCGAGCCGGGGCCCAAGACGGAGCACGTGCCCGGCCACGCCGGCCGCGGCGTGACCGACGAGAACGGCCGTGGCTCGGTCGACGGCCTCCGGCCGGGCGCGATCGTGCTGCGCGTCGATCACCCCGCGTGGATGCCTGCCGTGACCGAGCCGTTCGATCCGGCCGTCGAAGCGAGCAAGGCCGTCGAGCTGAGCCCTGCGCTGCTTGCACGCTTCCGCATCCGCTCCGACGACGGCCAGGGCATCGAGAACCCGACGCTGGCCTGGCGTACCAGCGGCGAACCTCCGGCGGACGGACTGCTGCTCCTGCCCGTCCGCAACAGCGGCACGGACGACGTCCCCAACGCCGAGGTCCTCTCGACGCCGATCCGCATCCCCTGCGATCACCCGACCGTGCAGTTCGAGATCAAGGCCGAGGGCTTTGCCGAGTGGCGACAGGCCGAGCCGGTCCCGGCCGCGGGCGGCGAGACGGAAGTGATCGTCGTGCTCACGCGCGACCTCGCCCAGGGCTCGCTCGAGATCGCGTTCCAGGGTCCCGACGGCAAGCCGGTCGCCTACGCACGCCTCGGTGCGGGGTCGCCTACGATCATGCCCTTGGACGACGTCGATCCGGGTGCGATCACCATGGAGGCGAGCACGACGCTACGGTTCAACGCCCTTCCGCCCGGGCGCTACCGCATCGGCAAGCGCAGTCCCGACTTCGCGCCGCTCGAGCTGGACGCCGAGGTACGGGCCGGCGAAGCGAACAGGGTCACGGCGAAGCTGCGCCCCGCCGCGAAGGTCCGTGTGCGGTTCCTCTCGAGCACGCCGGGGACCATGGTCCAGTTCCGCCTGCTGCGGGGCCGCGAGGAGTTGCCCGCGTACCCCGTCCGCGACGGGAAGCCGGGAGCCGCGGGATCCAGCGACGCGCCGCTGTCGGTGCAGGGCAGCGAGGGCCGGCTCTTCACCGGACTGCCGGGCGGTTCATGCACGATCGAGGTCATGAACAAGGAGCTCGTCGCGGTGCGCCAGACGCTCCAACTTCAGGAAGGCGAAACAACCGAGGTCGAGATCGAGGTTCAAAGGCGGTAGACCGCAGCACACTGTCGTTCCCAGGAGCATGCCGGATCCGATGACGCCCGCCAAGCCCACCGCCCGCCGCGCTGCCCCTAGCAGGTCCCTGCGCATCGCGCTGCTGCTGGCGGCCGGCGTCCTGCTCTCGTTGAGCGCGGGCAGCGCGCCGGCCGACGACGGCGCCATGGCCAAAAAGAAGGCCGACCTCGTCTTCCGCGCCCGCGTCGGTCGAGCGATCGCTTCCGGCGCACGCTGGATCGCAAGCAACCAGGCCGAGGACGGCTCGTTTCGCCTGGAAGGCAACCCGCAGGAAGGCCCGTTCCCGCAGAGCCGACACCGGTTCGGGGTGTGCGCCCTTTGCACGTACACCCTCGCGGACTGCAACTACAGCCCCGAGCATCCGGTGATCCAGAAGGCGCTCGGCTACCTGCGCAAGCACTACCGCTCCTACCTCAAGGGCGACCACTGGCCACAGGCCTCGGCCTACAGCCTCTCGCTCATGGTCCTCGCCCTGCACACGTTGTTCGTGCAGCCCGCTACGGAGACGCGCGCCGCGGCGCGCGATCGCTACGGCGCACGCAAGCGCACGGAGAAGAACCCCTGCGGCTACCCCGAGTGGGCGCGCAAGGCGATCCATCGGACGCTCGGCTGGTTCCTGAAGCACCAGGCCAAGACAGGACTGTTCCGCTACCCCGGAGGCCTGAACGAAGGGACGCGTCCCAAGAACGCGTTCCTCGGCGACGAGGACCTGTCGAACACGCAGTACGTACTACTCGCCATCTGGGCGGGCACGCGCTGCGGCTACGAGATCAAGGCCGAGCAGCTTGCACGCATGGCTGAGCGCCTGCTGCGCTACCAGGAGCGCCTCGGCGTTGGCGTCACGCGCGTCGAAGACCCCGAGCCGACCGCCAGCAAGCCTCGGAGAGACGGCACGCGCTACGCCAAGCCCACGAAGGGCGGCGACAGGGGCGAGCGGCCGAAGGACCGCGCACGGGGCTTCCCCTACACGCCCGGCGGCCCCACGACGGGCTCGATGACCACGGCAGGTCTGAGCTCACTCGCGATCATCAAGGCGATGCTGCTCGAGAAGGGTGCGGTGCCCAAGGCGTTGCGGACGAAGCTCGACCGGGGCCTCTGGGATGCGATCGCCTGGCTCCAGCACAACTACGCGATCGACAGGAACCCCGGCCGCGGCCTCACGTGGCACTACTACTACCTCTACGGCCTGGAGCGCGCGTGCGTCATCGTGGGCAAGCGCTTCCTCGGTGCCCACGACTGGTACCGCGAGGGTGCCGAGTTGCTGCTCGACAGCCAGGAGGACGGTGGCCGCTGGGAGCCTGAAGGTCAGCTCGGCGGATTCGGCGGCGGCCCCGGCGGCGGCACCCGCTACCGCACGGCCCTGCTCGACTCCTGCTTCGCGCTGCTCTTCCTCAAGCGGGCAACCCTGGTTCCGAAGGTGCCCGTCTTGCGCAAGCCCAAGCCGGTGACGACGGGGGGAGGAGGGTAGGCAACCCGCCGGTGTTCCGCGCTGAGGGGCGGGGCGGAGGGGTCGCGGTGGTGGGAGCTTGAGGTTTGGGAGGGGCCCGCCGCGGGCGGGTGGGTG
>JAJDEM010000052.1 GCA_029259795.1 Planctomycetota bacterium
GTCGAGGCCAGGGGGGCGAGGCGCTGCCGATCCCTGCGTCGAGCCACGCTGGCAAGGAGATCGGGCACGAAGACGAGCGAGAACAGCGCGATTCAGCCGGTGTTCACAGATCATGCGGGCTAGGTCCCGGCTTTCACCAGGATCGGATCGCCCCAGTCGGCACGATCCAGCGTCATCTCCTCCTTGCCGAACCCGACCTCGAGTACGAGGGTCTTGACGCCTCGCACATCCAGGGGTCCGACGCGGATGACCTTGGCGCCGCCTTTCACGCTCTTGGCTTCCCAGAGGACCTTGCCGTCCCCGAGCACGCGCGCGTCGACATGGCCCCGACGCGCGCGACCCTTGGCCAGCTCGACGGCCTCGTCGTCGATGCCGAACGAGACGCGAAACGACGCATACGCGCCGTCCAGCGGGATGGTCAAGGTGCTCCGGCTGTTGACGCCAAAGCCATGGCGGAAGGTCTCCCCACCGATGCGCAGCGGGCAGCCGCTGGTGCGGCGGTCGACGCGCACCCCGGCCCAGCGATCAAACAGCGGGTCGATCGTGTCCGGCGGATCCTGATAGAAGGACGTCAGGATGTGCTTGAACGGCAGCTCCGAGGCGTAGACGAATCGTGCACCACTCCAGCGCAGCGTCCGCACCTGATCGAGCTTGATGGCGATCGTCTTCTTGGGCAGCGCCCGGAGCGCCAGCTGCAACGCCGGACCCACAAGCACGGCCGGGGCATGTGTGGCGATGCGGGAGCCGTCTTGCAGTGCGAGCTCCGTCTGCAGACCCGCGGCCGGCTCCACCACGTCGTTCTCGAGATGCAGGACCCGCAGGGTCTTCCACGGAACGGCCCGCTCGCGGCCGCCCTGGGTCTCGATGAGAATCGCTGCGTCCGTGACCTCGAGGGCAGAACCCGCGAACTGGTCCCCATCGGTGTTGTAGGCGAGGTCGCCCTTCTCGGGACGCGGGTGCTTGGCCGCGAGGTCGTGGCACGCGTTGTCCTCGGCGGGGAGTGCTTCGATCGTGCGGATCGTGTCCAGCAGCAAGGCCACCTGACCCAGGGAGCTGCTGCGAATGGTGAGGATGTCTTCCTTGCCCTCGACGATGCGTCCGACGATCTGGCTGCCGCCGGAGAGCCAGAGCCGAAACTGCGGTCCCGCGGCACGCCGCCCCGGCTTGGTCGCCAGCGTCAGCGAGATGGCCTCGGCCAACGGGAAGCGCTGCTCGGCACCATCCTTGGCGCGGAGCGTGAGGTGGGTCTTGTCGAGGCCGGTGAGGTCCCCGTCCACCCGACTCAACTCGAGGGTCTTGAGGCGAGCCGGCGTCGCGTCCGGTGCCGCGTGGGCCCCTGGCAGGCTGGCGGAAGTCAGCAGGGCGAGCGAGGCGAGGAGAACGAGCGGGGAGGCGGTTCGCATCGTGCAAGTGTCGAGACGGTTCCCAGCTCCGTCAAGCGCCCTGCGTGGATCCTTCCTTCGGTGCCTCGTGCGCAGAATCCGCCCGAATCTCCCCACTCAAGGCCGCTCTTTGCTTCTGGGACGCGAGGCGCGTACCTTGACCCGCCGTAGAGGGCAGGCTCCGCGCGGGCGTGCTGCCATCCGGCCAGCCCTGCGTGTGGGATAGATCCATCCATGACGTTTGACACCACCGCAGCTCCGCGTCTTCGCGTCGCCTGGCACGGACGCTCCGTGGTGGGCTGCGTGCGCACCAACAACGAGGACGCCCTCTGGGCCGGCTCCCTGGCGCCCGAGGCGGGAGCCAGCCGCGAGATCAGCGACGACCTCGCAGGCCAGGGCGCGCTCTCGCGCCCCGGCACCGTCCTCGCCGTCGCGGACGGGATGGGTGGAGCCAAGGCCGGTGAAGTGGCCAGCGACATGGCGGTGAGCATCCTGTGCGAGCAGATGCTCGCGCAGGCCGCGAGCGGCATCGCGGGTGATGCATCCACCGATGAGGTCTCCGACGTCTTCGTCGGCGTTGTCGAAGGCGCCAACGAGCGCATCCGCGACGAGGGCGCCACGAACCCCGACTACCGGGGCATGGGCACGACGCTCACGGCTGTGTGGGTCTACGACGATGTGGCGCAGTTTGCTCACGTTGGCGACAGCCGGGCCTACCTCTTTCGCAAGGGCAACCTCTCGCGTCTCACCAAGGACCAGAGCCTTGTCGAGAAGCTCCTCGAGGACAACATCATCACCGAGGAAGAAGCCCAGCGGATGGGCGCGAAGAACATCATTCTCCAAGCGCTCGGTAGCGAAGAGGATCTCGACGTCGCGCGTCCTTCCAGCACGATCGAAGCGGGCGACCTGCTCTTGCTCTGCACCGATGGGCTTACGGGCGTCTTGCAAGACACGACCGTCGAGGAGATCCTCCGGGCCGGCGGCTCCCTCGAAGACTTCTGCGATCGCCTGATCGACGCGGCCGAGAAGGCTGGCGGGCCGGACAACATCACGGTTCTCGTCGGGCAGATCCAGCCCGAACACCAGGCGTAGCTCGCCCCGGCGGGCCCCCAGGACGTTGCGCGAGCGGACGTCTCCCAGGCGAAGTCTCCTCGCGCGGCGTCCCGGAAACGCTCCGCTGGCGGCCTGGGGCCCATGTTGCGGGCTTTTTGCCGAACGCCCTCCGATCCCAGGCGTACCAACCCGTAGAGTGGACGAATGCGCTGAAACCGAGACTCGGGATGGGTCTGGGAACCCAAGGAGCCCAAGCGGGTCTAACCGTGGCAGAACACGACGACCGTACCCCGAACCGCGATCCGGACCAGGAGGCCCTCGAGGCATTCCGGGCCGGCGATCCGGGCGCGTTTGATTGCTTGGTGGACCGACACCAGGGCCGGATATTCCGGCTCGCCTGTCGGGTGCTCGGTGATCAGGACGCGGCCCTGGACGCCGCCCAGGAGAGCTTCGTCAAGGCCTGGAAGGCCCTGCCGCGCTTCGAAGGCAAGGCCCGCTTCTCCACATGGCTTACCCGCATCACCATCAACCAGTGCCGCAACGAGCTGCGCAAGCGCGGCACGGTCAAGCACACGCGTCCGCTCTCGCTGGACGACACCCCGCCCGGCGCCGAAGCGCCGCGCTCGGCGAGTGTGGCCAGCAGCGCCCCGGGTGTCTGGGAGGAGTCCCGCGGGGCCGAGGTGCGCTCGGCCTTCGAGGGGGTGATGCGTGCGCTCGATCCGGAGGCGCGCGAGGTGCTCATCCTGACGGAGGTCGAAGCCCTGTCCTACGAAGGCATCGCGGAGTTGCTGGACGTTCCCATCGGCACGGTTCGCAGTCGTCTGCACCGGGCCCGCGCGGATGTGCGCCGGCGCATGGCGTCGGTCTTGGATGTGTCCAATGACTGACTTCCGCGCGCCGGGCCACCCTGAGCAGCCTGATCCGTTCCCCGCGGTGCTGCATGACTTGCTGGACGGACGCCTCGATGCAGACGCCGCCGACGGGCTGCGCGCGCGGATCGCGGCGGATCCGGTCCTCTCGGAAGCCTGGGAGGAGCTGCGCCGCATCCAGGGCTGGGTGCGGGCGCATGGTCCCCAGGGTGCGGCCCTCGAGCCGCCGCCCGCGCTCCGCAGAGGCCTCGACGCCAGGCTCGCCGCCTTGCGCGCAGGGGACTCGGAGACGACGGCGTCGCAGCTCAGCCACCCGCAGCCCAGCCACCCGCAGCCCAATGACCCGCGGCCCAATGACCCGCAGCCCAGCCACCCGCAGCCCAATGACCCGCAGCCCACTGACCCGCGGCCCATGCCTGCCGAGGGCGGGCGACCGGGACGCCTCCTGCGCACCCTGACCCTCGCGTATGCGGCGGCGGCGCTGCTTGTGGTCGGCTTCTCGCTGGTCTACATCACATCGCTTGACCCGACCGCTCACGTTCCCGGCGAGGGCGGCGCCCCGCAGGGCGACCTCGCCACGATCGAGCAGGCCGACCTCGACGTCGATGACGCGGCGCCCGCCGAACGCGCGGAGCGCGACGGGCTCGCGGCCGACGCGCCCGGCGGGGAGGACGACGGCGAGGCCACCGCGGGCCTGGCGTCCAAGAACGGCGCGCAGGATGAGAGGCAGGCAGAAGCCAGGCGGGCGCGCGCCAAGGACGCCGAGGCACCGAGGGACGCGGCGACGCCGTTCAGCAAGGCCGCCGAGAGCGAGAAGCGGCCCGACGAGTCGCGGCCCCGGGCCAGCGGCACGCCGGTGAAGCGTGTCGCGGACGACTTGAAGAAGGCCCGCGAAGGCGCCGCCGAGTCCGAGAGCGGCGGGCGCGTCAGCGGGCCCTACGGCGCGCCGGGCGGCGCCACGCCGGTCAAGCTGCGCAAGCCGAGCGACAAGCCCGCGCCAGCGACGGGGCGCACGGCCGAGGCCCCTGCGCCCGGTCCCACGCCCACGACCCCGAGCCATCCCACGCGACCCGCCAGCGCTCCGGCTCCCGCGAAGGCCCCGTCGGAGAGCAAGGCCCCTCCGGCGAGCAAGGCCCCGCCGAGCAGCCCGACGACCGAGGCGCCGCGGACCCCGAAGGTGCCGACCCTTGCCGACAAGCCCGGCGAGCCCACCCCCAGCGCGCCGGCCCCGAGCCCGGCGGATGCGCCTGCGGGTGGGTCGATGCCGCCGTGGGGTTTTAAGACCGGTCCGCTGGCCCGCGCGGGCCGGCAACTCGCCAACGGCGATACCGTCTACGTCCTCGAGACGGACGATCCCGTAAAGGCGCGCGTGGCCCTGCTGGCGCTGCTCGATCAGGCGGCCGCCGGGGCGGCTGACGCTCCGGCGAAGAAGAAGGCCCGCGGAGCGCCCGCCGAGAGCCCCCCGGCTCCGGCGCGTGAACCGGGGCTGGGTGGGGGCGGAGGCGTGCAGGCAGGGAGTCCCGTGCGGGCCGATCGCTTCTATCGCGTCGATGCGCCGGCGCTCGTCCGTCTCGGCGCGCGGGTGCAGGGTGCCGTCGTGGATCCCCTCGTGGTGCACAGCGCCCTGAGTCGTGAGCGCACGGCGACCCTCGCCGCGCTGCTCGAGCTGCGCGCCGCCCAGGGTGCCTGGAGCGCGCCAGGTTCTGGCTCCGGCCAGGGCTCGAGCTCCGGCGAGGGCGCTGCGATCGGACGCGGCGGTGGCGCGGGCGGTGGCGCCGCCTCGGGCGCTCGCAAGCGGGGTGCGGTACCCAAGGAGGAAGCCTCTGGCCGCAGCAGTCGCAAGCAGCCGCCGCCTCCGGCCCGTGCGAACCCTGACCGTGATTCCCCGAAGTCTGGCGCCCCCAAGCCTGCAGCCCCCAAGTCGGACGCCGCTGAGCCGGATGCCCCCGCGGCGTCGGGTTTCGCCCAGGAGCGCAAGGGCGGATCGACCGGGGGGGGCACTCAGCCGGTGGCGGGCAAGCGACCGACGACGGGCAAGGCCCGCGAGAAGAAGACCGGCAGCGCGAAGCCGGCCTCGGCGAGCGACGCCAAGGCACCGCAGGCGAGCGGCGCGGCCGGCAAGCCCAGCGGGCGCGTACGCATCCTCATCATCCAGCGGCGCTAGCAGCGCCCGGACCGGTGGCGCGCGATTCGTTCCCTGCGCCGCACGGTGCCGTCGCCGTGCAACACGGTGCCGTCGCCGTGCAACACGGTCGCCGCGGGCCCGTACGGTGGATGCGTGACGGTTCGCCCCCTCCTTCTCCTGCCGTTCGTCCTCCTGGCAGCCCTCGCGGGCTACGCGGTGGGGGCGTTCGTCACCGCGCGCACCATCGACCGTGAGCCCCCGGCCGGGCCCGGCGAAGGCGTCGCGGCCCAGGCGGCCCTTGCCGCCCTGCGCGCCCAGCGGGGTAGGGCGCCCGACGAGGCGGCTGCCCAGGCCGCGGCGCGGGAGGCGTTCCTTGCGCGCTGGCCGGACTCGTGGCTCCGCGCTCGCTGGGCCGCAGGGCGCCGATGACGGCGCCGCGCGCCGCAGACGACGACGTCGGCACGTTGCCCGGAATCCAGGCCGCGCGTCGAGCGTCCTTCGCCAAGCTCGGGGTCGAGACCTTGGGGGATCTACTGCGTCTGGCGCCGCGCCGTCACGAGGACCGGCGCGTTCCGCGGCCGATCGCCGAACTCGAAGCCGGCGAGATCGCCCTCGTCATCGGCCGGGTGCGTGAGTCCAAGGCCATCCGGACACGCAGTGGCATGGCGATCCTCGAGGCGCACATCGAGGACGCAACGGGGCACGCCGTCGCGCGCTGGTTCTATCGGGGCTTTCGGCCGAGCCCCTTGGCGAAGGGCCGCCGGGTCGCGCTCTACGGGACGGTCGAGCGCACCGGGAGCAAGCCTCCCGAGTTCAAGGCGCCCGAGCTTGAGCGACTCGGGGTCGACGAGGCCGTCGAGGAGCCGGGCGTCGGACGCTACGTCCCGGTGCACCCCCGAACGACGGGACTCTCGGCCAGCATGATTCGCCGCGCGGTCTGGAATGCGCTGGAAGCGGCCGACAGCATGCAGGATCCGTTGCCCGCGTCGGTCCGCGCCGACGCGGCGCTCCCTGCCCTGGGGCCGGCCTTGCGCGCGTTGCATTTTCCCGACGATCTTGCCGCCGCCGAAGCTGCGCGCGTGCGGCTGGCGTTCGATGAACTGCTGGTGCACGAGTTGTTGTTGGCACGGCGGCGCATGGCACGCCAGGCCGAGCGCGCTCCCGCGATCGCGTTCGGACCGCGTGTGCACGAGCGGATCCGGGCGCGGCTCCCCTTCACCTTGACGCCCGGGCAGGAGACGGCCGTGGCCGAGATCGTCGCCGACCTCGAGCGGCCGGCACCGATGTACCGACTCCTGCAAGGCGATGTGGGCAGCGGCAAGACCGTGGTTGCCGCGTACGCCCTCCTCGGGGCGCTGGCCGAGGGCTGGCAGACCGTCTTCATGGCGCCGACGGACATCCTGGCCCGTCAGCATCTCGAAACCCTCCGCGCGCTGCTGGAGGGCAGCCGCGTGCGCGTCGAGCGCTTGGCAGGCCGCATGCCGGCCGCCAAGCGACGCGAAGCCCTGGCGCGGATTGCAGCCGGCGAAGCGGACATCGTCGTCGGCACCCACGCCGTGCTCAGCAAGGACGTCCACTTCCGGAGCCTGGGTCTTGTCGTCGTCGATGAGCAGCACAAGTTCGGGGTCCGCCAGCGGCGCGAGCTGCTCGCCAAGGGGGACGCGGCGGGGCAAGAGCGGCGGCGGCCGCACTGCCTGATCATGACCGCCACGCCGATTCCGCGAACGCTGGCGCTCACGGTCTGGGGCGACATGGATGTGACGGTCGTGGAGGGAACGATCCCGGGCCGCGTGCCGGTCGAGACGTGGGTGGTCAAGCCCGAAGACGGCCGCCGGGTCATGGAGCGGGTGCACGCCGAGCTCGAGGCGGGCCACCAGGCCTATGTGGTCTATCCGTTGGTCGAGGAGTCAGACCAGCTCGACCTCAAGGACGCACACGCAGGGCGCGAGCGCTGGGCCAAGGCGCTTCCCAAGCACCGCGTCGGCCTTGTCCATGGCCGGCTCAAGCGCGACGAGAAGGAAGCCGTGATGGGGGCGTTCCGGGCAGGCGAGCTGGACTTGTTGGTCGCGACGGTGGTCGTCGAGGTGGGTGTGGATGTGCCGAACGCGACGGTGCTCGTCGTCGAGCACGCGGAACGCTTCGGGCTCTCGCAGCTCCATCAACTGCGCGGGCGGGTCGGCCGTGGCGTGGCGGGTGGACTCTGCGTCCTCGTGGATCGGTCCAAGGCCGACACGCCGGCCCGACTCGAGGTGCTCGCCGCCGATACCGACGGGTTCGTGATTGCCGAGGAAGACCTGAAGTTGCGCGGGGTCGGGGACGTGTTCGGCACCCGTCAGCACGGCCGCCCTGCCTTCCGCGCGGCCTCGCTGCCCAGGGATCTGGCCATTCTCAGTCGTGCGCGGGAGGCTGCGCGCGCGATCGTCGCCCGGGATCCCCCGCTGGCCGCCCCGGAGCATGCGGGCTTGGCGCGGGCCGTGACGGCCCGGCTGCGCCCCCTGGACGCTGCAGAGCGTGACGTGCCGCACTCGGCAGGATGACCCGCGAGTGACCCGCTCCGGCGAAGATATGGGGGTTATTGGGGTCCCCTCATGCATCGCTCGACCGTATGGCTCACCCGCTCCCTCCCTCTCCTTCGCCGGGTCTCCCGGGCCGGAGCGCTGGTGGGCTTCGCGTTCCTGCTTGTCGGGGTCCCGTCCCTCGTCGGCGTCGCGCCCGCGAACGCCGGCGATGACGAGAAGGCGCGCAAGGGGTTCGACTTCGGCACGGAGGACGCCGGTCCGACCGATGCCGGGAAGACCGGTTCGTCGAAGGGGCGCGCCGCCGATCGCCCCGGCCCGCGTGGGGAACTCCAGGTCGAGATCGCGGAGCTCCGCTCCTGGCCGGATCGCAAGGCCACCCGCGCCGCCGAGAAGCTCTTCCTCCGCGGCAGCGAGGTGGTGCCGCATCTCGTGCAGGTCCTCGACGCCGACGACGCCGAGTCGATTGCGGCGCAGGCCGGCGCAGCGTGGGTGCTCGGCAAGATTGGCGAGCCGACGCATGTCCTGGCCATCCTCCGCTCGGCCGCCAAGCGATCGAACGCCAGCCGCGCCGCCGTGTTCTTCAAGGCGGCCTACGGCTTGGATGCGGACGTCACGCGCAAGTGGCTCATCAGCTTCCTGACGCTCTCCACCAAGCCGGTCTTCCGCGACGCGGCGGCCGCCTTCCTGGCCACCAAGGTGGGGGAGCGCGATCAGGATCGTGTGCTCGCGCTGCTCGACGCCGACAAGCCGCACGTGCGCATCGCCGGGTTGCGCTTGCTGGTGCCGTCCCGTGTGGCCGACGCCGACGAGCGCCTGCTCACCGCGCTCTCCGACCTATCGCAGTCCGTGGCGTACGAGTCCACGCGCCTGCTCGCGCAACGCGGCACCCCCGCGATGGTGAAGCGCCTCAACGGCTACGCGCGCGACTCCGGAGCACGGGAGCGCTCGTACGCGATTCTCGCCTTGGTCGAGATCGCCCGCGCCACAAGTGCCAACCCCTTCGAGGAGGAGACCATCGCCGAGCTCACCGGGCGGCGGGGGCTCCTGCACCCCGAGAAGCTGCCCCGCGGTACGGCCGCAGTCGGCCTCGCATTCGGCGCTCTCGACTCGCGTGACCCGAACGTCGCCGTCCTGTTGGACGGTCGCGTGATCGACACGCTGATCAACACACTCGGCGGCGCCCACTTCCGCGACTTCGGAAGCTTCGCGCCGAGCGCGTTTGCCGCCCTGCGGCGCCTCTCCGGCAAGGACATCCCGGACACCGCGGTTGCGTGGGCACAGTGGTGGCGGGATGCTCGGGCGAAGTTCCGGGCGCGCCGTCCGCTGCAGAGTCTCGACCCGACGGACGTCTCGCAGGCCTACGTGCAGTTCGAGGCCATCGAGGCGACCGGTCGCCGACTGCAGGCCTCGTTCGTGGCCGAGGGCGGCGCGGAGCGCAGGGGAGCCTTCCTCCTCAATCGCCGGGCGTTCGAAGGCCTCGTTGGCTTCTTGGAGGGCGAAGGCCTCTTCGACACCCGGGATAGCGGCGGAGCCCGAGCCAACGAGCATGTCGGCGTCACGCTGGGCGTCATGAACCAGCGCCGCCGCATGGCAGTCAGCGCCGAGCTCGTCGGTGCCGGTGAGGTCGAGCAGCGCGCGAACGCCGCGCGCTACCAGCGCATCAAGTTGCGCATGGACGCACTCGTCGAAGCCAACATCTGGCAGCGCTACCGCGACGCCGACAAGTGGCCGGATCACCTGAGTTGGTGGAAGACCAATGCCGAGCCCCTCGCCCAGGCCTCGCCCGTCGAGCGGCGCGCGATGCTCCAGAGCGGGATCGTGTACTCCTACGACGACCTGCCCGACGAGGTGGCGCGTGCCGAGGCGCTCGCGCGCCTGCAGTCCATGAAGGTCCAGCTGACGGCCTCCGAGGCGAGCCACCTTGCCGCGCAGCTCGCCTCGGGCGAGGCGTTCGGCCGGATGGAAGCCGACGGGTTGACCTGGATCATCGGCCAGGGCCACGCGGGTGCCCGCGAGGAGATGATCGAGGCCGTCGGCAAGCGCAAGGAGGCGGATGCTCAGCGCATTCTCGCCGGCCTGCTGCTCGAGGGCGGTGTCGAGCGGGTTCGCAAGGGGTTCGCCGACGAGCGCCCCTCGATGCGCGCCGCGGCGGCCCACGCCGCCCGCCTCTTCGTCGAGAGCGATGCGGCCCGGGCGTTGAGCTCCGAGCAACGCGTCGCCGCCTACGACCGGCTGCGTCCCGGGCTCGAGGTGCTCAGCCTCGACGATGACCCGGCGGTCTCGGTGCGGGCCCTGCTCTCTCTGGCCTACTTGGGCGAGGCAGGCATCGTGAAGAAGCTCGAAGGCCTCTACCGAGGCGGCGCCTTCGGCGTGAAGCTCGAGGTCACGCGCGCGCTCGGCTACATCCCCGGTCGCGGCGCCCATCACATGCTCACCCGCGTCATGGCGGAGGAGCGCAAGGACGGCGACTCCGGCGCGCTGCGTGCAGCGGCCTTGGAGTCCATGGCCCGCACGGGGCACAAGGACTCCGTGCGCCTGCTGCGCTTCTACCTGCTGAACGACCGTGACGAGCAGGTGCAGAGTGCCGCGGGCCGCGTGTTGGCGGAGCTTGGCACGGACGAGGCACGCTTTGCCATCGTCGAGCACCTCACCGGTGGCGAGCCGGACCCGGTCCGGCGCGCTCGCTGCGTGGGGGTGCTTGGGCAGTTTGAGTCCGAGCTTGTCCCGGTCATGCTGCGGCGCTACCTCGGCGATCGAGACCACCGTGTGCAGGCCGCGGCAGCGCTTGGGGCGGCAGCGCACAACATGGGCGAGGCGTTCCCGTTCCTGCTGCAGCTGCTGCGCAAGGGCGTGGGAGCCCAGCGTGACGAGGCGCGCATGGCGCTCGAGAACCTGACCTCCGTGCGGTTCGTCGAGGCGGGCTACACCGCGCTCGCTCAGCGTTACGAACAGTGGTACGAGGATCCGCGGGTCAAGGGCCGCTCGGATCGGGCCTGGTTCCGCGCAGCCCTGAAGCGCGAGGGCTACGACGTCGGACCCCTGGCGAGCTACCTCGAGAACGAGCAGGACCTCAGCGCCGTGCCGTTGCTGACGCGTGCCCTGCGGGACCGGGATCCGATCCTTCGCCGCAATGCAGCGGTCGCGCTGACGCGCCTCACGGGCCGAACCTTCGGCAAGGTCGAGCGGAGCATGTCGCTCGCTGATGCCGAACGGATTGCCGATCAGTGGGCCGACTGGTACGTGCGCCTGCGTGCCAGCGTGAAGAAGCCCGGCTCCGGCCGGTAGTCGCGATGCGTTGGCCCGTCGTCGTCGGGGCGCTGCTTGTCGCATTGATCGTTGGCTCCTGGTTCGGTCGGCAGCGCGTAACGCGTGCCCCGGACCTGGGCGAGCACCAGAACGCCATCGCTGCGGCGGCGGAGGAGTTCCAGCTCGATCCGCATCTCCTACGAGCCCTCGTGGCGGTGGAGAGTGGCGGTGATCCGCGGGCGGTCAGCCGCGCCGGCGCCATTGGCTTGACCCAACTCATGCCGCCCACGGCGCGCGAGCAGGCGGAGCGGCTCGGCGTCAGCGACTATGCCCAGGAACGCCTGACGGAACCTGCCCTGAACCTGCGACTGGGAGCGTCCTATCTCGCGCGCCTGCTGATGCGCTTTGACGGCTCCGAGCCGTTCGCCCTGGCCGCCTACAACGCCGGCCCCCAGAACGTGATCCGCTGGCGCGAAGCGGCCCCGGATGTGTCTCCGCAGGGCGTGATCGATCGCGAGGGCTTTGCCGAGACGCGCAAGCACGTGCGCCGCGTGCTGCGCTACCGCGCGGCGTATGCCGCGCGGTAGCTCGCGCTTCGGTCGGCGTCTGCCCCTGCACCTCGAGGAGCCTTGTCGCCGTTGGGGCGCGGCTCGCGACGGCATCAGCCCGCAGCAGGTGGCCTTTCAGACAGGCCCTAGCCGCCCAGCTGCATCAGGAACTCGGCGTTCGTCGAGCACGACTTCATCTTGTCGCGCAGCGCGACCATGACACCCTGCGGGTCCTGGCCGGTGATGCCGCGCCGCAGGAGCGTTACCCGTCGCAGCTCCTCCGGATGCAGGAGCAGGTCCTCGTTGCGCGTCCCCGAGGCGGGCACGTCGATGGCCGGCCATACCCGGGCGTTGGCCATGTCGCGGCTGAGCACGAGCTCCATGTTGCCGGTGCCCTTGAACTCCTCGAAGATGACTTCGTCCATGCGGCTGCCCGTGTCGACGAGCGCGGTGGCAACGATGGTGAGGCTGCCGCCGTCCTCGACGTTGCGGGCGGAGCCGAAGAAGCGCTTGGGCTTGGTGAGCGCCTTGGCGTCCAAGCCGCCCGAGAGGATGCGCCCGCTGCCGCCGGTCTGGTTGTTGTAGGCGCGCCCCATGCGTGTGATCGAGTCCAGGAGCAGCACGACGTGCCGCCCGTACTCGACCATGCGCTTTACCTTCTCGACGACCAACTCCGCCACGCGCACGTGGTTGCTCGCCGGCTTGTCGAAGGTGGAGGCGATCACTTCGCCGCGCACCGAACGCCGCATGTTGGTGACCTCCTCCGGTCGCTCGTCGACCAGCAGGACGACGATGTCGACGTCGGGGCTGTTGGCGGCGATGGCGTCGGCCAGCTTCGTCAGCATGATCGTCTTGCCCGTTCGCGGCGGCGCGACGATCAAGCCGCGCTGCCCGCGGCCCAGCGGGCAGAAGAGATCCATGACCCGCATCTCGATGTCTTCCGGCGTCGTCTCGAGCGGCAGGCGCTCGTCGGGGTAGACGACCGTCAGCTTGTCGAACGGCGTGAGATCCTGGAGTTTCTCCGGCGACTCGTGATTGACCTCCTCGACGGTCTGCAGCGCGAGCTGGGCCTGGTTCGGCCGCGGCTGGCTGGCCTTGCCGGCGATCCAGTGGCCTGCCTGCAGGCCGACCTTGCGGATCAGGCCGGCCGCGACGTAGACGTCGGCCGGGTGCTGGCTGTAGCTGCGCTCCATGCGCCGTAGGAAACCGTAGCCGTCGGGGTGCAGCTCGAGAAGTCCAGCAACCTCGACGAGTTCGCGGGGCGCTTCGTCGCGAGCGGGCGCACGCTCCCGTCCGCCGCGTGCGTCCCGGCGCGGCGGGCGGGCCTCCTGGATGAGCCGGACGATGAGCTCGCTCTTCGACTCGCGGTCCTTGGTCTCGATGCCGACGCGGCGCGCGAGGGCGGCAATGTCGTCGTCGGTCAACTCATCGAGCGCCGAGACATGTTCGTCGCCTCGGCGGACCTTCTCGAGCAGGCGTGTGTGCGCAGCGGGCACCGGGCGGCGGCGCTTTCGGCGCGAGCCGCGTCCGCCGCGTTCCTCGCGCGGCGTACGGGCGGGCATGTCGTCCTCGTCGGGCAACGGCGGGATGTCGCGATCCGGAAGCGGCGGGATGGCGCGGCGCGTCCGCGGCGGAAGGGCTCCGCCAGCGGCCGTACCGGCGGCCGCGACCCGGCGCCGGCCGCGCCGCAGGCCGACCGACTCGGGTGCGGCCGGCGCGTCGTCCGCGGCCGCGGGCTCATCGACTGCCGGTGCCGGGGAGGCTGCCGCCGCCTTCTTCTTCGGAGCGGCCTTCTTCTTGGCGGCCGCCTTCTTCTTGGGGGCGGCCCTCTTCTTGGCGGCCGCCTTCTTCTTTGCGGCGGCCTTCTTCTTGGGCGCAGCCTTCTTCTTGGGCGCAGCCTTCTTCTTCGCGGCGGCCTTCTTCTTGGGCGTCGCCTTCTTCTTGGCAGCCGCCTTCTTCTTCGCGGCCTTCTTCTTCGCAGCCATCGGGGTGGACTCCGTGGTGGGTTGCTTTCTGGGCGCCCTACGAGGCGGGCTCGCCCAGGGTGGGGTTGCTGGGCTGGCAGCCCAGGGAGGCGAGGCCGGCGAGGAGCTGGGCATCCAGCGCTTCGGCGGACTCGTCGTTTCGGATGATGAGATCGGCGCGGGCGCGTTTGCGCTCCCGGGGGCTCTGCAGGGCTTCGCGCGCGCGGATCGCCTCGAGGGTGAGACCGCGCTCGGCGAGGCGGGCGGCGCGGACGTCGTCCGGCACCTCGACGTACCAGAGCGCGTCGCAGCGGCGGTCGAGGCCGGTTTCGATCAGGAGTGGCACGTCGAGGACAAGGACGCTCGTGCCGTCGCCCGCGTGGAAGACCTCGAGCGCGGCCTTGATGGCGGCCTGCACGGGCGGGTGGAGCAAGCCCTCCAGTTGGCGCAGGAGAGCGGGCTCCGTGAAGACCCTGGCGCCCAGCGCCGCGACATCGGGCCGACCGTCGCGCACGAAGCCCTCCCCGAGGGTCGCCGCCAGCTGACCATCCTGGGCGAACGCGGCCAGCGCCTCGTGCGCCAGGGCGTCGGCCTCGATGACCCGCCCGCCGGTGAGCGTGCCGATCCGCCGGGCCACGTGGCTCTTGCCGCTGCCGATCCCGCCGAGCAGCCCCAGCACAACCCGTGCGCCCCCCGGGCCGTCCGCAGGGCGCGGGGGCTCGGGGGTGCCGGTGCGTTGAGGGGGGATGGACGGGGCCAGGGGTTCATTCCTCATGCAAAAAAGCAGGTCATCCGGGCGCAGCCGGCCCGAACAGCCACCAAACAGGTGCCCGTGGTGGGGGCGTGCCTGCGGGGGGGCCGACCTGTGGGCGTGACCTACAGGCACGGTTCGCGCCAGGTGCGAGGCCGGAGGCCTCAAGCCGTGGGGGGCTGCTCACACGCTCGAAATGGCGATGCGGAGCCCAAAAGCGACCAGCGGGGCGGCCCGTCGATCCGCGGACCACTCTAGGGAGGCCTCCGGGGGGGTCAAGCGGAACCCTGGACCCCAAATGGATTTGCGTCTTGTTGGACCACCATTCCGGATGTTGACGGTCGGTCACGGGCGCTGCTACCTTTGTCCGCGGGTGGGAGGCCGACCTGCGAACAGACGTGGGCCGGTTCCTGATTCATGTGCGTCCGTGCTTTCGTCAGCGCGGGCCGTTTCAACACACAAGGACGGACTGGAGATCGGACATGCAGTCCCTTCGTAATCACATTTCGCGTACTCAGACCTCAGCGGGTCGCCAACTCGGCTCGACCAACTGGGCGTTCATCATCGCGCTGCTCGTCGCGCTCGTCTTCATCTGGTTGTGGTTCCAAGAAACCGACAAGCAGGAGAAGCACGCCTCGGACATCGCCCTGCTCAAGCAGCAGAACGGTGAGATCAACGCCGAGGGCGCCATGCTTGCTGACAAGCTGGTCGAACTCAGCAATGTCGTGGGCTACAAGGGCCCCAACATCACGCTGAGCAAGATCACGCGCAACAACACCAGCTTCACGATCAGTGACGCGGCGCAGATCAAGCTCAACTTCGACCCCGAGGGGGTCGTCGCTGGCGCCGAGGAAGGCTCCACGCAGGACGGGGTCTTGAAGAAGATCATCGCCGCTGCGCAGCTGACCTTCGAGCGCGAGGCTCGCCTGCACACCACGACGACCGGCAAGGAGACGGAACACAAGTTCACGACGCTCAGCACGGCCTTCAAGGAGAAGCAGGCTGCTGTCCAGGCCCAGTGGGAGGACATGAAGTTCAGCAAGCCCATCGCCCCGGCCGATCCGGACGACGAGCAGGGCAAGGCGCGCTACCTGACCGAGCTCCAAGAGTGGGAAGACAAGGTCAAGCGTTACCATGAGGCGCTTGCCGAGCTCTCGGGCATGGCTGGCTGGAAAGAGTACACCGCGCGCATCGCCGCGCCGGGTACCTGGGGCGACATCACCAAGGCTGGTGTGACCGTTCAGTTCTACCAGTACCAGGAGTCGGGCACGCGCACGATTGAGGCGGCTATGGCCGGCCTCGACACCGCGTTCGAGCGCATCGGCGGCGAGCTTCGCGCGAACATGCAGACATGGGGTCAGGAGGTCTCGCAGCTCCGCAAGGACACCGCGGCCAAGGAAGCGTCCATCACGGACCTCAACGGCCAGCTGCAGGCCGAGCAGGAAGCCCACACCAACGACGTGAGCCAGCTCCAGGACCGCATCACGCAGGAGACCGAGCGCGCCAACCGCAACGCGATCAAGGCGACGAACGCCGAGAACGAGAAGGCCAAGGCAGTCGAGGATGCCGGCAAGACTGTCGCCAGCCTCAACCGTGACCTCGAAGCCCGCCGCGAGCAGAACCGTCTTCTCAAGGAGAAGCAGGATCTCAAGATCGCCCGCGATGATGTGGACGGCACGGTCCTGATGGCCAACAGCACGCTGGGTACCGCGATGATCGACCTCGGTCACAAGGACAAGGCGTACGTCGGCCAGAAGTTCGTCGTCAGTGCTCTCGATCGTGCGGGCAACCGCGTGAACAAGGGTGAGCTCATGGTCGTGCGCGTCACCGGCGACCATGTCGCCAAGTGCCGCATCCTCTCGGGTTCCGCCGGTCGTGCCGACCGCATCCACAACCCCTTCTACGCACCCGGCGATCGCATTTACGTGTACTTCGCTGCGAAGTTGGACAAGTGGCCCAAGGACATGGCTACCGAGCGCCTCGCCAAGATGAACGTTGTTGTCCAGAGCGCCCCCAACGGCGACACGACCTACATCATCGTTCCCAACAGCTGGGCCGCTCCGGTCGAGACCTCGGGCGACGACGATGAGGATGAGGGCGACGACGAGGGCACGTCGGCGACGACGCCGCTCGAGCAGGCCCAGAAGACCGCGCGCCTCTTCGGCGCCAACGTCATCACGGAGCGTCTCCTCGACGCGTTCCTGGACTACTAGCCCTTCGGCTGGCGCCGGCAGACCCCTGCTGGTTGCGACGGAGCCCGGCCATGCGGCCGGGCTCCTGTCATTTTTGGACCTCGGGTTCGCGCCCCTCGATCCTCGCGCTCCGCCTGCGGCAGCGCGGACTATCCTTGCGACACCCCCGCAACACAGTGAGGCCTGAGCACCCGTGGTGATCGACGACGCCCACGACGACGACACGACCCGCATGACGCTTACCGAGCATCTCGATGAGCTGCGCGTGCGCCTGTGGCGGTCCGTGCTTGCCATCGTCACGGGCATGATCATCAGCTTTGTCTACTGGCGCGACCTCATGCACTTCGTGCTGGCGCCATTCAAGGAGGCGGCTGCGCTGGTCGGTGCCGAGGGCGCCATCCACGTGCCGGATCCCGCCGACGGCTTCCTGCAGGTCATCAAGCTCTGTTTCCTGACCGGGCTCGTCTTCGTTGCGCCGTTTGTCCTGTGGCAACTATGGGGGTTCATCGCCGCAGGCCTCTACGACCGCGAGAAGCGCTACGTACGGCTGTTTTTCCCAGTCTCCCTCGTGCTGTTCGTCCTCGGCCTCGTCACGGCGTACATGCTGCTCATTCCCTTCGGGATGCGCTTCCTCATCGGCTGGAACGAAGCGCTCGAGGTGAAGAGCTGGTTCAGCTTGAAGGCCTACCTGAGCATGTGCCTCACGATGGTGTTCGGCATGGGGCTCGTGTTCCAGCTGCCCCTCGTCATGCTGTTCCTGCAGGCAACGAGCATCGTGTCGCGCGCAACGTTCATCAAGGGCTGGCGTGTCGCCGTGGTGCTGAGCTTCGTCCTGGGCATGATCCTCACGGACCCCAGCCCGATCACCCAGATCGCCATGGCGATACCGGTCGTCGGCCTCTACTTCCTTGGGATCTGGGGAGGGCAGTTCGTCGGCGAGAACGCCGCGACCTTCCGTTGGTGGAAGGCCTGGCCGCTCGTGATTGCGCTCGCCGTCTTCAGTGCCATGCTGTTCTACGCGGATCGCATCAACGACTGGGCGGCCGATGCGTTCGGTGTGCCCCAGGCGCCGCCCGCCGACGGCGCGCCCGAGGTCCCTGGCGGTACGGGGTCACCCACAGCCACACCTCCCAAGGATGTGCCTCCCAAGGGCGAACCTCCCAAATAGCGCGGGCCCCTGGGCCGACGTCGGCCGCTGGCGTACCCTCCAGGGCATGCGTATCGCACTGCTCGGGATCCAGGGTGCCGGCAAGACCACCGTGTTCAACGCCATCGCGGAGAGCCCCGTCGAGGTCGTGGCTGGGATGCCCCAAACCGAGACCCATGTCCAGGTCGTGAAGATGCACGACCCACGCCTGGAAGCCTGCCGCGACCTCTTCCAGCCGAAGAAGTACACGCCCGCCGGCTTGGAGGTCTGGGATGCGCCCGGCCTCCCGCCGGGCACGACCGAGGTCGATCGCGAGCGGCGCGCGAAGGTGTTGACGGGCCTGCGGGAGGCCGATGCCTACGTGCTTGTCCTGCGCGACTTTCGCAGTGATCAGTACCCCTACGAGCGCCCCGAACCGGACGCGCGTGCCGACCTCGCGCGCCTGGCCGACGAGATGATGACGGCGGACTTCCTCATCGCGGAGAAGCGTGCAAGCAAGCTGCGCGACAGCGTCCTCAAGAAGACCAAGACCGCTGCGGAAGACGCGCTCGAGCTTGCCGTGCTCGAGCGTTGCCTCGAGCGGTTCGAGGCGGGCCAGGGGATCGGGGATCTGGAGCTGGATCCCCAGAACGAGCGCCGTATCCGCGGCTTCCAGTTCTTCGGACGCAAGCCGATGATGGTGCTTGTCAATGGCCCCGGCGAGCCGGCCGCGGGACTGACCGACGGCCTGAGCGTGGTCATGCAGACCGTGACGGCCATGGACGCGCAGATCGATGCGGAGCTGAACGCCATGGACCCTGCCGATCGCGGCGAGTTCATGGAAGAGTTCGGCATCGAGGCGCCTGCGGCGGACCGCTTCGTGCGCGACGTCTACGTGGCCGCCGGCCTGCGATCGTTCTTCACTGTTGGCGAGGACGAGGTGCGCGCCTGGACGATCGAAGCCGGGGACTCGGCCGTCATCGCCGCGGGCAAGATCCACACCGATCTGGCGCGCGGCTTCGTCCGCGCGGAGGTCTTTCCCCACGACGCCCTCCTGGCCGCCGGCGGCATGCGCGAGCTCAGGGCCCGGGGGGAGATCCGGCTCGAACCGAAGGACTACATCGTGCTCGACGGCGATGTCGTGCACATCCGGAGCGCGGTCTAGTGACGACCGCCGTCATCGTGTTGGTGGGGGCCGAGCTCCTTGCCGGGCGACGACGCGACACCAACGGGGCGTGGCTGGCCGAGCGGTTCCAGAGTCTCGGCGTCGAGCTCTGTGCCATGCATACCGTCGGCGACGATCCGGCCCAGATTGCCCGCGCCGTGACGGACGGCGCGGCCTCGGCCGACGTGGTCGTGGTCAGCGGGGGGCTCGGTCCCACACAGGATGATCGGACCCGCGCCGGCCTCGCGCTGGCGGCAGGCGTCGGGCTCGCGCATGACGAGGCGGCGTGGCAGTCGGTGGTGGCGTGTCTGGCTCGGCGTGAGCGCGTGCCCGGCGCGGCCGAGCGCGTCCAGGCCGAAGTTCCCATCGGCGGGAGCTGGCTTGCCAACGACCTGGGCGTGGCGCCCGGCCTGCGCGTGCAGGTCGGCACGGCGGAGGTGTTCGCGTTCCCCGGCGTACCCCAGGAGTGGCGGGCGCTGTGCGAGGCGCATCTGCTGGGCGACGTCGCGGGGCCGCCGCCGGATGGGGGGGGCGTGATCGAGCGAGCCCTGTGGGTCATCGGCGTGCCCGAAGGTGACATCGAGACGCGGCTGGCGACGCTGCCTGCCCTCGACGCTGTGGCGGTTGCGTCCTATCCCCACCAGGGCGAGGTCGAGCTGAGGTTTCGCGCGCTGGGCGCCGGGGCTGCGGAGGCCGTGGACGCGGCCTGGGTGGCGGCGGCCGCCGAGTTGGGTTCGCACGCCTTCCAGCCGCCTCGCGGCGGGCGGATCGAGCACCTCGTGGTGGGAGCCCTTGCTGCGCGCAGTCTGCGCATCGCCACGGCGGAGTCGATTTCCGGCGGGCTGATTGCCCGCATGCTGACGGCGGTTCCCGGGGCGAGCGCCGTGTTTCCCATGGGCTGGATCCCCTACGCAACCGAGCAGAAGACCGCGCAGCTTGGCGTCCCTGCGGCTTTGCTCGCCGAGGCCGGGGTGGTCTCCGCAAGGGTGGCGTGCGCATTGGCCGAGGCGGCGCGGGCCCATGCGGGCACCGACCTTGCGCTGGCGACGACGGGCACCGCTGGCCCGGGGCCGCTACTTCAGGAGGGCCACGAGCCTGTGCCCGCGGGCTTGGTCTTCGTGGCCTTGGCACGCGCAGGGCACCCGACCGAGAGCCTGCGCCTCAAGCTGCCGCCGGACCGCAGGCTGGCCCAGCGCCATACCGCCGTCCGCGCCCTCGACCTCGTTCGTCGGGTGCTGGCGGAGTAGCGATCCGGCCGGCACGCGGTAGGATCCGGGCTGAGCGTTCCCCGGTGGTGCAATTGGTAGCACGTCGGATTTTGGTTCCGGATGTTGGGGGTTCAAGTCCTCCCCGGGGAACCACCTCTTCTCTCGTTCCGGCGTGCGGGCCCACCAGCCGCTCGCTGGAGGGATCTCGGCACCGACCCTTCCCCTGCGTGCGATCCTCTGGTTGAGTACCACCCGCAGGGGGTGCGCCGACCGCTTCCCTGAGACTCCCACCCGGAGATCCCACCCATGGGAAGACTGATCGCATTCCTCGTTGGCGGCGCCGCCGTCGTCTTCTTTGGCACGTACCTGCTACCGGACGGTGAGCTGCGCGCCGGCGTCCTGGAACTGTGGGAGCCGCATCTGGATGCGGCCCTGCTCGACAACCTCAAGAGCTACGGGGCCGGCCTCGTGGCAGCCGTCGGCCTGCTACTCTTCGCCACGCGGGGCGGGCACGGCGGGGAGGGGTAGTTCATCGTGGGTGAGCAGAGCAGCGCAGCAAACCGGCCGCTGGCCGTCCTCGTGTTGGCCGCAGGCAAGGGCACGCGCCTGGGCGCTGTCGCCGACCTGCCGCCGAAGGCGCTGCTTGAGTGCCTTGGGCTCCCCTTGATCGAGCACGTGCGGCGCGCGATCGCGCCCTTGGAGCCGGCGCACGCCGTGCTCGTGATCGGCCATCGGGCGGACGAAGTCGAGGCGTGGCGCTCGACCGCCTGGCCCGAGGCGCTGCCCGTACCGCAGGTGCCCCAGAACGGCACCGGCCACGCGGCCCGCCTCGCGCTCGAGGCGCTGCCGGACTTCGTGGGGGACGTCCTCGTTGTCTACGGCGACGTGCCCCAGCTTCGACCCGACGACCTGCAAGCCCTCCTGGCAGCGCACCGGGCCGCGGACGCGCTGGCGACCGTCCTCACGGGCGTCACGCCAGAGCCCGGCCTGCTGGGTCGGATCGTGCGTTCGGCGAGCGGCGCCTTCGAGCGCATCGTCGAGGCGCGAGACGCCTCGCCGACCGAGCTCGGGATCCAGGAGTTCAACACCGGCATCTACGTCTTCCAGGCGGCCGCGCTGCGTGGCGCGCTGACCAACCTCTCGGCCAGCAACGCCCAAGGGGAGGAGTACCTGACGGATGCCGTCGGGGACGTCGCGGCGAGCGGTGGTGCGGTCGTCGGCATGGCGGCGCCGGATCCGAGCGCCCTGCTGGGTGTCAACGACTGGGCCGACGTCGCGGCGGCCGTCGCCACCCTGCGTGCGCGCATCTGCACCGAGCACATGCGCCGCGGCGTGCGGATCACGGACCCCGCCACCACCGTGATCGAAGCAGACGTCACAATCGCGGCGGGTGCCCGGATCTACCCGTTCACCCACATCGGCACGGGCTGTCGGATCGGCGCGGGTGCCCGCATCGGCCCCTTCGCCCGCCTGCGAGGGGGGACGGTGGTCGGCGCCGGGGCGGAGCTTGGCAACTTCGTGGAGGCGAAGGCCAGCACCATTGGAGCTGGCGCCAAGGCCAAGCACCTGACCTACCTGGGCGATGCCGACGTCGGGGCCGGCGCCAATGTGGGCTGCGGGGTCGTCACCGCCAACTACGACGGCAACGCCAAGCACCGCACGACCATCGGTCCGGGCGCCTCCATCGGCTCCGGCACCGTCCTGGTTGCGCCCGTCGAGGTTGGGGAAGGGGCGCGGACGGGGGCGAACGCCGTCGTCCTTCCCGGGCAGGGGGTGCCGCCGCGTGCCACGGCGGTGGGCGTGCCCTCGCGGGTCCTTCCTTCTGACGACGATTCCGGCGAGGATGCCGCCGGGCCCGAAGGAGCAAGCGAGTGAGTCAACGGAATCTCGAACTGATTGCCGGCAATGCGTGCCCGGCCCTCGCGGATGACATCGCGCGCGAGCTGAACGTCACGCGGACCGCAGCGCGCGTCGGACGCTTCCCTGACGGCGAGATCGACGTCTACATCGACTCGAACATCCGTGGTGCGGATGTCTTCCTCGTGCAGTCGACCTGTCCGCCGGTCAACGACAACCTGATGGAGTTGTTGATCCTGATCGACGCGTCGCGCCGCGCCTCCGCTGCGCGAATCACCGCCGTGATTCCGTACTTCGGCTACGCCCGGAAGGACCGCAAGGACGAGGGACGCGTGCCGATCACGGCGAAGCTCGTCGCAAACATGCTGACGAAGGCGGGGGCGGACCGCGTCCTGACCATCGATCTTCACGCCGCACAGATCCAGGGCTTCTTCGATGTGCCCGTGGATCACCTCTACGCGGCGCCTGTCCTCGTACGCCACTTCCTCGAGCAGCGCATTCCCGATCTCACCGTGGTCGCTCCCGATGTGGGCTCGTCCAAGATGGCCCGTGGCTACGCGGGCCGGCTGGGCGGCGAGCTGGCGATCGTGGACAAGCGCCGGATCAGTGCCGACAAGGTCGAAATCGGGGCCGTCATCGGTGAGGTCAAGGACCGCAACGTCCTGCTGATCGACGACATGATCTCGACGGCCGGCTCGATCACCGAGGCGGCTCGTACCTGCATCGCGGGGGGGGCCTTGAGCGTCCGGATCGCGGCGTCTCACGGCGTGCTGTGTGGCCCGGCCCGCGAGCGCCTGCGGGACGCACCCGTGGAGGAGATCGTCCTCACGGACACGATCCCGATCGACACGACCGGCCTGCCCAAGCTGGCCGTCCTGAGCACGGCCTCCCTGCTGGCCGAGGCGGTCATGCGGGTCCACACCGAGCAGAGCCTCTCCGTCCTCTTCAACCGCGCCCCGTAGGGCCGGCCCACCGAGCGCCCACCGGCCAAGCGGCTGCCGGGTCGCCCCGCCCCGGACGGCGGCTGGCCCGACGGCGGATGGCACCTACCCTTTCTGGCCCTCGCTCCGGCCTCCCGTATCGTCTTTGGGCTGCCCCGCGAATCGCGGGAACGGGAGCCACTCATGGATTTCATCACCATCGACGTCGCGAAGCGCGAAGCGCTCGGCACGGCCAACTCCAACCGCCTCCGCCGCGAAGATCACGTGCCCGCCGTCCTCTACGGCATGAAGCGCCCCAACATCGAGCTCAGCATCGCTCGCCGGGAGCTCGTCCGCTTCCTGCGCACCGGCAGTCACCTCGTCGAGCTTGCGCTTGGCGAGAAGGCGCGCCCGGCCATCCTGCGTGAGATCCAGGTCGATCACACGACCGACCGGATTCTTCATGTGGACTTCGTCCGCGTCGATGCGGATCACGAGGTCGAGACCGATGTGCCCTTGAACTGGCACGGTCGCGCCGCGGGCGAGAGCGAGGGCGGCGTCTTCACGGCCTACCGCGACTCGGTCACGGTCCGCGCCAAGCCGAAGGACCTGCCGCGCCAGTTCACGGTCGAGATCGCCGGCTTGAAGCTGGACGACGCCGTGGCGCTGGCTGACCTCGCGCAGCACGCGAATGTCGAGTTCCTCGAGCCGCTCGATACCGTCATCGCCGTCTGCTCCGTGCCCAAGGAAGTCGTCGAAGAGGTCGACGAGGCAACCGAAGAGGCGGCAGCAGAGGATGGCGCCGCGGCCGCAGAACCGGCTGGCGAGTAGTGACCCGGGTTCTCTTCGGGCTCGGCAACCCCGGTCGCCGATACGCGAAGACCCGACACAACGCAGGCTGGCAGGTCCTGGACGTCCTCGCCGCACGGCAGGACGCCAGCTTTCGCCGTACGAAGATGCTGCACGGCGAGACTGCCGACCTGACCGTCGCCGGGCACCGGATCCGGCTGGTGAAGCCGGCGTCGTTCATGAATCTCGTGGGGCCGGTCTATCTCCGAGCTCTCGACATCTACGACGTGGATGCCGAGGAGGCGCTCGTCCTCGTCGACGACTTCAGCCTGCCGCTGGGCCGACTGCGCTTTCGCGCCGAGGGCAGTGCCGGCGGCCACAACGGCCTGAAGTCCGTCGAGCAGATCCTGGGCACCCAGGCCTACCCCCGGCTCAAGTTGGGCATCGGCCCCGCGCCGGTGGGCGCACGCTGGGCGGACTGCGTGCTTCGGGGCTACGACGCCGGCCAGCGGCGCGAGCTGCCCGCGATGCTCGATCTTGCCGCCGATGCCTGCGAGGCGTGGATCGAGCACGGCCTGGATACCGCAGCCAATCGCTTCAATCAGGCCTGAGCCGGGCCCCCGCGCGGGGGGCGAAGCGCTCGGTTCTGGCCCTCGGGACGGGCTTGGCGGCTTGGGGGGGGCTTGATACCTTCGCCCGCTTCCGACCCGAAAAGCCGGCGCCTTGAGGCCGGACGGGTCACCCGGTTCCGAGGATCGTCAGCTGCGGCTGGGTCGTCGGTATGACCTCAACTCCGAAACCTACGTAACCCCAGGACGCCGAATGAGCACCCGCGACTACGAAGCGATGTTCATCCTCAATCACGCAGCCGCTACGGCTGACTTTGAGGAAACCGCTGCCATCGTGGATCAGATCCTCGAGAAGCACGGTGCGACGATCGTGCAAAAAGAGAAGTGGGACGAGCGCAAGCTCGCCTACGAGATCAAGGGCCAGCGTCGAGGTACGTACTACCTCACGTACTTCCAGGCTGACCCGAGCGCCATCGTCGCCATGAACGAGGATGTGCAGCTCAACGAGACGATCCTTCGTCATCTCGTGATCGCCCTCGACCTGCCGATCGCTGAACACATCGAGAACACTGCCAACGAGCGTGAGCTCATGGCCGAAGACAGCCGCAAGAACTCCCTCGGGGGTTGGGGCGGCGGTCGTCGTGAGCGCCGCGGGCCGTCCCGCGATGGAGACGATGACGGCGTGGGCGGTGACGGCGCTTCGGCACCGGCTCGCCCTGCGGTCGTCGCGGCGCCGGCAAAGACGCCGGCAAAGACGCCTGCAAAGACGCCCGCAGATTCTTCGGCCGAAGCGAAGCCTGCAGAGACTCCCGCGGACGCACCGGCAGAGGCCGCCGCGCCTGCGGCTGCTGACGCCACCACCACCGACACAGCTGCGACGGAATAGCAAGTACGACCATGGCCAGCAACACGAAGATCAAGAACCTCCGCAAGCTTCTCAAGAAGCGTACGGAGCGAACCAAGTGCCGCTTCACGCGAGCCCGCGTCTTTGCCATCGATTGGAAAGACATCGGCACGCTCCAGAAGATGGTCAGTCAGCAGGGCAAGATGTACGGCGCCAAGCGCACCGGCACCGTCTCCCACTTCCAGCGCAAGCTGAAGATCGCCGTGAAGCGGGCCCGCTTCATGGCTCTGCTTCCCTACGTCGGCCGCTAGTCGGCGCATTCAACTCGCGTCCCACGGTCAATGGCCCCTCGGCCAGTTGACTGCGGGCCGCACGGACTCAATCGAAGGACTTCCAGATGGCCCTCGAAATTCTCCTCCGCCGTAACATCGATGGCGTCGGCTCCGTTGGCGAAATCGTCAAGGTCAAGAACGGCTACGCGCGCAACTACCTGTTGCCGCACGGCTATGCCGCGATCGTGACTCCCGACGCCCTGCTGCGCGTAAAGCAGGACAAGGAGATCGAGGCCGGGCGTCAGGACCGCCTCGCGGCGAAGCGCGCCGGCATCGCGGCCCGCCTGAAGGACCTCACCCTCACGGTCGAGGCACGCGCCGGCCAGGATGGCCACCTGTACGGTTCTGTTGGCATCCGCCAGGTCATCGCCGCCTTCGCGATGGCCGAGTTCCAGTTCGTCGACCGTCAGATCCGCTTCGAGGCGGTTCGCGAGCTCGGCGAGTACGAGTGCACCGTCGTCCTCGCCGAGGACACGCAGGTGCCGATCAAGGTGTGGGTCGTCCAGGACGCCGCCGAGGCGGCCGCCGACGCCGCCGACGCCGCCGATGTGGCGCGTGCGGACGCCGAGCGCCCCGCCCACGCCGGGGGCGGCGACGCCCAGGCCCCCGAGGGCGATCTCCTCGACGCGTAGCTCGCGCTGCTCGATCCGTCTCGGTCGTTGCCCTCCTCTCCTCGGCGGGTGACGCGACGCGTGGCTCCATGAGCCCCTGCGGCCACCTCCGAGGCGGCGCGCCCGGAACCAGAGCGGCCCAGGCACCTACGCCGGTCGATCCAAGGGCCCGCACGCCCCCGCTCCGGATGGCGCGGCGAGCCTACGCGAGAGTCGGCGGGTGTTTTCTGCGGGGGGAGGCTGGCGCCGGCCTTGATCCCCAAGCCAATTGGTGCCATAAGTGATTGTTGGCAAAGGACTTACGTTGATAGTGCGTGGAGAACCTGCCGACAACTTGTGGAGCAATCGACTGCGGGTGAGGTGCTGGCGCCTCAACCGGGGTGTCGGTGCGCTCCGGAAGATAGGGGGCCCGCTTCGACGGGCCGACCGGCGCTGCGAAGCCGGAAGCGAGGGAGACGCGTCTGATGATTGATCGCTCGGCAGCCCGTGCGCCCCAGGGCGGCAAATCCGACCTGCCCGGCCTCATCGAGCGGGTGCCGCCGCATCACCTCGAATCGGAGATGGCGGTGCTCGGCTCGATCCTGCTGGATGGCGAGACGATGGGCCTGATCGTTCCGCTGCTCAAGCCCGAGGACTTCTACCGCCCCGCACACGGTCGCATCTACGAAGCGATGCAGACCCTCTACGAGAAGGGGGATGCGCTCGACGTCATCCTCGTCCGACGGGAGTGCGAGCGGCAGGGGCTCCTGGCGGAAGTCGGCGACGACATCCTGGCACGCCTCGCCGGGGTCGTGCGCAGCCCCGCCCACGCCGAGCACTACGCCCTGATCGTGCGTGAGAAGGCCATCGCGCGCTCGCTGATCGGTGTGACCTCGGAGATCCAGCAGGCCGCGTTCGCGGATGACCGCTCCGGCGAAGAGTTGCTCGAGCTCGCCGAGAGCGCTGTGTTCGAGCTTGGCGACTCGCGCGAGTCCACGGGCGTGCAAGACGTCAAGAGTCTGCTCAACGAGACCTTCGAGGAACTCGAGAAGGGCGAGGGGCCGAACGAGGGCGTCCTCACCGGCTACTACCAGTTCGACGACTACACCAGCGGCCTGCGGCCGGGTGAGTTGATCATCATCGCGGCGCGTCCGTCGATGGGCAAGTCGAGCTTTGCGCTCAACATCGCCCTCAACGCGGCCGTTCACGGCGGCAAGTCCTGCGCGATCTTCAGCCTCGAGATGACCGCGCAGAACATCATCAAGAACATGCTCTGCGCCAAGTCCGGCGTACCGGGCCAGAAGATGCGTCGAGGTGGTCGCTTCCTCGGCAAGATCGAGCACGAACGTCTCCAGGACGCCGCGGGACCGATGTTCGAGTCGCGCCTCTTCGTCGACGACACGCCGTCGCTTACTCCGATGATGCTGCGGGCCAAGTGCCGGCGCATCAAGGCGCAGCACGGCCTCGACCTTGTGCTGATCGACTACCTGCAGCTGATGGAAGCGCGCGGTGGCTTGCGCGGCATCGACAACCGGCAGCAGGAGATCTCCTATATCAGCCGCTCGCTGAAGGGACTCTCCCGTGAGCTGCAGGTGCCCGTCATTGCGCTTTCTCAGCTCAACCGCGATGCCGAGAAGCGCGAGAACAACCGTCCCAAGCTCTCCGACATGCGTGAGTCCGGCGCCATCGAACAGGACGCCGATGTGATCTGCCTGCTCTACCGGTCCTGGTACTACTCCCGCAAGGAGGACGAGAAGCTGGACGCCGAGGTGATCATCGCCAAGCAGCGCAACGGGCCGACGGGCACGGTGAAGCTTCACTTCCGAGCCGACTTCATGCGCTTCGAGAACCCTGCACCGCAGGGCATGGCGTAGGCTCTCCGCAGCGACGCATCCTGATGCCGGCCGAACCCGAGAATGACACGTCGGTGACACAGAACCGCCGCCCGAGTGGGGTGGGGCCCCAGGCGGCTGGGGGAATCCCGGCGAGGCGCGTTCGGGGGGCGCTGCGCCCTGCCCGTGGGGTCCACTACAATCTCCGCCGCCCGGCCGGACGAGGGCAGCTACGACGACGCCAGGTGCGCCGGCGGGGAGGACGACACGTGCGCGGAGGGATCGGACCGCTCCTGATCGCACTGTGCTTGCTGGGCTCGCTTGCCTTGCTCGATGGCGGCGTACGGGCTGCGGGCGCCGACGAGGGCCCGCGCGTTCCGCCGCCGCCGCCACCCCCCCGGGTCCTGCCGCCAGCGCAGCCGCGCGGCCCGGTGACGCCCCCGCGCCCGGGCGTGCGCGCTCCGCGTGGAACCCCGCGTCCGGCCGCGCCCCGAGGTGGCGTCCCGCCGCCGCCTCCGCCGCCGTCTTGGACCCCGGAGACGCGCGCCCGCCCGCGCGCGGTAGCCCCCCGACAACCCGTTCCCCGGCAACCCGCTCCTGTTCGGCCGGATACCCGTCTGCCGGATCCCGGCCCGCCGAGCCGGCCTCCGCCGGGCCCGGGGCAGCCGCTCCCCGCGCGTCCGCAGCCGGGCTCCCCGGACGAACCCGAGGGCAGCGCCACCGACGACCTCGCCGCGGCCCGGCCCGTCGTCAGGCAGATCGTCTTCGAGGGCAACCTGCTCTACGGCACCGAGATGATCAAGGCCCGGCTTCAGACCGAAGAGGGGCGGCGCCTCGATCCTGCCAAGCTCGATGCGGACATGAAGGAGCTCTACCGCTACTTCCGCGAGATCCAGGTCGTCATGGACAAGGTCGCCGGGGGCATCATCCTGCGCTTCCGCGTCGCCGAGAACCCGCTGGTCGCGCGCCTGGACGTCCGTGGCAACGAGGAGGTCGAGGACGTCGAGATCCGCGAGATGATTCGCACCCAGGAGGGGTTCCCGCTCTCGCCGTACCACCTGGCGACGGACCGCGAGGATGTGGCCGAGGCGTACCGGTTGCGCGGCTTCCACTTCGCCCAGGTGCCCGAGCCCGAGGTCATCATCCTCGCCAACGGCGGGCGCCATGTGGTGTTCACCGTCGTCGAGGGCCCGCAGGTCCAGGTGGAGCGCATCATCATCCGAGGCAACGCCAACGTGCCTCGCAAGGACCTCCTCGAGGTCATGCTTACCGACGAACCGAGCTTCTTCGAGCGCATCGCCGGCGGCAACACGTTCCGCGAAGACATGCTGCGTGAGGACCTCGTCGCGTTGAAGGAGCTCTACCGCTTCGAGGGGTTCCTCGATGCCGAGGTCGCGCTCGATGACATGCGTTTCTCCGACGACAAGCAGCGCGTCGAGATCACGATCGCCATCACCGAGCACCAGCCGTTCACCGTCGGCGACATCAAGCTCACGATCAACCGGGAGGAGCTTGGCACCTTCGGCTGCGCAACGCAGGCCGACCTCGACTACTTCACGGAGGACCGGATCCGCCAACTGTTCGCCCTGCGCAGCGGAGAGCGCTACTCGGGGAAGAAGGCCAAGGAGGGCATCGAAGCCATCCAGGAGGCGTACTTCGCGCGCAGCTTCCTCGAGCTGCAGATCGTCGATCCGGTCCTGCGCAGCCCCGGTCGGGACCTGGTCGTCGATCTCTCGATCACGATCAATGAGGGCCGCAAGTATCGGCTCCAGCGCATCGACTTCTTCGGCAACGAGTACACCCGCGACAAGATCCTCCGGCGTGACGTTCACACGGCACCGGGCGGCTACGTGGACCGCAACGAGCTCGACAAGGGGCTCACGCGTATCCGCCGCCTGAACTACTTCGACCGAGCCACCCTGCGCATCGACGATGCCCTGGACGTGAACGGCGACGCACTGGATGGCTGGAAGCGCGCCACCTACGAGCTCGTCGAAGGCAGTACCGGCCGCGTCAGCTTCGGCGTGCAGCTGAGCACGAACGGCGGCTTTGGAGCCACGGTTCAGTTCACGAAGCGAAACTTCGATATCGCCCGCTGGCCGAGCTCGTGGGAGGACCTGACCTCCGGTCGCGCATTCACCGGCGCGGGCCAGGAGCTCGACATCCTCTTGGCGCCCAGCACGACGGTGTCCCAGGGCCGCGTGCGGTTCCGGGAGCCGCGTTTCTTTGGAACAGACTTCTCGTTCGACGCCACGGTCTTCAAGTCCTTCGAGTTCCGCCGCAGCTACATCACCGATCGCACCGGCTACACGCTTGGGTTCGGCTATCCGGTGTTCCGCGCGAAGGACGACCGCTCGGCGCTGTGGGCCAATGCCAGTTGGCGCCACGAGGGACTCGAGATTCGCGACATCGACTCCGATGCGATCCCCGGCGCGTTCCTCTTCGCCGACTTCGCCGAGCTGCGCTCGATCTCCGGGTCCTTGAGCTACGCCACCGTGGACGACTTCGAGAAGCCCCGCTGGGAGACGACCACCAGTCTCAAGACCGAACTCGCGGGCACGTTCCTCGGCGGCGACATCGACATGTGGTCTGTCACCGGAAGCCATACCCAGACATGGGTCGTGCATGAGGACAACGAGGGCAAGAAGCACCGGATCGCCCTGCGCTTCCAGGGAGGGGTTCAGGAGGCGCTGGAGGACACCCCGGAGACGCCGCCGTACGAGCGCTTCTACTCGGGTGGCAACTCCTTCCGGGGCTTTCGCTTCCGCGGGGTGGGCCCGCATGTGAATGGGCTGCCTACGGGTGGCGAGTTCTACGCCACGGTCAGCGCGGAGTACGAGTTCCCGATCGTGAAGGACGTGTTCAGCGTCGTCGCGTTCGTCGACCAGGGCACCGTCGAGGATCGCCTCAAGTCACCGGAGGACATGAAGTGGCGCATCGCGGTCGGCGGTGGCATTCGTTTCGCGATTCCGATGCTGGGTGATCGTCCCCTGGCCCTTGATTTCGGCTTCCCGCTCCTCTTCGAGGACGAGGACGAGCGGACCGTGGTGTCCTTCACCCTGGGCCGCAACTTCTGACGGAGATGGGCGGGGTCATCCGTGACCTCGAGCCCTCCTCCGGAGAGAATCACAACCCGAACTTGCCGGCCGCGTGCCGGCGTCAGCGGAGGGCTCTCATGCGCGTACTTACCACGATGTTCGTCATCACACTCGGCTTGGCCGTTCTCGCTCCGATGCTCGGGAGCCAGCTCCTCGGGGGGCAGGACCTCGCCTCGAGCGCCGACGCGGCGCCGCAGGGCAAGAAGATCGTCACCATCAACCTCGTCCGAGCGATCGCCGAGCACCCGCGCACCAAGGTTGTCGAGGACAACATGCGCAAGGCCAAGGCGGCCGCGGAAGCCGCGCAGAAGCGCGAGTTCGAGTCCTTCAACAAGCTCAAGGCGGAGCTTGACGCGATGGGCCCGACCGAGCCCAAGCGCGAGTTCACCGAGAAGAAGCTCCTCCAGCTGCGCAACAACATGAAGTTCAACGCGGAGTGGGCCGAGGTCGTCGCGACGCGCACCTACGTGCGAGACCTCGAGCAGATCTACAAGGCTGTGCACGGGATCGTCGGCCAGGTCGCCCGCGACGGCGGGCACGAGATCGTGCTTCTCCGGACAGATCCGAACGAGAAGCTCAACTCGACCAACGGCGATGACCTTGCGCTCAAGACGCGCCTGCGCGTGGTCGTCTTCGCCGACGACTCCTGCGACATCACGCAGGCGGTCATCGACAAGATCAAGAAGAGCAACTAGCCGCGCGTGCCGCGCCAGCAGCGCACCATCCGCCGCGAGGGCGAGGTCCGAGGGGTCGGACTGCACGAGGGGGTCGAGGCCGTGCTGCGTGTGCGCCCGGCGCCGGCGGACCACGGCGTGGTGTTCGTGCGGACCGATCTGCCGAGCCGACCCCGCATCCCCGTCAACGCCGCCAACCTGACCGAGCGTGACCGACGCACGGCACTCGTCGGTGTCGACGACGCGGAAGTCCACACGGTCGAGCACTTCCTCTCCTGCTGCACCGCCCTGCAGATCGACAACCTCGAAGTCGAGATCTCCGGGCCCGAGTGTCCTGGGATGGACGGCTCCGCACGCGCGTTCTGCGATCTCCTCGAGGAGGCCGAGCCGGTCGAGCAGGACGCGGAGCGCGTCAGCATGAGCCTTGCGGCCCCGGTGACGCTCCCGCTCTCCGGCGACGCCTCGCTGGTCGCGCTGCCCGCGAGCAACGGCCTCACCGTGACCTACAGCTTGGACTACGGCGACGGCTTCCCCGGCGCCCAGTCGCATACGGTGCGCGTGACCCCGCGCGCGTTCGCCGACGGCGTGGCCGGCGCGCGCACGTTCTGCCTCGAGAGCGAGGCCGAGCACTTGCGCAGCCTCGGACTTGGCAAGGGCGCCAGCTTCGAGAACACGCTCGTCATCGGCACCGAGGGCGTCATCGAGAACGAACTGCGCTGGCCGAACGAGTTCGCCCGGCACAAATTGCTCGACGTCTTGGGCGACCTCTTCCTGCTCGGCTGCGATCTGAACGCCCACGTGATCGCGCACCGCACCGGCCACGCGGCCAATCTCGCGCTGGTCACCGCGCTGCATCAGCAGGCGGCGGGCCGTGCGCATCCCGAGGATCCCACCGAAGAGCCGCGCACGGGTCTCACCCACAGCCAGATCCGCCGGATCCTCCCGCATCGCTACCCCTTCCTGCTTGTGGACCGGGTCATCGAGCTGGAGGGCTTCCGGCGTGCCGTGGGCATCAAGAACGTCAGCGTCAACGAGCCGTTCTTCGAGGGCCACTACCCCGACCAGCCGATCATGCCGGGCGTGCTCATTCTCGAGGCCATGGCCCAGCTGGCCGGCTTGCTCCTGTTGCGCAAGCTCGAGCTCACCGGGAAGGTCCCGGTGCTGCTCAGCATCGATCGGGTGAAGTTTCGCCGGGCCGTCGTTCCCGGGGATCAGATTCGCCTGGAGGCGTTCACACTGCGCCTCTCGGCCGGTCGTGGGCGGGTCCGCTGCCGGTCCACGGTGGACGGGCAACTCGTCTCCGAGGCCCGCCTCAACTTCGCCATGACGGAGCCGCCCAGCTGATGAGCCGCATTCATCCCACCGCCGTGATCGACCCCGCCGCCCAACTCGCCGATGACGTCGAGGTGGGCGCGCACTGCGTGATCCAGGGCCCCGTGACCGTGGGTGCCGGCTCGCGCCTGTTTCCGAACGTGACGCTCCTGGGGGACACGACGATTGGGAGCGGCAACACGTTCTACCCGGGTTGCGTGCTGGGCGCGCCGCCGCAAGACCTCAAGCATCGCGGCGAGGCGACCCGGCTGACCGTCGGCGACAACAATCACTTCCGCGAGCACGTCACCGTGCACCCCGGCACGGTCGCGGGCGGCGGGCTGACGACCGTCGGCTCCGATGGCCTGTTCATGGTGGGGAGCCACATTGCGCACGATTGCCGCGTTGCCAACAACGTCGTGCTCGCCAATCACGTCCTCCTCGCCGGCCACGTGGTGATCCACGACCGGGCCACCCTCAACGGGGCCAGCGCCCTGCACCACTTCACGACGGTGGGGCGTCTCGCCTACATCGGCGGGCTTACGCGCATCACGGTCGATGTGCATCCCTTCACGATCGTCGAGGGGCACCCCGCGCGGGTGCGGGCCTGCAACACGATCGGCTTGCAGCGCGCAGGCGTCGCTCAAGAGGATGTCGACGCCGTCAAGCGGGCCATCCGGATGATCTTGATGTCCAGTGACCGTCCCGCGAGCGAGGCCCTGCTCGAAGTCGATGAGCGCTACCCCGGCCACGCCCTTGTGGGCGAGCTGACGGCGTCGGTGCGTGCCTCGCAGGCAGGACGCCAGGGACGTGCGGCGGAGGGCGGTCGCACCGTTCACGGGGACGCGTCTTGATCCAGTCGCCGACGCTTCGCGCCGCCGTGGTCGGCGTAGGCGCCTTTGGTCGCCACCACGCACGCATCTTGAGCGAGATGGCCTCGCAAGGCGTGCGCCTCGTAGGCCTCGTCGACAGCGAGCCGGATGGCGCGGGGCCCCGGTCCGTCGCACGCGATCTGGGTGTGCCCCTGGTCTCGTCGCTCGCCCAGCTTCCGCAGGCGCCCGACCTCGTCTCGGTGGCCGTTCCGACCAACGCGCATCGGCAGGTCGCGGAGCCGTTGCTCGCCCGGGGTGTGCACTGCCTTGTCGAGAAGCCGATCGCGGGGAGTACCCGCGACGCCCGCGCGCTGGTTTCGGCCGCGGAGCGAGGCGGAGCCCATCTCCAGGTCGGCCTGGTGGAGCGCTTCAATCCGGTCATGGCGGTCGCGGGCCGCCTGCAAGAGGCCCCGCGCTACATCGAGGTCCACCGGCTCGCGCCCCATACCGGCCGGGCCACCGACGTGGGCGTAGTGATGGATCTCATGATTCATGATCTCGACCTCGTCAACCACCTGGTGGGGGAGGAGGCCGTCTCCGTCGAGGCGGTAGGCGTCACCGTGGTGGGGCCCTGCGAGGATGTGGCCAACGCCCGGATCACCTATCCCTCCGGCTGCGTGGCCAACGTGACCGCGAGTCGTGCGGCCGAGCGGCCTGTCCGGCGCCTGCGGCTCTTCAGCCCCGGCGGCTACCTCAGCCTGGACTACGGCAACCGGGAGGCACGGCTGGTTCGGACGCCGGCCCCCGGCTGGGGCGAGAGCGTCGCGGGCCTCGCCGCCCGAGCCGTCGGGCTTGGCGGGGGCCGCGCCAGTGGCCGACCGACCCCCTTCGAGGAGGCCCTCTCGACCGAGCGCCTCGTCTTGGACGACCGGGAGCCGCTCCGCGCCGAAATCGAGGCGTTGGTCCGCACGGCCCGCGGCGACGCCTCGCCGCACGCCAGCGGGGTCGAGGGTCTGCGGGCCCTGGCGCTTGCTGAGCGGGTCCTGGGGTCCATCCAATCCGGGCGCAGCCACAACTAGCGTTGCGGGCGCAGGTTACGGGCTGCGGCCCGCCTTGACCCGTTTCATGGCTCCGCTACACTCCCGGACTCGGCCCATGGTTCCGCGCAAAGGCGAGCCAACCGGGTCTGCGACCGCGGGATGTCCGGGAGCGCCATGCGCTCGACGACGCCCCACGATCGCTCCAGAAGCGAGCACGTCCGCGTTTGACCTTGGGGCAAGGAACGGCAATGAGCCAGATCACGGTAGACAAGTTGTTGGAGAACGGCGTCCACTTCGGCCACCGCGCAAGCCGGTGGAACCCGAAGATGAAGCCGTACATCCACGGCAAGCGGAACGCCATCCACATCATCAACCTCGAGGAGACCGTACGCGGTCTCGTGCGTGCGACGCACTACCTCGAGAAGGTCGTTGCCGACGGTGGCCGCGTCCTCTGGGTCGGCACGAAGCGCTCTGCGAAGGAAGCCGTTCGCACGGTCGCCCGTCGCACGAAGCACCCCTTCGTCACCGAGCGCTGGCTTGGCGGCACGCTCACCAACTTCCGTACGATCCGCAGCCGCCTCGGGCGCCTGACCGAGATCGAGGACATGGAAGCCAAGGGCATCTTGACCGCCCTCAAGAAGAAGGAGCAGGCGCGCATCCGCAACGAGCGCAAGAAGCTCCTGAAGAACCTCGAAGGCATCCGCGATCTCGAGACGCTCCCCGCGTGCCTCGTGGTTGTGGATCCGAAGAGCGAGCACATCGCGGTGGCCGAGGCCAACAAGATGCGCATCCCTGTCATCGCCATCCTCGACACCGACTGTGACCCCGATGTGGTCGACGTCGCGATCCCCGGCAACGACGACGCCATGCGTTCGGTCAGCACGATCCTCGATCTGCTCGCCGTCGGCGTCGAAGAGGGTACGAAGGTCTGGGCCGTGGTCGAGGCGGAGCAGGAACGCGCCGCCGAGGCTCAGCGTGCCGAAGCCGAGCAGCGCCGCCAGCAGGAGCGCCAGCGTCAGCAGGTCACCGAGGACTGGCAGCGCAAGCTGCGCGAGGATGCCGCCGGCGGAGGCAATGATGCCGCTGCAGCGGATGCCGCTCCGACGGAGACTCCGGCCGCGGACGCCCCCAAGGCCAAGGCAGAGCCCAAGGCCAAGGCAGAGCCCAAGGCAAAGGCCAAGGCAAAGCCCAAGGCCAAGGCAGAGCCCGCGGCTGCCGAAGCCCCCAAGGCTGATGAGGCCCCCGAGGCCAGCGACGACAAGGCCTCCGCCTCGTAGTCCGGTCCCCCGGCCCGAACAGTTCCGATTCCCCTGGGCCCGGTCCCTCGCACACGCTGGGGCAGCCCGAAGAACGATTGCGGAGACGTACGCGATGGAGATCAGCGCCAAGCAGGTCATGGAGCTCCGGCAGGCCAGCGGCATGCCGATGATGCAGTGCAAGAAGGCACTCATCGAAGCCGATGGCGATTTCGAGAAGGCCATGGACAGCCTTCGCAAGTTGGGCCTCAAGACGGCCGAGAAGCGCGCGGGTCGTGCGACCGGTGACGGCCTGCTTGCCGTGCGTCTTGCCGACGACGGCAAGACGGGCACCATGGTGCTCGTCCTCTGCGAGACCGAGCCGGTCAAGAACACGCCCAAGTTCGTCGAGTACGTCGAGAAGCTCGCCGACCTCGCGGATGCCCAGGGCATCGACAGCCTCGAGGCGCTCTGCGCCGCCGACTTCGGTGACGGCGAGACGGCCGAGTCGGCGCTGCGTGCGCTGGTCGGCCTCATCGGCGAGAACATGCAGATCGGTTCCGTCGCCCGCTTCACGGTCGAGGGGGACGGTGCCGTCGGCGCCTACATCCACAACGACAGGAAGCAGGGCGCGCTCGTCGCCATCAAGGGCAAGGACGACGGCCAGGTCGCCAAGGATGTGTGCCAGCACATCGTCTTCGCGAAGCCCGCCGTGCTCGACCGCACTGCGATCGATCAGGCCGAAGTCGACAAGGAGCTCACCTTCTTGCGCGAGCAGATCGCCGAAGATGCGTCCATGCAGGGCAAGCCCGAGCAGGCCATCGAGGGCATCATCCAGGGGCGCCTGAACAAGAACTTCTTCGGTCAGCGCGTGCTCAACGAGCAGGGCTGGTACCGCGAAGACTCCAAGCAGGTTGCCAAGGTCCTCGAGGAGCGCGGCTGCTCCATTCAGGACTTCAAGCACTTCGCCCCGGGGGCGTAGGTCCATGGGCGACGGGCCCCGCTGGAAGCGCGTCCTCTTGAAGGTCTCAGGTGAGGCCTTCGCGGGAACGTCCGGCAAGCCCGTCGACGCCGCCGGCGTGCGCTCGCTCGCGGGCAGCATCGCCGCCGCGCATCGCTTGGGAGTCGAGGTCGCCGTCGTCAACGGCGGCGGCAACATCCTGCGTGGTGCCCAGACCAGCATCGACGGCCTCGGCCGTTCGACGGCGGACTACATGGGCATGCTCGCCACTGTGATCAACGCGCTGGCGCTGCAGGACCTCCTCACCGACATGGGCGTCCCGTCGCGGGTGCTCTCGGCCATCGAAATGAAGGCGGTCGCGGAGCCCTACATCCGGCTGCGCTGCATCCGCCACCTCGAAAAGGGACGGGTCGTGATCCTCGCGGGCGGCACCGGCATGCCGTACTTCAGCACCGACACCACCTCGGCCCTGCGCGGTACGGAGATCGGTGCCGAGGTGCTTCTCAAGGGCACGCAGGTCGATGGGGTCTACGACAAGGACCCCAAGGTCCACAGCGACGCCGTGCGCTTCGAGCGCCTGACCTACGATGACGCCCTGCGGCGCAACCTACGCGTCATGGATCGGACGGCCTTCACGCTCTGCGAGGAGAACGGCCTCCCCATCGTCGTCTTCGACATGGGGGTCGAGGGCAATCTGGTGCGTGTGCTCGAAGGCGAGCCGCTGGGTACCATGGTGAGCATGGCGGCGTCGGATGCCGCGGAGGTTGAGGCATGAGCGCGGACGACATCCTGATGGACACCGAGGAGCGCATGGACCAAGCGGTCCAGCACCTCACCGGCGAGCTGAGCGGCCTGCGCTCGGGTCGCGCGAGCCCCGCCCTGGTCGACAAGCTCCAGGTGCCGGCCTACGGCGTGGACACGCCGCTCGCGAACCTTGCGCAGATCGGCTGCCCCGAACCGCGCCAGATCATGATCAAGCCGTACGACGCCTCGATCATCAAGGACATCGAACGCGCCATCCAGGCCTCGGATCTCGGGCTGAACCCGAGCTCGGACGGCAAGGTCTTGCGCCTCAACCTGCCGCCGCTCTCCGAAGAGCGCCGCAAGCAGCTCGCCAAGGTCGTCAAGGACAACGGCGAGAAGGCCAACATCGCCGTCCGCAACGTGCGCCGCGACGCCAACAAGAGCGCGGACGCCGCCCAGAAGGACAAGGCCCTCACCGAGGACGAGTGCGAGCGGCTCAAGAAGGAGATCCAGGATCTCACCAAGAGCCACGAGACGCGCATCAGCGACATGACCGGGAAGAAGATCAAAGACCTGATGGAGGTCTGATCACCACCGCCTGGGACTACTTGTCTCCGGTGATGGGTGCCCCCAGCGGACTCGTGCCACGCTTGAGGAACAGCAGCGCGAAGCACGTCGGCGGCGTCGCATCGCCGCCCTTGTCGTTCCAGTCGCCTTTCGTCTCGCCCTGGCGGTGGATCAGCTGCAGCGCACCCTCGAAGTACCAGTCCTTGCCGCCGACGCGCTTGACCTGGTCGAGTACCGCGGCCCGCTCGAGGCTGTAGAGGTAGTACCAGTACCAGCCGTGACTCGGGTGGGCGGCGTTGCGATCCATCGCCCAGTGGTGATCGAGCCATGCCCAGCCCGCGAGGATCAGCGCGGCGACGGCCTTCTCCATCTTGCGATCGAACTTCTTGCTCTGCATGGCGCGGAGCTCATGGCGCGCGATCAGCAGCATCGTGATGCCGGCACAGGTCATGCTCGCACTCACATGGCCGTGGGACTCGACCGTGGAGTAGCGAAAGCCTGCGACCCGCGGCACAGGTAGGACGCCGAGGCGATGCGAGCTGGCCTCGTCGGGGATCGCCGCACCCTGGCGCACCACGGAGACCTCGCCCTTCGGGCCCTTGCGCTCCTGCACCTCGTGGCAGTGCCGGATGACGCCGAGCCAGGTGCGCTCGGCGACCCTGTGACCCAGGTGTCCTGCCGCACGAAGGCCAAGGACTGCGTACTGGGTGTTGGATGTGTCAAAGCGCAGGATCGAGCGCGGGGGAGCAGGGTAGCCCCAGGAGCCACCGCCGCCCGTGGCGCTCTTCTCCAAGGCCTGGGCGGTCCGCCGGACCCAGGCCATGCGTGTGGGCGGCAGAGCGCGCTCGAAGGCGAGGATCGGTCGGCCCGCCTCCAGGCACGCGAGCTCCGAGGCGGGCGTGTACGCGCGGTCGATGGCCATGAGGCAGGTGGCCTGCTCGTAGGTGAACTTGGCCTCCTGCGAGAAGATCCAGTCGAGCGCTCGTGCGACGTTCTCTTCCTCGCGGGGCACGCCGCAGGCGAGCAGGGTCAGCACGGCCAGCGCCGTGGTGCCGAGGGTGTACTTGCCGTGGGGCTTCCAGGTGCCGTCTTCCTTCTGCTGCCCGCGCAGGTGCTTCAGGCCGCGGTCGATGGCCGCGTCGACCTGCTTCTGGAAGTCCTCCGGACGTCGGCGCTCGATGGCCTTCAGCCGCAGCTCGTAGGCGCGCTTGGCCTTCAGGATCGCGGCCGGGCCGTTCTTTGACAGGTCCTCGCGCTTGTAGGCGAGTGCGATCTTCGCGCTACGCACGACGCCCTCGTCGAGGTCGAACTCGAGCGTCGTGTTTGCCGTGCCGTCATCGAACCAGAACTGGTCGCCCCGGCGCACCTTGCCGCGTGACTTGAACGTGAAGCTTCCGGCGATCTTGATGATGCGCGCGCCCACCTCGGTGATGCCGACCGTGCCCTTGATGCGCAGGTTCGCTGCGTCTTTCGCCTTCCAGTCCAACTTCACGGCGGTCGACTTCGCCCCCGGCGCGGGCAGACGCAGGGCGAGGAGCTGAAACAGGTCGCCTCGAACGGCAGACGCTGGGCTGTACTGCGCCCCATCGCGCAGGTCGTGGCCATGGACCGTGACGATCTTGGTGGCGCCCTTCTTGTCGCGTCCGGCCTTGCGGCTCGTGACCGTCCGCTCGTAGCGCAAGAAGTCCGAGCGACCCAGCCTCCAGCGCACCGCGTCCTGGGCGCTCGCTTCGCGGGCGGGGAGCGTGACCAGCGCGGGGCTGGCGAGTAGGGCGAGCACGACGAGGGTGGGGGGCAAGCGGCGCAGCATGCGATCCGATTGTAGCCGAGCGGCCTTTCGCTTCACAGCCGCCCCGCCCGTAGGCTGCGACGGCATGAGCGACTTCCGAGCCTACTGCGATGACCTTCTCGTCCGGGCCCGCGGCGCGGGTTGGGAGGTGATCACCGAGAAGGCGATTCCCTACGGCCGGCAGTACCACCTGAGCCAGCCGGGTAGCGAGAACGCCGTCTTGAGTTGCTATCACGGCAAGAAGGGCTTCAAGTTCGTCCCGGGCGGCAAGGCTGCAGACGCACTGGTGGCGACGCTGGGTGGGGCCGCGCCGATGCGGGCCGGCGGGACGGCTGCGGCTGGCGCGGGCGACCCCTTCGAGCTGGGCACACCCCGCATCGGCGCCGACGAGTCCGGCAAGGGCGACTACTTCGGTCCGCTGGTGACCGCCGCCTACCGCCTCGACGACGGCGGCCTCGCGCAACTCCGCGCGCTGGGCGTAACGGACAGCAAGGCTCTCGCCGACAGCCGGATCGAGCGCATCGCGGGCGAACTCGAAGCCACGGGCCATGGCGAGGTCGAGGTTCTCATGCCGCGGGACTACAACCCGCGCTACGCCGAGATCGGCAACATCAACACCTTGCTCTCGCTCATGCACGGAGCCTGCATCCGGCGACTGCACGAGCGGACGGGCACGCCCGGCGCGGTCATCGTCGATCAGTACGCGCGCAACACCGTCATCCTCGAGCGCGAGGCGCATCTGCCGTCCGGGACCCGCTTTGCGACCCGCACCAAGGGCGAGGCGGACCCCGCCGTCGCCGCCGCAAGCATCCTCGCCCGGGCCGGGTTCGTCCGTGGACTGCGGGAGCTGAGTCACGAGTTCGGGATGACCCTGCCGCCGGGCGCCGGTTCGCCCGTTCTGCGTGGCGGCTCGACGTTCATCCGGACGTTCGGTCGCGAAGCCCTGGCGGATGTGGCCAAGCTCCACTTTGCGACGTCCAGCAAGATCTAGGCTCGCTCCGGGCGGCGCGTTTTCCGGCAAACCCTGGGCTCACCGGGTAGGTTGAGCCCCGTGCAGCGCCGTCGACTCCCGTTCGTTCTGGGCCTTCTCGGGTCCGCCTTGCTCGTGCTGACAGTCTTCACGGCGCCTACCCGAGCCGACGACGCTTCGGATGCGCGCCAGGACTTCCGCGCCGAGATGAAGGATCCGAACTGGAAGGTCCGCCGGGGCGCGTTCGCCATGCTCCTCGACTACGACGGCAAGAAGGCCATGCTGGAGTGCCTTTCGTCGATCCAGAAGAAGGGCGAGAACCCCGCCGTGGTGCTCGCCGGGATCAAGGCGCTCGCGTCGTTTGAGAGCGAAGACGCGCGTACGGCCATGCTGGCCGAGCTGAAGCGCGCGAAGGCCACCAAGGCGAGCCTCCTCCTGATGGCGTTGGCGGAGCAGAAGGGGCACCACGGTGTGCCCGAGTTGATCACGCTGCTCGGATCGAAGGACTCCATGCTCGCGGCGTTGGCCGCGCGCGCGCTGGGCGCGAAGAAGGCACCTCAGGCCACCGCTGCACTCGTACTCGCCTTGGGTCACAAGAGCTGGCAGGTGCAGGCCGGTGCCGCGCGTGCGTTCAAGGCCTGGGCCTGGTCGGACAAGACCAAGCCCGACAAGCAGACCGGCAAGCCTCCTGAGCCCAAGATGCCCGACTGGTTCGAGCTCACGACGATCCAGTGGGCGCTTGTCGATGCCTTGGAGCATGCCGAAGGGGTCGTGCGAGGCGACGTGATCGAGGCGCTCGAGTTCATCGCCAAGAAGGACTACGGCGACAACTGGGCCGCTTGGGTTGCCCACGCCAAGGGGGAGGAAGTCTCCGACGCCTTGCTCAAGAAGCGCGTCTGGCCGCCGCACTTCTTCGGCCTTCCGATCTACGGTCGGCGCATCGTGGTCGTGATGGATGCGAATGTGCTCACCGACCGCGAGCACCCCTTCAAGGATCGCGACCGACTGCAGGCGCTCTGCGAGAACCCCGGCCGTGCCGGGCTGCCGTGGCACAAGATCAAGTCGGTGAAGCACTTCAACGACGCCTGGGTCCGTCGCTTCCTCCGGGACCTGCCCAGCAAGGACGTCCAGTTCGACCTGATCTTCTCTGGGCTCAAGCCGCGCTCGGTCTTTGGCAGGCTCAAGCCGGTCAACAACGGCACGAGGGCAGCCGCGCTCGAAGACCTCGACAAGTCGCCCGTGGAGAACGGAAACGACATCTTCACGGCCATGAACCTCGCCCTGGACATCGCCGGTCGAAAGGACTCGGTGGCATGGACCAAGGGCCCGGATGTGGTCTGCTGCGTCTACTCCAGCATCCCCTGGGAGGCCGAGGAGACGGACGCGGAGGTCGTCGGAGCGGCTATCGGCCTCAAGGCCCGGCGCCGGATGGTTCGGATCCAGGCCGTGGGGGTCCACGAGTTCGCCTATGCGATGATGAAGCTCTTCGCAGCCGAGAGCGGCGGGACCTACCGGGAACTCATCAAGTAGCCCCAAGCGGCGTGGCGTGCGCCCTCCCTGGTATTCTGGGGCTGTCCACTCGTTGGGAGGCCGCCATGGTCCGCATGACTTCACTCGCGCTGCTTCTGGCTCTCGTCGTGGGGGGGCTGCTCGCCCCGGCCAGCCTGGCCGAGGAGAAGAAGGCCGACGCCAAGCGCGCCGCGCCGACGCTCGCCTCGGACGAGGAGGTCGCCGAGGCCCTCGCCGCGTTCAAGGACGCCTACAAGGCGACCGGCCTCAAGGGTGATGACCGCGTCATGCAGCGCGACTTCGCGATGCGCAAGATCAACAAGCTGCACCACCCCGAGGTGATCAAGGCCCTCGGCAAGGTCTCCAAGAGCAGCGACGAGGATCTCCGCTTGATGGCGGTGATCTACCTCGGCGATCAGGTCGTGCTTCCGCACCTGGCGGCGCAGTACGTCCTCGGTGCCATGAAGAAGGGCAAGAAGGACCTCGTCATGCAGATGACGGGTCTCCAGGCGCTTGGCAGCCTGAAGTACCTCGGCGCCTCCCACCAGATCCGCGCCCTGCTCAAGCACAAGCACTTCGTGATCCGCAAGACGGCCATCTCCGCGATCGGCGACATCGGCGACAGCCGCATGCTCATCGACGTCCTCAAGGTTCTCGGCGTCAAGCTCGAGTCAGAGGGTGG
>JAJDEM010000053.1 GCA_029259795.1 Planctomycetota bacterium
GCCCGAGAGCCGCACGATTCAGCTTGTGTTCATGCAACATGCGGGCTTGCCCGGATGTTGCGTGAAGCGTGCATCGCCTGGCGCGAGATCCGCCCAGGGCGCGGCTCGGCGGGCGAGGGCCCGCGTTGTTCGAGGCAACACCCCGCTCTCGGGCTGCACTCGGGCCCGAGGTCGAAGCCGAAGGGCGGATTCGGTGCTGAGCCCACCATGGACGCCCTTCGGCCATGAGATCGGGTGCGAGGGTGCCCGAGAGCCGCACGATTCAACCTGGCGCGTTTCAGGGAATACGGACGCAACAGGCGGGTTAGGCCTCGATCTGGTCGTCCCAGTGATCGGTCGCGTGCCGGCGGGCCTGCGCCACGTAATGCGCGGCGTGCTCGATGGCGCGCTTGCGCCGCGCCTCGGGGTCGAGCTCGCGTACGACCCGCGCGGGTGAGCCCACCACGAGGCTGTACGGCGGGATCACGGTGTTCTCGAGGACGAGGGCCCCGGCGCCGATGATCGAGCCCTCGCCGATCTTGCTGCCCCCGAGCACGATGGCGCCCATCCCGATCAGCACGTAGTCCGCCACCTCGACGCCGTGCACGAGGGCCCCGTGGCCGATCGTCACGTCCGCGCCGATGACGTTGGCCGCGTCAGGATCCACGTGCACGACGCTGCCGTCCTGCACGTTGGAGCGGTCCCCGATGCTGATCGGCGCATCGTCGCCCCGCACCACCACGCTGTACCAGAGGTTGGTGTCTTCGCCGAGGGTGACCGCCGCCGTCACCGTTGCGGTATCGGCAACGTACGCCTTGCCGACCTGCAGCAGGCGTGCCTTGCGCAGGCCGTTGCCGGGAGGCGTGCCGGCGCTCATAGCGTCCTCAGAAAGAGCACGGGCACCATCGAGAGGGCGTTGTGCACGGCGTGCGCGAACACGCAGGCCGCAAGCGAGTTGGTCTTCTCGAAGATCCAGGTCAGGACCATCGCGAGTGCGAAGAGCGGCGCCATCGCGAGCGCGTTACCGTGGACGGCGGCGAAGAGCAGCGAGACCGCCACGGCCGAGACCCACATGGCGCGACGGGCGACCCAGGGCGTCGTGTCCCCACGGCCGCGGACGCGGGCGAGGACCGAGCGCAAGGCGGGGTAGAGCATCCCGCGAAACAGCGCCTCCTCGGCGAAGGGGGCAATCAACACCCCGAAACCAGCGATCAGCCAGGGCTCGTAGGTGGAGTCCGGATCGAGCGCCAGCTGGACGAGCCCCTGGAGTCTCGGCGGCTCGCCGGTCACGGCGTTGAGCAGCAGCGTCCACAGGATGGCCAGCGGCGTGGCAAACACGAGCGCCACGCACACGGTCCAGAGTCCGAGCTTGAGCGCCTGCCCCTGACGCGGGGCGGGCGTAGGCAGCGGAAGCTCCGTGCTCTGCGCCGTGGCACCGGCAGCCCGCGCATCGGCCGCCTGAAGCGCCATGCGCTGCCGGCGCAGGACGACCAGCAGGGCTGCGGGGACGGAGCCTACCGCCATGGCGCCGATCTGCAGCCAGAGGGGCGTCTCGAGCCCACTCCCCCACACCCCGATGATCACGCCGGGGACGAGGAGGAAGCCCGCAGCCCAGACGGCAGCGGCGCCCCCCAGGTCGAAGGGCTGCGTGAGGACGACCGCGCTCGGCGGCACAAGCACGCCCTCCCGCCTGCGCTCGAGCCAGTGGACGAACGCAGCGATCAGGAGGCCGATGCCAATGAGGACGGGCACGAAGCGCGCAAGGCCGAACGCCCAGAGCGCAGCGGGCTTCTCGAGCAGCAGCTCGAGCAGGTCGCCCTCGGTCAGCGCCTCGTCTGCGGCCGGCTCGGCGGCAGCCTGCCCCTTCTTGGGCGGCGCCTCGTCCTCGGCGAAGGCGGACAGGGCCGGAGTGACGAGCAGGCCGACGAACATCAGCAGCACGCATGCGGTGAGCCAGCGTCTTGCCGGGGCCGCACGGCTCATCAGGCCGGATCCGTAATCACGCCGGCGGTCGGCGAGGAGGGCGCCGGGCGGCCGCGGGGCATGCGGCCGGCGAGGAAGGCGTTCCGGCCCGCGATGCAGCCATCGCGCATGGCGGCGGCCATGCGGATCGGGTCGTCAGCCTTGGCGATCGCCGTGTTGAGCAGGACGCCGTCGACGCCCAGTTCCATCGCCACAGCGACATCGGAAGCGGTACCGACACCCGCGTCCACGATGATCGGCACGCTCGCGCGCTCGACGATGAGCTCGATGTTGATCGGATTGAGGATCCCCAGGCCGGTGCCGATCGCGCTGCCAAGCGGCATGACCGCCGCCGCGCCGGCGTCTTCGAGCTTGCGCGCGGTTACGGGATCATCGTTCGTGTAGACGAGGCAGGTGAAGTCCTCGGCGACCAGCGTCTTCAGCGCCACGAGCGTCTCGGCGACGTCGGGCAGCAGGGACTGCGGATCGGCCAGGACCTCGAGCTTGACGAGTTCGGCGATGCCGAGCTCACGGGCGAGACGCAGCGTGCGCACCGCATCGTCAGCGCTGAAGCAGCCGGCTGTGTTGGGCAGGAGGGTCCAGCGGTCACCCAGCGCGTCGAGGAGGTTCGGCCCCTCTTCGCGCTTGAGATCGACGCGGCGCAGCGCGACCGTCACGCATTGCGTACCGCTCACCTCGAGCGCACGCACGGTCTCTTCGTTGCTCGCGTACTTGCCCGTGCCTACGAACAGGCGGCTGCTGAACGAGTGCCCGCCGATGATGAGCGGCTCGTCGGGGCCGCTGGCGAACAGCGTGTCCTCCGCGACATCCCCGCCACCCACGAAGGTCACGACCTCGACGCGGTCGCCGGCCGCGAGCGCATGGTCTGCGTGCGCGTCCTTCGGAACGACATCGCCGTTCACCTCGACCGCAACGCGGCTCCCCGCGAGCCCGAGGCTCTGTAGCAAGACGTTGACGGTGGGTGCGCCGTCGCCAGTGATCTCGTGGGATTCGCCATTCAGTGTGATGCGCATCGGGCCAGGGCTTCCGGAGTTCGGGGTGGTCATGGGAGGTGTTATGCGCCGTCGCCGCCGCCGACGACCTTCTTTTCCCACTTGTAGAGGTCCACGACCTGGGCGAGTGTCCCGCCGTCGGCGCTGTTGATCTCCGATCGGATGCGGTTCTCGGCCTCGAGGCAGTACATCGCGCGGTTGGCGACCTCGACGGCGCGGGCCCGCGGCACCACCATCACGCCATCGGCGTCCGCGACGATCCAATCCCCCGGACGGCACTCGATGCCGTCCACACGCAGGGTGACGTCGATCTCGCCGAAGCCTTTCGGCTCGCCGGCGTGGCTGCTCAGCGTCCGGTAGTACACCGGCAAGCCCAGCGCCCGGATGTCGCGCGTATCGCGAACCGCCCCGTGCACGATGACTGCCGCGATCCCGCGGTTCACTGCGGAGTTCGTCGCCAGCTCGCCCCAGACGGCCGGCGGGACGCCTCCACTGTCGATGACGAGCACATCCCCCGGCTCGCAGCGATCGATGGCCTCGACGGGCTTCGCCCAGTCGCCAGGTACCGCGCGGCAGGTGACCGCCTTGCCGGCGATGCGCGCCTCTGGCTGCGTGGCCAAGAGCCCTTGCCAGCAGGGCGCGCGGTGCATGGCATCGCTCACGTTCGGCGTGCTGACCTCGGTAAAGAGGCGCTGGAGTTCGTCCTCGGAGGAGACGCGATCCGCCATCTCCGTCTCGCCGGGAACGCCAGTCGCCATGGCCTCGAGGATGCCGCGCGCTGCAGCCGCGGCGTCCTCGGCCTTGGTGATGGCCCCGCCGACAATGACCACATCGGCGCCGGCTGCGATGGCCTCAGGCGCGGTCTTGGCCGTGATGCCACCGGCCACCGTGAGACCGATCGAGACCGCCGACCGCACCGCGCGCAGGGTCTCGAAGGGATCACCGCCGCGCACCTGCTCGTCGATCGGGCAATGGACGTTGACCGCGTCGGCCCCCACCGAGGCGGCGTAGACGGCCCGGGCTACGGGATCGTGGCACCCGAGCAGATCGACGAGGATCTTGATGCCGTAGTTGCGGCCCGCCTCGACGCACTCCTCGATCGTGGAGTCCGACGCCACGCCGAGCACGGTGCCCATCGTGGCCCCCGCCTTGGCGGCTGCCTCGAGCTCGAGGCGGCCCGCGTCCATGGTCTTGGCGTCGCAGACCAGCTCGAGGCCCGGGAAGGCCTCGGCGATGGCGCGGACGGCCGCAAGGCCCTCGGCCTTGAGCAGCGGCGTCCCGACTTCGAGGATCTGGACGCCCCCCGCTACCCCTTCGCGGGCTGCCCGCATGGCGCGGTGGAGGTCGACCTGGTCAAGAGCGAGTTGGAGACGAGCCTTCATGGGGCGCCAGCCTACCCCCCCCGGCCGGGAGGCCCGAACCCGGCCCGAAAGTGGAGGAATGGCCCCCAGAGGCGCTGTTCGCCCCCTCGTCGGCTTGACGACTCCACGCGTGCAGAGGACACTCTCCACCTGCACCTCCGGGTTCGACGGAAGGCGGGCAGCAGCCCGTCTTTTTTCATGCCCGGAGTTCGACGAGCGACCCGCCCTCGGGCAGGTCTGGTGCCCCGTCCGACGGGGCCGGAGAACAGCCATGGACCCCGCCGACATCATCCGCTTTGCCGACGTCGTGCACCGCGATCGCGGTATCGAGAAGGAGATTGTCTTCTCCGCGATCGAACAGGGCCTCCTCACCGCTGCGCGCAAGAAGTTCGGCGAAGACGCTGTCCTCGAGGTCCGCCTCGACCGCCGCAATGGCGAGATCGAATGCCTCGTCAATGGCGCCGCCCGCGAGGTCGAGTTTGGCCGCATCGCCGCCCAGACTGCGCGGCAGGTCATGAACCAGCGCATCCGCGAGGCCGAGCGGGACAAGCACCTCGACGAGTACAACCGTCGCCTGAACACGATCGTGACCGGCTCGATCCAGCGGATCGAGTCCGGCAACCTCATCGTGAACATGGGCCGGGTCGAGGGCATCGTCCCCCGCTCCGAGCAGATTCGCGGCGAGACCTTCAAGGTCAGCGACCGCATCCGCGCCTTCCTCTTCGAGGTTCGGCCGATGGGCCAGCGCGTCCGTATCGTGCTCTCCCGCAGCCGGCCCGACTTCGTCGCCAAGCTCTTCGAGCTCGAGGTGCCCGAGATCGCCGATGGCGTGATCGTGGTGCGTCGCATCGAGCGGGAGGCCGGCTACAAGACCAAGCTGGCGGTCGAGTCGCTGGACGCCAGGGTCGATCCGATCGGCGCCTGTGTCGGCGTGCGCGGCAGCCGGATCCGCAACATCATCGACGAGCTCAACGGCGAGAAGGTCGACATCCTCAAGTTCGAGGAGCAGCCCGAGGTCATGATCGCTACGGCGCTCAAGCCCGCGCAGATCAACTCCATCACGCTGAACTG
>JAJDEM010000054.1 GCA_029259795.1 Planctomycetota bacterium
GTTGAAGGAAGAGCGCGGGATCGACTTCATCGTCGTCAACGCGGAGAACTCCGCCAGTGGTAGCGGGATCACCGAGAAGATCTATCACGAGATCCGCGGCTACGGCGCAGACGTGATCACGATGGGCGATCACTCCTACAAGCGGCGCGAGTCGCTGCCGCTCTACGACAAGGAGGAGCGCATTCTCCGCCCGAGCAACTGGGCCAAGGGCGCGCCGGGCCACGGGATGTGCATCGTCGAGGGACCGCGCGGCATCCGCATCGGCGTCATCCATCTGCAAGGCCGCGTGTTCATGAATGCGCCGGACTGCTTCTTCGCCGAGGCCGACCGCTGCCTCATCGCCATGCAGAACAAGGTGGACGTCGTCGTCGTCGACATGCATGCCGAGGCGACCAGCGAGAAGATCGCCCTCTCCTGGTACCTGGACGGACGCGCGGCACTCCTGTTCGGCTCACATACGCACGTGCCGACGGCGGATGCCGGCGTCCGACCCAAGGGCATTGCGTTCATCAGCGATGCCGGCATGACGGGGCCCTACGACGGCGTCATCGGGCGCGCGAAGGAACCCGTCCTCAAGAAGATGCGCCTGAACGTTCACGAGCCGTTCGTCGTTGCGACGGGCGATCTTCGTCTGGGTGCTGTTCTTGTCGATGTGGACGAGAAGACCGGCAAGGCCGTCTCCTGCGAGGGGCTGTTCCTCGAGCTGCCGGATGGGGTCGAGTAGCCATGGCCGGCGCGGCAGCGGATGGCCCGGTCATGAGCGTTGGCGAGCTCACGGCGCAGATCCGCGGCGTCTTGGACGCGACGTTCGGTGACGTCTGGGTGCGCGGCGAGATCTCGCAGCCGCGGACGCCGGGCTCGGGCCACATCTACCTGACCCTCAAGGACCGCGACGCCGTGCTGCCCGCCGTCATCTGGCGTTCGACCGCTGCGCGCCTGCGCTTTCAGCCCGAGGATGGGCAGGAGGTGCTCGTGCGGGGCGGCGTCGATGTCTATCCGCCGCACGGTCGCTACCAACTGATCGTCCGTCAGCTCGAGCCGGTGGGCGAGGGTGCCTTGCGCCTGGCATTCGAACAGCTCCGCGCCAAACTCGAGGCCGAGGGACTCTTCGAGCCGGCGCGCAAGGTCGAGCTGCCGTCCATGCCCCGGCGCATCGCGCTGGTGACCAGCCGCACAGGCGCTGCCGTGCGCGACATGGTGACGGTGATCCAGCGGCGTTTCCCTGGGGTGTCCCTGCTGCTGCTTTCGGTGCGCGTCCAGGGTGAGGGCGCTGCCCAGGAGATCGCCGCCGCGATCGCACGCGCCGATCGGCTTGCGGGGGCCGATGTGATCCTCGTCGGCCGCGGCGGCGGATCGTTGGAGGACCTGTGGGCGTTCAACGAGGAGGTCGTTGCGCGCGCGATCGCTGCTTGCGAGACCCCCGTGGTCTCTGCCGTGGGCCACGAGACCGACACGACGATCGCCGACCTCGTCGCGGACGTCCGCGCGGCCACACCATCGCAGGCCGGTGAGCTCGTCGTGCCCGTGCTGGCCGACCTGCAGCGCGAGCTCGTCCGCGAGCAGGAGCGCCTCGTGCATCGGATGCGCGTCCGCCTCGAGCGCGCGTGGCAGCGTGTCGAAGCCGTGGGCGACCGGCCCGTGCTGCGCGATCCGCGGGGCTGGATGGGCCAGCGCTCGCGCGCGCTGACGCAGTGGGCGCGCCGGCTGGAGGCTCAGAATCCCGCCGCCGCCCTGGCGCGGCGCCAAGCCGAGGTCGAGCGGGCCGCAGGGCGACTCACGCCGCCGCTCAGGCGGCGCCTGCGCCGGGCACGCGAGGAGCTGGGGGCTGCGCGCTCCGCCCTGCTGCGCGCCGCGCGCGGCCCCTGGGAGCACGGGGATGCCCGCCTCGAGACGCTGCGTCAGCGGCTCCGGGCGCTCTCGCCGCTGGCGGTTCTCGGGCGCGGCTTCTCACTCACGACGCGCGCTGCGGACGGGGTCGTCGTGCGTCGAGCCACGGATGTGGCAGCCGGGGATTCGCTGCGCACCGCGCTCGGTGACGGCTCTCATGTCCGCAGTGTCGTGGACGCCGTGGACGAGGCCGCATCCGGGAGTGAGGCATGAACGACCAGGCCCTCCTGCGGATCGGCTCCCGGGCCAGCGCACTTGCCCGCGTGCAGGCGGAGTGGGTCGCTGCCACGCTCTCGTGCTGTACGGCCCTCGTGTGGATCCGCAGCGGCGGTGATGCCGACCAGACGACGCCGCTGCCGGCCTTCGGCGGTGTGGGGGTGTTTACGGCCGAGTTGCACCAAGCCCTCTTCGGCGATCGCATCGATGTTGCCGTGCACAGCCTCAAGGACCTCCCTGTTGTCGAGGAGGCGGGCATCCAGCTCGCCTGCGTACCGGTGCGGGAAGACGTCCGCGACGCGCTCGTCGCACGGGACGAGCTCACCTTCGAGAGCCTGCCTGCGGGCGCCCGCGTCGGCACCGGGAGTCCGCGCCGGGTGGCTCAGCTCAAGCGGGAGCGTCCGGATCTCGAGTTCGTCGGCATCCGCGGCAACGTGCCGACGCGCATCGAGAAGGTCCGCGCCGGCGAGTTCGATGCCGTCGTGCTCGCCCTCGCGGGCCTCCGGCGCCTGGGCCGCGAAGCCGATGTGAGCGACATCCTGCCGCTGGAACTCTGCCTGCCGGCCGCCGCCCAAGGCGCGCTCGGTCTGACCATGCGCGAGAACGACCATCGGGCGGCTGCTGCCGTCGCCGCGCTGCGCGACGTAGATACCTCGGCGTGTGTGACCGCGGAGCGCGCGGCGTTGCATGGGCTCGGCGCCGGTTGCCACACGCCGGTCGGAGCGCTCGCCACCCTCGAGGGCGGGCGGCTGACGCTGCAGGTGCGGCTCTGCTCGACCGATGGCGCGACCTGCCTCGAGACCACAGCCGAGGGCGCCCTCGCCGAAGCATCGACGGTCGGCCTGCGGGCTGCGGAAGCCCTCCGTGCGCAGGGGGCCGGGCCGCTGTTGGACAGCGAGGCGTGAGCGCGCCCGTGGGCCCCATCTGGGTCGTCGCAACCGACGGCGCGCTCGCCGGGCTGCTGTCCGCGTGGAGCGACGCAAGCGTGCCCCCCGTGCCTTTGGCGTGGGGGGCGCTGACCGCTCACGCGGACGTGCAGGCAGCCGAGGCCGCTCTGGCCAGAGACGGTCGCCCGCTCGTGATGCTCACGAGTGCGTACGCCGCGCAAGCGCTCGCTGCGGGCGCGGGCGAGGGTGTCCGAGCGGCCTGCGTTGGACCTGCGACCGCCGGGGCGGCCCGCGAGCGGGGCTTCGAGGTCGTGGTGGAGGGCATGGGCGGTGGCGCCGAGCTCGCCGAGCAAGTCAAGCGCCTCGACCCGCGTCCGGAGCGCGTGCTGTGGTTGCGCGCCGCCAGCGCTCGCCCCGAGGCGCGTGCTGCGCTCGCGGCGGTGGGCATCGAGATCGAGGAGATCACGGTCTACGACGTGAAGCCCCGCTCGGCGTTCGCAGCGGAAGTCGCCGCGGCACCCGACCCGGGCGTGGTCGTCTTCGGCAGTCCGCGGGCGGCCGAGGCGCTGCACGCGGCGGGTGTCGTGTTGCCCGACCCTGTGGGCCGCTGGGTACCCGGCGAGGTGACAGCGAAACGCGTCCGCGCGCTCTTCGGCGGCGATGTGCGCGTGCAGTGGCCAGGCAGGGACGGTGGAGGAGATCACGCAGATGGGTGAGCCGGGCAACGAGACGATCGGGCCGCGCAGCCGCGCCTACAACAAGGTCAGCGCGGGCTTGTTTCCCGGCGGCGTGTCCAGTCCGGTGCGCGCGTTTGGCGGTGTCGGCGGTGAGCCGCCGGTCATTCGCAAGGCGCAGGGTGCGCTGCTCACCGACGTCGACGGGCGGGAGTACGTCGACCTCGTAGGCGCCTGGGGTCCGATGATCCTCGGCCACGGGCACCCGATCGTCATGCGCGCCGTGCTTGCCCGCATCCGGCGCGGGATCATGACGGGGACGCCGTCGCCGGACGAGCCGCGCCTGGGCCGCCTCGTCACCTCGCTGCTGCCTTCGGTCGAGCGCCTGCGCTTCGTCGTCTCCGGGACCGAGGCGTGCATGGCCGCGCTGCGGCTCGCGCGTGGCGCGACGGGTCGCACCAAGGTGATCAAGTTCGAGGGCTGCTACCACGGCCACGCGGACGCCTTCCTCGCGAGCGCCGGCTCCGGCGCCCTGACGTTCGGCGCACCCGACAGTCCCGGCGTGCCGCCCGAGGTGGTCGCCGGCACCCTCGTTGCGCCCTACAACGACCTCGCCGCCGTGCGCGCCTTGTTCGAGGAACACGCGGGCGAGATCGCCGCGCTGTTTGTGGAACCGGGGGCCGGCAACATGGGGCTCATCCCGCCCGCCGACGGCTACCTCGAGGGTCTCCGAGCCCTCTGCACCGAACACGGCGCCCTGTTGGTGTTCGACGAGGTCATGACGGGCTTCCGCGTGCATCGCGGCGGCGCGCAGGCGCTCTACGGCGTCACGCCCGACCTTACCACCTTCGGCAAGGTCATCGGGGGCGGGCTGCCCGTCGGAGCCTACGGCGGTAGGGCTGACTTGATGGAGCAGATCGCCCCGGCGGGTCCCATCTACCAAGCGGGGACGCTCGCCGGCAATCCGGTCGCGATGACCGCAGGCCATCGCACGCTCAAGGTCCTCTCGCGCGATGGCGTGTTCGAGCAGATTGCTGCGACGACGGCCCACCTTGCCGAGGCCCTCGCGACCCAAGCCCAGGCGGCCGGGGTGGCGGCCGTGGGTCTCAGCGTCGGTGCCATGCTCGGGCTCTGGTTCGCCGAGCGCGCCCCGACGAATCTCGCCGAAGCGAAGCAGACCGACCTCGGACGCTTCCGGCGCTACCACGGCCGCATGCTCGCGCATGGCGTGCATCTGCCGCCGTCGCCCTTCGAAGCGTGGTTCGTCTCGCTGGCGCACGATGAGGCGATTGTCGAGCGGATCCTCACGGCCCACCGGGCAGCACTGCGCGAACTCTAGTTCTCGCGGAGGTATGCGCGGCATTTCCCGCGTGTGTGCTTGATTGCCCACGGCAACCGCTCGGCAAGGCCTGGGTTGTCCCGGCGGTTGGCGAGCCAGCCCAGGATGGCGAGCGCGCGCGCGACGATGAAGTCGGGTAGGCGCTCGAGGTCGCGTTCGTTGAAGGGACGCACCGCCGTGTAGCTCTCGAAGAACGCGTCACGCAGTGCGTCGAAGTCCGGCTTGCCCCAGTGCGCGAGAAGACCGGCGATCATGATGTCGTACAGGAACCAACCGAAGCCGCTGTCGTCGAAGTCGATCGGACGCAGCTGGCCCTCGTTGCGTAGGACGTTCCAGCCATGCATGTCGGCATGCGTGAGACCCCAGCGCTGCTTGCCCTTGCCAAAGGCCTTGAGGGCCGCCGCGGCCTTGTCGCGCGCCTCGCAAAACAGCGCACGGTCCGCAGCGCGCAGCCCCGGGGCGGCCAAGGGGTCCCCCCAGGCGGGCTTCAGCAGGAGTCCGCGTTCGCCCCAGCGAAACCGCGTGAAGTCCGCCGGTCGCTGCCAAGTCGCCGCGTGATTGTGCAAGTGGGCCATCAACGCGCCGACGCGCCGCTGGTGGGCGAGGCCGTTGCGCCGACCCACCCGGTCCCCGTGGACCCACCCTAGGAGGACGCAGCTGCGGATTCCGGGAACGCCCGGATGCTCTACGCGCTGGACGGGATCTCCGTCGCGCCCCGGGCGCGGGCGCTGGACGACGAGCTCCGTGTCGCGAGTGAGGGCATCCAGCCAGAGCATCTCCGAGCGGATGGTGGCGGGCGTCTGGTAGTGCAGGCGATGGATGCGCAGTGCGTAGCGCATGCCGCGCGCCCCTGGAATGGCGAACACGGTGTTCTCGCCGTGGCCTTGCAGGATCAGCGGGGTGCTGGCCCGCAGGCCGAAGCGTCTCAATGCGTCGCGGCCCAACTCGCGCATGCGGGCAACCTGTCCACGGAAGGTAAGCGCCTGATAGCCGCGAGCATCCATGCGGACAGCGTACGCGTGCGAGCCCCAATCCCAGGACCCTTCTGGCGTCGTCGGGCTACCCGCGCACGGCCCGCGTAGACTCGGCGCACTGTGCTGTCGCGCCAACACCCCGGATGGATTGCGAGACTGGTCTTGTCGCTCGCGCTTGGCTTGGCGCTCGCTGCCTGCGGCGAGGAGAGCCCGTCGACGGGCCAGGGCCCGAGCGGGCCGCGCACGGGCCCCGGCTTGTCGGACGACGCCCTCGTGCCGCTCTCGGGGGCTCGGCCAGCGCATGTCGTCGGCGCCAGCACCTTCAGCCGGTTTCATCTGCTGACCACCGGTGAGGGCTTCCCTGTGAGCGCTGCGGAGGCGGATGCGACAGGCATCGCGCCGACGCAGGTGCAGGCCGTCACTGCCGCTGAAGCCAGCGCCACGGCGGCGCTAGGCAAGCGGAAGCTCCGCACGGCCGCGCGCGGCTTCGTCCAGGCGGCGGTCGCGGCCCGGACGGCGGGCTGGGCGCGCCGGGAAGAGGGTTGCCTGCTCCGCGCCCTGCGCTGCTTCGAGTGGGTGCAGGAACCCGTCGAGATGCTGGGTGTCCTGCGCAGGGTCTACGCGCTCCGCGTGGCGCGCAAGGACAGCCTCGCGGCCGCGCGCACACGGGCGGATCTCGGCTGCATCTACGGGGTGCTGGCGAACTACGACCGGGCCTTCGACCACCTGGTGCCGGCGGCGGCTCAGTTCAAGCGCTTCGGCATGCAGCGACTGCAAGCGCACGCGCTCGCTTCGATGGGCCTCGCCTACCACCGCCGCGCCGACTACGGGAGTGCCCTCGATACGCTCGAGCGCGTGCGGGCGCTCCTCGCTTCGACGCGAGGCGCCCGGCGCAAGGCCTACGCAACCAACCTGCTCGGTAACGTGTACGAGCACCTGGGGGATCCGCAGCGGGCCCGGGCGCTCTACCGCGAAGCGCTCGCCGGCTACGGCAAGGGGCAGGGCGTCGACAAGGCGGATGTCCTCGGCAATCTCGGAAGCCTCGACTTCTATCTCGGCAAGGACGAGGACGCGCTGGCGAACTACGAGGAAGCCTACGCGCTCTTCGAGAAGGCCCTCGATGCCCGAGGCATGGCGGGTGCGCTCTTCGGCATGGGCCGCGTGCGCAAGATGCAGGGCGGCTACCGCACGGCGCTGGACATCTATCGCCGGGCACTCGACCTCCAGGACGACGATCCGGCGGGCGCCGCGCGCACCCGCTGTGCCATGGCCGAGACCTACCTCGCCATGGGCCAGCCCGACGACGCGATGGCGCTGATCCATACGGCGTTGGATGACGTGCAGTCGGGCAGTCGGCGCGCGGAGCATGTCGAGCTGCTCGTGGTGCACGCCCTGGCCCACCTCCGGAAGAAGCAGCCCGATCAGGCGGTCGAGCGGATCCGCCGTGCGCTGGACCTCCTGACGGAGGTGACGGCAGGCTTGGCGGACGAGCACGTCGTGGGCGTGCGCGAGCACCGCGGCTGGGTGTTCGACGCCGGCTTGGCGGTGGCGTTGCGGACCGGCCGCGTGGATCTCGCGACGGAGTTCCTCGAGCACGCCCGCGCGGGCGCCTTGTTGGAAGCGCTGGGGGCGCGCGGGGCGCAGCACGGCCTTCCGCCCGATCTCCGCGAGCAGGAGACCTTGGCCGCCCACCGAGTGGCCCGGGCCAACCGTGGGTATCAAGAGGCGCGCGCCGCGCGCAACCGCAAGCAGCTACGCAGCGCAGACCTCGAGCTGCAGGAGGCGCGCGCCGCCTACCGCGCGGTCATGCAGCGGCTGCAGCGCGCGTCAAAGCGGGCGGCCAGCGTGTTTCATCCCGTGCCGGACTCCCTGGTGGACATTCGCAACGGCCTCGCGGATGGGGACGTGTTCGTCCTGTACGCGCTCCTGCCGTTCCAAGCGCACGCCGTCGTCGTAACGAAGGCGGAAGGCGGCCGCATCGTGTGGCTCGGCAACACGCCCGACATCCGTGCGGCGTGCGAGGCCTTGCGTGCGGATGCGGCCGATGGCAATGCGGGCACGCCAGCCGCCGTGGAGGCGCGCCTGGATCGGCTGCACGCCATGGTGCTCGAGCCGCTCGGGCTGCCCGCCGCGACGAAGCGCCTGCTGATCAGTCCGGACGGGCCGCTCTGCTACGTGCCGTTTCCCCTGCTGCTGCGCGACACGCTGCTCGAGGTGGCCTGCCTGCCCTCGGGGACGACCCTGCGGCTGCTGGCCCGCGAGCGGGAGCGGACGGGCTCTCATGTGCTCGCGCTTGGCGACCCGGAGTATCGGTTCGCCCACAAGGGTCGGAGCTTGCAGGTCTACGCCGAGGGCGTGCCGCTGAAGCCGCTGCCCGCGACGCGCCGCGAAGTCATGGCCATCACGCAGGCCGACGACATGCGCTTGCTCGGGAGCTATGCCACCGTGCGAGGGCTGGCCGAGGTCGTCGCCACCCGGCCACGCTGGAGCGCGATTCACCTGGCCTGCCATGGCTTGATCGATCCGCGCACGCCGACGCTCTCCGCCCTGGCTCTCACGGCCGACGCGAAGGACGACGGCTTCCTGACGGCGCTCGAGGTCTTCGGGATGGCGTTGCCAGCCGATCTCGTCGTGCTCTCGGGGTGCGATACCGGTCGCGGTGCCTTCATGAAGGGGGAGGGCCTCGTGGGCCTGATGCGCGCCTTCATGTGTGCTGGCAGCCCCCGGATCGTCGTCAGCCTCTGGAAGGTGGATGACGAGGCGACCCAGGCGCTCATGGCTGCCTTCCATCGGCGCTGGCGTGCGGGGGCGCTGTCCGCGGCCGCCGCACTGCGGGAGGCTCAGGCCGAGGTGCGGGCCGTCCCCAAGTGGCGCCACCCCAGATACTGGGGTGCGTGGGTGCTCTGGGGACTGGTCGATTAACACCGGCTCCCGTCGCCGGAGACCCGCCCGCTGGCAGCCCTGCCCATCCGAAGTGGCAAGTGGTATGTGAAGAACCACTTGACGCATTGGAAACCTTGTTGCCATACGAGTGTTAGGTCTCACAGGGGCGTAAAAGACACAAGTCCCTTCAAGGGAAGCGGATAGGGACGCTTTACACATTTCTCGAATTCGCGGCACATGTTTTGTGAGGAAGGTCCTGTGTTCCGTGGCTTCGGCCGCGGGGCAGACACGTCGGCTGATCGTGGGGCAAGCACCTGAACCCACGGCCAGCGCCACGCGGCTGCGCCATCCGGTAGCGGGCGCGCGGAGGCGTACGGGGCATTCAGGTGGCAGATTCCGGCCCGGGGGGGTCGGTCAACGGAGGTAGACGAAGATGAAGAATCTTCCGATGAAGGCGAGCGTCCTCTTGCTCGCCATGGCACTCGCCGTCGCGGCCTGTGGCCAAGCAGCAGATACAGCAACCTTGAACGTGGCAAGCGTGCCGAAGGCCGAAGTCTTCGTAGACGGCGTCAGCCACGGCCAGAGCGGCCAGACCCTTGCTTTGCCGGCTGGCGAGCACAAGGTCGAGCTCCGCCTCGAGCACTTCATCAGCCACGAGGAGTCCGTCACCTTGACGTCGGGCAAGACCGTCACACGTGACGTCACCCTCGCCGCGAAGGATCCCTCGAACCCGGCCGTCATCGCCATGCTCGCCGCGTGCGAGGGTGTCGACGTCGCTCCGTTCGTCGCGCCGGAAACCCACCGTGGTGGCCGTGACAAGCGCGCCGTCGCCGTCCTCCTGTGGCCGGCCAAGGACATCCGCAAGACGGGCCTCGTCAACTACGCCATCGAAGCCGATGAGACGTACGACGGTGACGCCTCCCTCGAGTTCCGCGTCGGCTCCAAGGTCATCTACCGCCAGAAGTTCAACCCGGAGAGCGTGACGACCGTGCGCGCCATGCCGGCTGAGGTTCTCGAGCAGGTCAAGATCGGCCGCCAGTTCACCTGGGGCCTCTACTTCGAGGACCGCCGCCGCCCGATCAAGCAGCGTTTCAAGGTCGTGCAGCGCCCGA
>JAJDEM010000055.1 GCA_029259795.1 Planctomycetota bacterium
GGTCGAAGTCGACGTGATAGCGACTCCAGAACTCCATCATGGGCTCGACCGAGCGCTCGAGGTAGATCGCACCAGCCGGCGTCACGAACTCGGCTTTGGGCGCTTCGGGTGCGAGGACCAGCCACTGCTTGTAGAGGTCGGCCGCCGCGGCGTAGGGCCAACGGCGCTTGAGCAGGCCGACGCCCGCGGGCGTACTACCCCCCAGGTCCACTGCGTCATGCAGGGTGATGAGCCAAGGCCGCGGGTCCTCGCGCGGATACCGGCGCCAGGCCTGGGTCGCGTTGTAGTCACGCGGCTGCACCCACGTCAGGCGCAGCTTCTCGGAGTGGAGGCGGCGCATCAGGCCGTGACGCTCCGGGCTCGGAACACCGCTGTTGCGCTGCCAGGCGCGATCGGTGAACGGGGCGGCGAAGGTACGGCTCTGATCCGTGAGCCAACGCAAGCGGTCCGGGTCCGCCAGCACCGGATCGCCGCCCGCGGCCATCGGGGCAACGACGCCCTCGACGGCGACCCAACTCTTGGTGTGGTCCCGAAGGGGGTCCAGATACAGCCGCAGCGCCTTCACGAGGTCACGGTGTTGCGTCAGGAAGCTCTTCGAGCGCGGCTCGGCCGAGCCGTGGGCGCAGAGCAGGAGGGGCAGCAGCCACATCCCAATCAACATGCCCGCCGAGCGCGGGCCCCGATCCGTGAACCTCATGCCCCTAGCAAACGCCGAAACAGTGCGCCATGCAGCCAGAACTTCGCGCGTGTCCCCCCAGGAGGGCGACGGCGTAGTCCCCGGGCAACACTACGGCCGTGGTGGAGCCTCCTTGCCGGGTCCCAAGCGGGCGGGTAAGGTCCGCCAGCCGGCCCAAAGGCCCTCGGAGTCCACCCTTGAGCGAGCACGAGTTCCACGTCGAGACCCACCCAGCCGATGGCGCGGTGGTCTATCGCATGCGCGGCGTCTTGGGGGACACCCAGCACTGCCACGATTTCCACGAGGACTTCCAGGCTGGCTTGGCCGAGGCTCCGGCCCGCATCGTCTTCAATCTGAGCGGTCTCGAGAACCTCTACAGCGCAGGCATCGGGATCATCGCCAGCTGCTTCACGAGCGCGCGCAGCGAGAGCAAGGCCGTCGTCCTTTGCGGCTGCAACGACGTGGTCAAGCGGAGCCTCACCCTCACCGGCGTGATGCCCTTGTTGCACGATTTCGAATCCGAGGACGAGGCCATCACGGCGTCTCTCAAGTAGGCGCGCCTTCGTTGGTAACGCGTGCCCGCGAATAGGACGCGCGCGCAGGGGCCCAGCTACGGACCGGGGTCAGACGCTATTCACCCACGGGCAAGCCGCTCGGCACGCTCGCCGGCACCTCGCCTGCCATGGAGCGCGAGGCGTCGTCGGTCAGCGCCTCGAGGAACGCCACGAGATCGGCTACGTCGTTGCCTCGTAGATTGGGCGCAGGCCGCAAGACTCCAGACAAGGCATCCGCTCGTGCTTGGTTGCGCGTCGCGTCGGTGTCGACGAGCGGCTGCATCAAGGCACTCAGCTGGCCCGTGTTGTAGTTCTGCAGGCTGCGCACCGGGTTGTCGTAGTGACGGACGGCATTCGCCAGGCTGGTGTAGGCCCCGTCGTGCATCCACGGCCCCGTCAACTCCACGTTGCGCAGCGAAGGCGTACGGAACTGGTACACGTCATCGGGATCACCGGTCTGCTCGAAGCGCCCGAGGTCATCCCCGTTGGCTTCCCGTCCCGGGCCCACCTGCGGCACGGCGATGGCGTGATGCCGGTTGTCGGTCTGCAGCGGACCCTCATGGCAGCGGAAGCAATCGGCGCGTCCGTAGAAGAGCACAGCGCCCCGCTTGGCCGCGTCGGTCATGGCCGTGCGGTCGCCCCCAAGCCACTGGTCGAACGGACTGTTCAGCGCGCGGAAGGTGAGGTCTTCGTACGCCCCGAGCGCGCGGCCCACATGGCCGATGTTGAACGCGTCGAAGTCCACGACGCCAGGAAACGCAGCCTGGAACAGCGTGCGATAGGCCGAGACGCCGCCCTCGGTGCCGTTGTTGGTTCCGACCAGCCGGGCCATGAGGGCTTCCCAGACCTCGAGGTTCGTCGAGGCATCTGCGAGTTCGTTCTCGCCCGGATCCCCGCGCATCTCGGCGGGGGATGTGAGGGGGAAGATGGACTGGGCCGCGAGAGCGGTATCGAGCAGGCTCGCGATGTCGCTGGCGGTCGGGTTGTTGCCGTTGAGCGCGGGCTCGGGCGTGACGAGGGAGCCGTTGGCGTTGCGCCGCACGCGGCTGTCCCAGAACATCTGATCGAAGCTCGGCAGGCCCTTGTTGAAGAGCGGCGGGGCGTTCCGGGGAATCAGCACGCCATTGGCGAGCACGCGCGCGCTGCCAAGACCCGAGCCGCCCTGGCCGATGGACACCGAGAGGTCGTCCCCGCTGCCCGTCGTCGGGTGATGGCAGGTCGCGCACGCCATGTTGCGGTTGCCCGAGAGCAGCTTGTCGAAGAAGAGCGCACGGCCTAGATCAACCAGTGCCGTAGCAGGCGTTGGCGGTGCTGCGGGGGTGTCGACGTTGCGACCTTGCAGCGCGGCGAGCAGTTGGGTGTCGAGCGCCGAGGGCTGGGGATCCGGATCGGGATCGGGGCCTTCGGGCGGCGTGGGTGCCGTGTTGCCGTTGCCGGCCACGGCGGGGTCCGTACCACCGCCGCCGCAGGCGGTGAGAGCCATGGCCATCAGACCGAGGAACAAGGCGAACCAGAAGGAGCGTTCACGCATGGGGGGGCCTCCGGGCGCGCGCCGGGATGACGCTTCCATCCATAGCGCGCATCCCCATGAATCGTCGGAACTCCTAACGCCAGCCTGAACGCTGGGCGCGGAGTCTTACGCCGGTCTGACGTCGACGATTCGGGCGGAGCGCGCCAAGAGCGTGTCGCCCGTGCCAGTGCGTCTGCATGACCCAGGCGCCACGCTCGCCTTGGCGAGGGGCTGCCGCATTGGAGCTACGAGATGGTGCCGAAGGTGGGACTCGAACCCACAAGGGCCGTTAAGCCCACTAGGTTCTGAGCCTAGCGCGTCTGCCAGTTCCGCCACTTCGGCGCGGGAGGTCAACGGGCGAATCCTAGGGGGCCGCGCTCGTGGGTCAAGTGGCGACCCGAGCCCCGGCAAATCCTCGGGCTGCTACTTGCTCAGGCGGCCCAGGAGGCTTTGGAGCCGGCCGGGCCGGAACTGCTCGTCCAGGAACCGCTGGGTGTCGCGAATGTTGTTTGTGAGGTGGGGATCGCCGCGCCAGCCGTGCCCGAGGCCCAGCATGAACACGGCCTTGCCAGGCACCCTCGCCTTGGTCAGGGCATCGATCATCATCTCGGTGTGGAAGGCGGGCACGAGGCGGTCCACCGTGCCCTGGAACAGGAGCATCGGCGCATCGCCCGCATCGACGTAGCTCACCGGGCTCGCGCGGCTCGGGTCCTTGCCAAACTCGGTCCCGAGCACGGCGCTCAGCGCCATCCCACGCATGACGCGCTGCTTCTCCTCCATCGGGAGCCTGGCGATGGCCGCGCGGTCTTCCGGCGGGCGGCAGCCAAGACACGCGGGGCCGTAGAAGCCGATCACGGCGTTCACCTTGCTGGGGAACTCGGCGTGGCCTCCAGTGCCCTCCAGCCCGTCCTTCGGATCCATCGTCCCCAGCAGCATCGAGAGGTGGGCGCCGGCGCTGAACCCCATGGCTGCGATACGACGTGGGTCGACGTTCCAGCGCTTGGCGTTGGCCCGGATGTAGCGCACGGCGCACTTCGCATCCTCGATCTGGGCCGGCCAGGCGTTGGGGTTTCCGCGGCCTGGCTTCGAGAGGCGGTACTGCACGGTCGCGGCGACGTAGCCCTCCTCGGCGATGAAGTGCACCAGCGGGCGAAACTGAGCCTTGTTGCCTTGGATCCAGCCACCACCGTGGAAGATCAGCAGGCACGGCAAGGGGCCGGCCGCGTTGGTGGGCCGCGCCAGGTCCAGCTTCAGCTCGGTCGCACCCCCCTGGCCGTAGACCACATCGTTGTGGATCTCGATCTTGGGCTCGGCCGCATCCGTTGTGCTGCCAAGCACGAGCCCGAGGAGAAGCACGGCAGCGAGGGCGGTCCAGCCGATGAGGGTCCAAGCAGTCGTGCGGTCCATGCGGGGCGCCTCCAAGCGTGCGCACCCCAGCCTAGCGGAATCTCGGCGCATGCAGCCCGCAAGCACTACCGCGGGGTAGCCTGCCCCGATGCGAGCTTCCCGCGTCCGGGTCCTGAAGGTGTGCGGCCTGCTGATCCTCGCCGTTGCGTGCCTTGCGGCCGCTCTGGTGGTGCCGCGCCTGCCGGCGGTGCGCTGCTTGCTGGGATTCCAGGCAGCAGTGGGCGCGGACCTCGAGACGTTCGACACCCCGCCGGCGGGCTTCAGCCTCTTGGCCGATCGCGCCCGCTACGGGGTCGAGCGGGCCTGGCTCCTGCCTGGCGCCGAGGCTCGCGCGCCGGTGCTCGTCTTCGTGCACGGGGTCGCGCCGGAGGGCATCCGCGACGGCCGGATCGTCAACGCCGTGCGTGCCTTCGGCGCCGCGGGCTTCACCGTCGTGGCGCCTGAGCTTCCGAGCCTTGTGGATCCGCTGGATCCGGAAGTGCCCGGAGCCGGGGTTGCGCGTCTGCTGCGCGCCATGGCGGAGGGTGCGGTCGAGGGGGTCCGGCCGGATCGGATGGGGGTCGTGGGAATCAGCGTCGGCGGCGCCTTGGCCTTGCGGGGTTGTGCCGCGTTCCGCGCGTCCGGCGGCGCCGGACTGCGGGCGATCCTCGCCATCGGAGCCCCCGACGACATGCGCCGCCCCGCGGTCGGCTGGTTCGAGGCAGAGAACACGAGCGAGGCGGACCGCGGCACACTGCTCTGGGAGCGCCAGAACGCGGCCGAGTTCGCCCGGAACTTCCTCCTGCGCGCGGGTCTTCGGCGGCGTCTCGGCGAGGACCCCGACATCGCGGCGCTGGCCGCGTGGCTTGCCACGGCGCCGGTGCCGACCGAGCCGCTGACGGGCGTGACGTCGAAGGCGGCGTGGGAGGCTGCGCTGTGGCTCATGGCGCCAGCGGACCTCCGTGCGACGGAGCGCGAGCGCGTTCTCGCCGATGCTGCCTCGCGCATCGAGGGGCTGTCTCCGGCGCTCTTTGCGGACGAGCTTTCCCACTTGCGGGGCGTGCCGATCTTCCTGCTGCACGGCCACGGGGATCCGCTGATTCCGATCGAAGAGTCTGCCCATCTTGCAAGACGGCTTCGCCAGCACACCGTGGTCAGCGTGCTCGAGAGCCACATGGTTGGTCACACCTCCGTGAATGAAGTCGGTCTGGGCGAGAAGCTCGCGCACGTCGTCCAGATGGATGACTTCTTCGCATTGGTCGGACGCTGACGCGGAGACAGACCGTATCCTTGCGCTGTGCCGTACCGAGCTTCCCATACCGCCCACGCCGCGCGTGACCCGGCTGTCCACGGCCATGCGCGGCCGCTGCTCGCGGGGTTGGTCCTCGGCGTCCTCGCGCTGGCGGGGGCTTGGTGGTTCAGCCAACGAGACCGCGGTGAGGTCGAGGAGTACTTCCCACGCGCTACGCCCGAGGCCGTCAACGCGTGGACCGAGGAGTGGCACCGCCGCGGTGACGCCTGGCAGGAGGTGCCGGATCCGCCGGGCAAGGGCGGCGTCGAGAAGGCGCACTTCTGGCTCGCGCGCGACCGATACGACATGGAGGTCCGCCGCCGCGGCGCGCGCTTTGTCGTGCGCATCGCCGGCGTGGCCGAGCATCAGTTCGGCGGCGGCTGGGCCGCGTTCGGCGAGGGCCGCATCATCGGCGAGGCGCGCTCCTTCAAGGGGGCGGTCGCGACCTTCTCTTGGTCGTGCCTGGGGCTGCGCTACCGGCACGCGAGCGATGGCATCGGCCGCATCATCTTCAGCGAGGACGGCCAGTCCTGCCACGCCATCTACATGGCGTGGGAAGCACCGGAGATCTGGGCGAAGTCCTACGGCGAGCGACACGAGCCGGGGGACGAAGCGCCCGCGTACGGTGCCATCAAGGGCCAGATCCCCGTCGCCCACAAGCTGCCGTCCCTAGCGGCCGCGGAGAGCTACCAAGTGAAGGTGCGCGTGGTGTCGGTGGCCGGTGCGCCCATCGCCGGCGCGCTCGTCCAGCTGAAGGGTCACCCCGACACGCGTGTCATCAGTGACGGGGACGGGCGCTGCGTGCTCGCGTTCACCGGCGCCCAAGCCCCGCGCGCCCAGGCGCTCTGCGCCGGTGCCACAGGCTTCCTCAACGGCGAGGTGGCGCTGATGACCGGCGATGACTGGCCGGGGCTGGTCGCGGGAGCCGTTGCGGGCGACGAGGTGCCGATCGAGCTGCAGCGCCTCGAGGTGCGCGATGACGCGAGCTACGCGTGGCAGCGCGCCGCCGGCGCCTCCGCGCCTGACGACGCGATGGCCTGCGGCACGTGCCATCCGTGGCACTACGACCAGTGGTATGAGAGCCGGCACGCGCGCATGGCCGACAACGGCCAAGTGGCGTGGGAGGTGGCGCGCATGCGCGAGCTCGACCCCGCAGCGCCGGAAGACTGCATGGGCTGTCATCAGCCCGCCGCAGCCGCTCGCCTGGGCGAGGGCGATTCGCGGGACTGGAAGCCGCGGGACGTCTCGGCCGGCAATCACTGCGACCTCTGCCACAAGATCCAAGCCGTGCTCGATCCCCGTGCGAGCGGCATCTTCGGTGCCTACAAGCTCGCGCGTCCGGGCACGCAAGGGCGCATCCGGCCCGGTGGCATCCACCATGTCTTCGGCTCGGCGCCCGATGTGACCTACGCCTACATGGGCGCGTCCTACAACCCGCTGTTTGCCAGCAGCCACTTGTGCGCAGGCTGCCACCAGGGCGGCGGGCGCTGGCGCCAGGGAACACCTCCCAAGATCGACACGTTCGAGGAGTGGAAGCGCTGGTCCGCCAAGCGCCCCGGCGACGAACAGCGCTCGTGCCTGGACTGCCACATGCCTGGAGCGGTGAGCGTCAGCGAGGATGGCCGCGTGCTCGATCAGATGGCCTGGGATGCCCTGCATCGGCAGCCGCAAGCCATGCACGACCACCGCTTCCTCGGTGCCGATCCGACGCTCGGGGCCCTTGCGCTGCGTCTGGACATCACGAAGGCGCGCGACGAGACGACCGGCGAGTGGGTCGCCGCCGTCAAGGTCACCAACGTCGGCGCCGGCCACAAGGTGCCGACCGGCACGTGGAGCAAGCACGTGGTCGTCGGTGTGTGGGCCGAGGTCGGAGGCGAGCCGCTGCAGCAGGTCGGCGGTGATCGTGTGCTGTTTGATCGAACCCGAGGCCTGACCGACGACGCCATGGCGCCCGGGGATTGGCGCGCGCCCGGCGGGTTCGTGCTCGGGGTTCGCCAGCGGCACCTGGACGCCGGCGGTGAGCCACTGCTGGGCATGCCGCCGCCGGTCTTCTGGGCCGCGTGGCCGAAGGAGGAGATCGTCGACGAGCGCTTGGCGCCGGGTGAGGCACGCACGGCGATCTGTCGCTTCGCCGCCAGCGACAAGGAGCCGACCGTCGAGGTGCGCATCGTTCACCGGCGTGGATCCCTGCCGCGGGGTACCGCGTCGGTTCCGTGGACCGTGGGTCCGAATGATCCGGCCCCGGAAGTGCTCTGGCTGAGGGTGCGCAAGTGAGCCCCCGCTCCGCTCCCTGGCTACTGGCCCTCCTGACCTTGGGTGCCTCGAGCCTGGCGATCCCCGGCTGCGGCGACGGCATGCCGCCGTCCGCCGACACCTCCAAGAGGGTCCCGGTGCTGCCCGCGCGCTACCAACGCAAGGACCTCGCCACCTGGCTCGCCCTGCCGGCCGACGCACCCGCTGAGCAACGTGCGGCACAAGCCTGGGCCCTCGCGGCGCTCGAGACCGACCCGATTCGCGCGGCGCCGCGGCTGCTGCGCCTGCTTCAAGACGACGACCCGTCGGTGCGCATCTCCGCCGTCATTGCGGCTGGCCGTCTCGCGCCTCCTTCCGCCCGTCTGGCCGTCGTGTTGACGGAGCTGATGGGGAGCGACGACGAGCCACTCCGGCGGCATGCCCGCGAAGCGGTTGGGCGCCTGGGAGCCGTGGCGCTGCCACCGCTGAGCAAGGCGCTGGCCGACTCACGCGTGCGCGTGCGGTGGGGGGCGCTGCTGGCGCTCCGCTCCCTCCATCGAGCCGGCGAGCCGGCAGCGGACGCTGTGGCAGCTCTGGCCCGTGAGGACAGCGAGGTGGTCGTCAGACGACAGGCTCGCTTTACCCTGGCGCGACTCGGGCCCAAGGGCGCAAGGGCCTGTGCGGCCTTCCTGGCCAGCGAGGATGCCTCGGAGCGCGATGGGGCGGCTGCAGCCCTGGTCCACAGTGGCAAGGACGGCATCGGCCCCCTTCTGGGGCTGATCCAGGGCGAAGCCGAGGTGCCCGCCGCCGTCGCGGCCGGGGTCCTCGCCGACCTCGCCCGTGCGACCGACCTGGGCCCCGAGGCTGGCATGGCTGCCCTTGTGCTCGTCAAGGCGCTTGCCCGTGAGGGCCCCGTCCGCTTCAACGCCACGGATGCCCTCGCCGGACTTGGCGAGGGGGCCCGCCCGGCGCTCGAGGCCCTCGAGACGAACGGCTCCAAGGATCTGAAGGCCATCGCGACGATGCTCCTCGAAGGACTCAACGCCGAGCGCGCGAAGTCCGGGCTGGTGAGATAGCCGGATCCTCGTGTGGGCGCCTCGGAGGGCAGCTTGCCGTCGGCGTAGCGTCCCACATGCTGGCGCTGGCGCCTCGTCGTTGCGGCCGTGCTGCCAAGCCGGTATGTCCTCAGTCAGAGGAGACGTAGATGACCCAGGGCGACCAGTAGTACGGGTGGGCCCACTTTGGGTCCTTGCGTACGACGCTCTGGGCCTCGCGTAGTGCGGTCGCGGCGTGGGCCGGTTTGCCTCCCCTAGGGACCCATGCCCGGTAGAAGGCCGACATGAGCCGCCGCGTTGCCTCGTCATCGACACGCCAGAGGCTAGCGATGACCTGCTGCGCGCCGGCCAGCTGAAACGCTCCGACCAAGCCCGACACCCCTTCGCCGTTCTCGGCCACCCCTCCGGCTGTGTCACAGGCAGAGAGCACGACGAGTTCCGTCGCGCGGAGGTCCAGGTGCGATGCCTCAAGCGCACTGAGCAAGCCATCGTCGCCTCCCGTGCCAGCGTTGTTGGCCCCCGCCAGCGCAAGCCCGAACAACGTCATGGGGTCCGTGGGACTCGCAAGGTGCCGCTCTTCGGTCGAGGTGCTCCAGTCCGCGGCAGGTCGCAACCTGCGAAGAGCAGCGAGCCGATCGGCTTGAGCGTAGCCATGCGTGGCAAGGTGAACGACACGTCGCCCCTGCACGTGCTCCCGTAGGCTGGCCTCGGATGCGTCCATTCCGGTCAACTTCGTGCTGTTCTTGCCGAGCTGCGCCGCCAGCTCCGCGATCTCGACCCGCGTAGCTGGCAGCGTCGCAAACCGGGACCTGCGTTGTCTGTCGGCATGGCGGCGGGCCCTGCTTGGGGCAGGAGCCTTGCCGAAGTCCACGCCGCCGAGGAGCAGAGCTCCAACCCCGGCGGTGCTCCGCTCGGCTTGGGCCATGAGCCGGTGCGCGGATGTGGCCCGAACCACTTGAAACTGCTCCCCGAGAAACCGGCCAGCTTCGGTTCCGGGCAGGAGACCGAACGGCACGCTGGAAAGTACGCTGTCGGGGCTCACGATGAGGCGCCGAACGCCGCTCGGCAGATGCCCAGCGATGCGATTCACGATAAGCGCGCCGAGGGCTCGAGAGTCCTTGCCCCAGTCCTTGGCTCCTGGATCCGAGACACTATCCACAAACGTCTGGGCTGCGGTGTCGATCTCGGCGGCAGGTCCGAGCGCAACGCGTGTCTCGCTTCCGGCTCGGGTTACGACCCAGACGACGTAGGTGTCGCTCGTCCGTAGAAAGTCGAGCAGGGCAGTGCCCCGAGGCAGCCGCGCCTGCAGGGCTGGGACATCCCGCGCGTGGGCTGCGTCGCGTTCGGTCGGGAACCGCTTGCCCACCGCAAGCCGCAGGCGCTCGCACTCCGCCGCAGCCTTGCCGTACTCCGCGCGCCAAAGGGTGCGACTGGCCGCTGATGCGGTGGGGCCGGGAAACGCATTGGTGATGGTGGCAAGTTTGCGATCCACGGACTCCAGTTCGCGGAGTACGGCAGCGACCTGCGTGTCCCCGCCGCGCAGGAGGCTCTGCTCGCGCTCGGCCACGCGGGCCGTGAGCCCCTTCAGCCTCAGTACCTCGGCGTAGCCCGTGTGCCCCAACGACTCGCAAGCCGATAGCCAGGCGTCTAGCTGGTTGCGGGCGGCTTGCGTTCCAGCGACGCGGCGTCCGCCGCCGCGAGCGCCTAGGAGCCTGAGGGCGTGACTCTCTGCTAGATCAAGCGCCTTTCGAAAGTCTGCTTCTGCAGGAGCCGCCTCCCCGAGCGCCAAGTGGGTCCAGGCCCGGCTGCCGTAGGCCGCTGAGAGTGCCGGATGGTCGGAAACCCGAATCTGCTCTTGGACTGCAATGCTGCCCGTGAAGAGGTCGCGAGCCCTCGTGTGTTCCCCAAGCTGGAGGAGAACAGCCGCAAGATTGTGACGTCCAACCGCTGTCGACGGGTGTGCCGCTCCAAGGACCTCGTCACGGATGGCCACGGTGCGTTCCAGGTATGTGCGCGCCTCAGCGAACGCGCCCGCGTCTTGGAGGAGTTGTCCCATCAGTTGGGCGGAGAGGGCTGTCTCTGGGTGAGTCCTGCCGAGCAATCGCTCTCGTATCGCAAGGGCACGCTCTGCCAGCTTCATCGCATGGTCGCGGGCTCCTACGGATCGAACCCAAGACGCGTAGTTGTGCAGTCCGGTCGCGACATGGAGGCTGTCCCGGCCAAAGGTCGATTCCCAGATGGCGATCGCCCGTTCATGGAGGCGGCGCGCTTCCCCTTGGCTGCCCAGGGATCCGAGCAACACGGCCAGGTTGTTCACGCTCAGCGCGACAGTGGGGTGGTTCTTGCCAAACACGCGCTCTCGAATGCGGAGAGCCCGCTCGGTCAGGTCTCTGGACTCCCGCATGGCGCCGCGTTGCCGCACGAGTACGGCAAGGTCACTGAGCGTATCGGCCGTGATGTGGTGGTCCGCGCTGAACACCCGCTCGCGCGTGGCGAGCGCCGCACGATAGAGTCGCTCGGACTCTCCGAACTCTCCCGCGCCCGGGAGCAGCCCGGCAAGATCGTGCTGGCTTGATGCTGTGTTCTGGTGGCCCGCCCCGAATGCCGCCGTACGTACTGCCAGTGCGCGGACGTAGAGCCTGCGCGAATCCTCCACGAGGCCTTGGCGGTAGCGCAGCGACGCGAGCTTCCGCAGGCTGGTCACCACGCCAGGGGCATCTTCCCCGTACGCCTTCGTTCGGATCGCCAGCGATCGCTCGAGGAGCCTCGACTCGGCCTCACTTCCCAAGGGCGCGGCGATGAGGTCGGCGCGGAGATCCAGGATCGCGGCTGCCATGGAATGGTCGGGCCCGTGGCGCTCTTCAACGATGCGTGCCGCTTCCTCTACGAGGGGCTTGGCGCGCCCTCCGTTCGCGAGGGCCATCTCCAATCGTGCCAGCGCGAGGAGGCTGTTCGCGACAGCGGGGTGTTCTGAGCCAAGGACCCTTCGGTGGATGGCTAGCGCTTGCTGAAGCTGACGGCGGGCGCCGGCGTGGTCTCCGCGCAGCAGGAGGAGCGATCCGAGCTCCCTCGTGCTTGCGACCGTCTCAGGATGCTCGGGCCCGAGAGACTTCCGACGGATGGCGAGCGCTCGCTCGGCGAGCGGCTGTGCTTCGGCGAGCTGCCCGCGGATTTCATGCAGGCTCGCAAGACCCGTGAGCGCGGTGGCCACAGCAGGGTGATCCGGTCCCAGGCTGCGTTCACAGACCTCGAGCGATCGGCTCCAGAGGCGTTGGGCTTCTCGGTTGTCACCGAGGGCCTTCAGGGCGAACGCCAAGTTGCTCGAAATCCGAGCTACGGACGGGTGATCGTTTCCGTGGACCTTGGCATGCGTCGCAAGTGCAAGTTCGAAGAGGGGCTTCGCCTCGGCATAGCGACCCCTGAGGTAGAGCCGCTGCGCCAAGTTGTGGCTCGAGACGGCCACGGAGATGTGATCCGACCCGAGAGACTTGTTGAGAAGAGCCAACGCGCGCTTGCCCAAAGCCAGAGACTTCGCGTAGTGCCCGCGCGAGGAGAGGACGCCCGCCATGTTGTCGAGAACCACGGCGACGGCGCTGTGCTTGTCTCCGAGCACCCGCGTATAGATCTTGAGCGCGCGCTCGAAATGGGACTGGGCGGCGTCGAGCTTGTTCTGGCGGTGGAGCAACAGCCCAAGGATGTTCGCGGCATCGCCCACCGGCTCGCTGTCGGCGCCGTGGGTTCGCTCTTGGAGTTGCAGCAGTTCCTGGGCAAGCGGAACGGCTTCCGCGAGCTTCGCACGCTGGTAGAGGTCGGCGAGCCGCTCCTCCATCTTCTTTGCTTGCTGCACTGCCGCCGCCTTGGACGGACGTGCGTTCTGCTTGGGTTCTTCGCCGGCTGCCACAGGGTCGGACGGCAGAACCAAGTAGAGGCCCGCACAGGCGGCGATCAGCATCACCAACTTCGATCGCATGACCCTCTCCCGCATCCGCAGGCAGGATACCGCTTCTGGTCGGCCGCTGCATCGCAGCAGCCCTACGACCGGGTCCGATCTGCACCCCCGAGGCGGGGTCTTCGGGTACCCGCGTACGCTGCTGTGGCCCCTGGGCTTCAGCGAGGGTCCTATGCTCGGGACGCGCGGTCAGAACCCAAGAATGACAACGGGGCGGTCGAAGCCGCCGCGCAAAATGACAACGGGGCGGCCGAAGCCGCCCCGAGGTCGTTCGAGCTGCTGCTACAGCCTTGAGCTTGTAGAAGCCTAGAGCTTGTAGAAATACGTCTCGATGTAGTCCATGTTGAGCATGTAGTTGTAGCCACGGGCCATCTCGTGGCGGCGGGGGTAGAACTCCGCCGTGCACAGGTAGCCGATGCCCGCGATGGTCGCGGCCTGGACGTACTGGTCGTGGTCATCCATGGCCTGCTTCAGGAGGTCGTCAAGCTGACGGCGATCCTTCGTAAGACCCAGCGCGTACACCATGTGGCTGGCAACGAAGCCGTTGCGCATCTGCTCTTTCGACTTGATGAAGTTGACGATGTCCGTCGAACCCTTCTTCGTGCCGAGGAGAGCGAGACCCAAGGCGCCGTAGGCGCGCGCTTCCGGTGTCTTCGTCGTGCGGACCATCTTGAGGATGGCCTCGGCGCTCTTGGCCGAGCCGATCATGCCCGCGCCCAAGGACGCGTAGCCGCGGATGAAGGGGTGGGGGTCCTTGGCAACGAGCCCCTGAAGCAGCAGGTCCGCCTTGGCACGGGTGGCCGCGCCGCGGACGTTGCCCACGCGATCGGGGTTGCCGAAGATGCCGAGAGCGATGCAGGCCGCGCCGCGCGAGGACGGGTTGCGGCTCTTGACCATCTCGTAGGCGAGCTTGTCGGTGCCGTCGATGCCACCGATCGCCATCGAGAGGATGGCGTACTCACGCATGCCGACGCGATCGCGCTTGACCTCGGCGTTCAGGAAGCGAGCGATGAGACCCGACGGGTGCTGCACGTACATGCGACCCAGGGTGATGGCACCCATGCGGCGGACGAATCCGTCGCTGTCCTTCTTCATCGCATCGCCGACCTTCTTGACGATGTTCTTCACCGTCTTGACCATCAGCTTGCGCTCGCCGGGGATCATGCCGCTCAGGGCGGTGATGCGTGCCTCGTCGTCGGGGGTCATCGGGACGCCGACGAACTCTTCGTACGGTGCGCGGATCTTCTCGATCTCACGCTCGGCATTGGTGCGGTAGTCGAGGACCCCCAGCGCGATGACCGCGGAGCGGCGGACCTCGGAGTCGCGGTCGGTGAGACCCTTGAGGATCGGCTCCATGCCGACCTGCAGGTCGCCGATGCGACCGAACGACTCCACGGCGAGGGCGCGATACTTCGAACGAGTGTTCTTGCGGCGGAACGCCACGTCGTAGAGGAACTCGGGAACCGTCTTGTCCTCTTCGATGCCGTTGTAGCCGAGGCCCATGAGGGCCGAGCCGACGAGTTCGTAGTAGCCCTTCTTGGTGTCAGCCATCTTCTTGAGAAGGCCGGCAGCCATGGGGTGCTTGAGGTTCGTCATCGTGAGCGCAAGGAAGGCGCGGACGTCTTCCTCGGTCTTCTCGTCGCTGGCGACGCGGTACATCGGAAGGATGGTCTTCTCATCGGCAACGTAGAAGAGGCCGAGGGCAGCCGAGCGCGCGATGAGGTGGTTGCGGTGCTTGAGCTTCTTGAGAAGGATCGTGCGGGCTTCGGCGCGCTGCTCCTCGTTGGCGGCGACGCGACCCATCGTGATGAGCGCGGCCTCCTGGACGAAGGCGTGCTTGTGATCCTTGGTGGCCATGAGCACCGGCCACACCTTGCTCTTCACCACGTCGGGGTGGAGGTGCTGCGGGCCAGCACGGACAAGCTCACCGTCTTCGGGCGAGACCACGGCACCCACCCAGCGGTGGGGGAAGAACTCGACACGGTTGAGCTCCCACCAGGTCTCCCAGGTGGTGTTGTCGACGGCGGGGGCCTTGCGGCCGGTGCCGCCAACCTTCGGCGTACCGGGGGTAGTCGGTGCCGGCGCGCCCGGAAGGTTCGGCGTCGTCGGCGCACTCGGCTTCGAGCCGGGCGTCGTCGGGTCGGTCGGCTCCTTCGAGTCCGGGTCCGTCGGCTCCTGGGTCTCGGGGGGCGGATCGGTGGGCTCACGCAAGCCAGGCTTGACGGAGCCACCCGGGGCCTTGAAGCGGATGCAGGACCACGCGTCTGTACCGAGCCAGATGAGCGGCAAGGCAAGCAAGAGCGAGGGGCAAGAACAAGGAGCGGATGCGCATGGAGACCTCCGAAAGACCTGTCTGACGTGCCGCGAAACCTGCCGCGACGCCTGTGGCAGAACAAATGCCATGCCCTCGCGAACGAGAGCCTTCGTTCTGTCCCTATCCTCTTGAAACGTAACCGGTTAGGTCGATGGGGTCACGAACCAATGGGCATTTCCGTACGGTAACACCCGGTAACGTTGTTTCCAAACCGACCCAAGTGCCTGCATTTCAAGCTGTTAGGGCCGGGGGCAGGCTCCGGGACCTTGGGTGGGGGTGCGTTTCGATTCGGCGGGCGCGAGGTGCTAGCGCAGCGTGTCCGGCGCGCAGGTACCGCACCACGAGTTGCTGAGCGAGGTCAGCAGCACCCAATCCCAGAGCGTCATGGTCGGCCCCGCGAGCGGCGTGGGCTTGGGGGCGCCGCCGCCTGGCTGCGGACGCAGCAGCGGGTGGGCGCGAAGGACCGTGCCTTGCCCCGCGGTGAGCGAGGCACCGCCCACGGCTTGCCAATGCATGAGATAGCCGCCGCCCTCCGTGGGGCACGTGGCATCGGTGCCCGTAGCCGGGCAGTCCGCTGTGTCATCAACGAAGTCGTGGTCGCCCGACTGCTCCACCGTGTGGAAGAGACCCAGGAAGTGGCCGACCTCATGCGCCGCGATCAAGCCGATGACGTTGGTGCTGAAGTTCGAGTAGACCGACATGACACCGGAGAGCGTCGTGCCGTTGCGCTTGGGGCCGGCGACCGTTGCGGACACACCCACCACGCCGCCACCGAGGGCCGTGCGCACGAAGAACAGGTTGAGCCGCGTGGCTGTTGCGCCGCTCGTGGTCTGCAGCATCTGGCTGAACTCGCCGGCAGATGTCACCTCGTCGTACTCGGCATCGGCAACGTCGTAGTAGTCGATGTCGCCGAGCCGCACGCTCTGCTGGCCGAGGATGGAGTCCATCTGCGTGAGGATGGCTTGCAGCCGACTGTCGGACGGCGCGCTGGCTGCGGTCACCGAGAGCCCGTCCGCGAGATGGATGTTGAGGTCGATCAAGCTATCCGTGCCGCCCGAGCGGAGCTCGACGATGGCCCGGACCCCTACGCTGGTGGCAGTGCCCGAGAGCCTGCGGATGCGGAACACGTAGGTACCGCCGCCTGGGACCAGTTGCACGTTGGTGCGGTCGGTGTTGGGTACGGTCGTGGAGAACACCTCGGCGCCGGGTTGCCAGATGTAGTCGCCGGTGAGCGCGGTGTTCTCGTAGACCTTGTTCCCTGGTCCAAGCAACTCGCCCAGGCCGAACGTGCTGCCTACGGGCCCGAGGCCCTCGACCGTGAGCGAGATGGCATTCGCGGGAACCTGCACGCTGAGTTGGGCCGTCGTCGCGCCGGAGATGGTCTGGCTGCCAAACTCGGTCACGACCTCGGAGCCGGATCCCGGCGCGGCGCCGATCAGCGGGATGCGCACGGGTCCGCCGATGTCGGACGGGCCGACATCGGCGGTGCCGTCCTGGGGTCCACCTTCGACCGGCGAGAAGCGAATCGTCACGGCCCCGGTGTCGCCAGGGGCGACCACGAGCGGGAACGGAGAGCCGACAACGCTGTAGGCCCCGCTCGGGAAGTTCGCGGAGGTCAGGGTGACGGGGCTGAGGGAGCTCTCATTGCGAAAGCGCGCCTGGAGGTCGGCTGATGTACCGACATCGATGGTGCCGAAGTCGAGCACGGCCGTGA
>JAJDEM010000056.1 GCA_029259795.1 Planctomycetota bacterium
AGGTCCCGTCGCCGTTGTTCTCGAACGGCCGCACCGAGCCGTGCTCGCCGGAGAGGACATAGAAGATGATGTCCTCGAAGCCATCGCCGTTGACGTCGGCGACCAAGGCACTGCGCACGAACTCGCCGTCCTTGAAGCGCAGGCCCGCCAGGGCGGTCGTGTCGCGGAAGCCGCCGGTGTCCTGGGCGTTGTAGAGGAAGAACCCGCGCTGGTCGGTAACCAGCAGGTCGACGCGCCCGTCGCTGTCGTAGTCCAGCCCAATCAGGCTGCCCGTGACGCCGTAGAACGGCGGCTCGGCGCTGCGCCAGTTGTCGTGCAGCTTCGACTCGTCGATGCCCGAAGCTGCCGAGATGTCATCCATGAGGGGCGCGCGCGTATGGACCTGCCAGGAGCGGGTGATGTCGATCGCCTGGATCCAGCCCTTGCGGCGGGCGAGGTCCTCGGTGAGCGCACGGAACCGGATCGCGCAGCGCAGCATCGTCTCGGCGCGGCTCCCGTCAGCGAGCGCGCCCTGGATGTGCAGGTCGAATGCGCCCCGCCAGGGCCCGTCGAGCGTCCCCATGGTCTCGGGGAAGAGGGATGTGAGGTGCCAGCTCACCTTGCCTACGGTCGTGTAGGCCTTGCCGGCCGCCACCAACGCGCGGAGAAATGCCTCGCCCGCAAGCTCGTCGGAGGCCGCTGTCGCCTTGTCCCAGATACGCAGCGTCACAGCCCCGCGCTGGTGGGCCTCGCCGGGGCCGAGGAGTGCGCGGCCCCCAAAAGTCGGGGAGAGAAACGCCGCGAGGTCTTCGGTCTTGCGCTCACCGAGAGCCTGCTTGATCGCCGGGAACAGGTCCTGGCTGAGGACCAGGGACATGTGCTCGGTGTTCCAGACGTACTTCCGCTTCTCCTCGGTGAGGGAGAAGTCCTCCGAGGCCATCGCTTCGTGGAGCTTGCCGCTCGCGGATGTCTCGGCCTTGGGCGTCGAACCAGGCTCGCTGGCCGGATCATCGCCGCAGCCGGCCATGAGCACGCCCACAAGCACGCAGGCCACGCAGACTCCGGCATGCGTGGCGCGCGTCATCCGGAGGAGGGCCTTGGGGGAAGTCGTCATGGCGTACCGTGATTGTAGGGAAGGCGCTCGGGCCGAACCCAGAAACTTGCCGCTGTCAGGGAGGAGGCGCGCAGGCGCCCTGGGCGGATCGGTCGCCAGGCGGCGCACGCTTCACGCAACATCCGGGCTAGAGTCTCGCCATGCCCGAGACCGGATACCTCGCCCACCCGGACTTCATCGATCATCTGGTCTCGGAGCTGGGTGACGTCTCCGAGCGCTACGGTCGGCTGTTGATGGCCCCGGGCCCGGCGCGCGATGTCGCCTGGGCCCAGAACGTCTGGCTTGAGCCAGAGCGGATCCCGATCGCCTCGATTGGCGAGGGCGCCAAGGCGCTGCGGGCCCTGCAGCGCGGCTGGGCGTACTACCCCTACGAGAGCCAGGGGCGCGCCAAGCTGCTCCAAGCCAAGCTCCCCCACGTGTCGTCGAAGCCGTGGGTGTTCCCGACGCCGCGGCCGCAGGCGCCCCTCGGCTCCTGGACGTTGCTCGATCGGGACACGCTGCTGTGTGCGCCGGCATGCTCGAGCGCGTTCGCCCACGGCGAGGTGACCTTCGTCGAAGACAGGCAGACCCCGCCCACGCGCGCCTACCTCAAGCTCTGGGAGATCCTGACCCTGCTCGACGAGCGTCCGCAGGCCGGCGACACCTGCCTCGATCTCGGCAGCTGTCCCGGCGGCTGGACCTGGGTGCTGCAGCGGCTCGGCACGCACGTCATCAGCGTCGACAAGGCGCCGCTCGATCCCGCGATCGGCGCGCTGCCGAACATCGACTTTCGGCAGGAGAGCGCGTTCGGCCTCGACCCGCGGGCGTTCGAGGGGGTGGACTGGGTGTTCTGCGACGTGGCTTGCTATCCGAAGCGCCTGCTCGAGATGGTGCGTCGCTGGCTCGAGCACGGCACGTGTCAGCGCTTCGTCTGCACGATCAAGCTGCAAGGCGACGTGGACCAGCCCACCCTCGACGCCTTCGCCGCGATCGACGGCTCCCGCATCCGCCACCTCTGGCACAACAAGCACGAGCTCACCTGGGTACGGCTCGGCCCTGACCGCTAGGGCCTGCTTGAAAAGCCCACCCAGCCAGCGACCCGGCAGCCCGAAAGTCGCGGCCGGGGCGTGGCCCCTGCCCGTAGACTCACGACCGACCGGGGCACCCATGGAGCAGCGATGAGCGGCGACGGCACGAAGAGCATCTGGTGGAACGGCGCGTTGGTCCCTCACGGGGATGCGAAGGTTCACGTCTTGACCCATGCCATCCACTACGGCACCGGCGTCTTCGAGGGCATCCGCGCCTACAAGGGTCCCGAGGGCCTCGCGATCTTCCGCCTCGAGGAGCACATCGACCGCCTGTTTCAGTCGGCTTCCGCCTACAAGATCGAAATGGCCCATACCCGGGACGCCGTGATCCAGGGTTGCATCGATGTCGTGCGCGACAACGACCTCGACGAGTGTTACCTCCGGCCGATCGCCTTCATCGGCTTCGGCCCGCTCGGCGTGTACTGGAAGGACAACCCCACGAACACGGCGGTCGCCGCCTTCCCGTGGGGCACCTACCTCGGCCCCGAGGCGCTCGAGAAGGGCATTCGTGTCACTGTCTCCTCGTGGACCCGCATCCACCACGCACAGTTCCCCACTACGGCCAAGGGCTGCGGGCAGTACCTGAACAGCGTGCTGGCGGTGCGGGAGGCCCACGAGAAGGGCTTCGACGAGGCGCTCCTCCTGGACCGCCACGGCAACGTCGCGGAGGGTTCGGGCGAGAACCTCTTCCTCGTGAACGACGGCAGCCTGCGCACCCCAGGGCTCGACTCCTCGATCCTTCCGGGCATCACGCGTGAGTCCGTCATGGAGCTTGCGCGGGACGCCGGACTCCGCGTCGAGGTCGGACCCATCACGCGCGGTGAGGTCTACACGGCCGACGAGGCGTTCTTCACTGGCACCGCCGCCGAGGTCACGCCGATCCGCGAGGTCGACGGGCATGTCATCGGGAGCGGCGGTCGCGGACCGATCACCGAGCAGCTGCAGTCGGGGTACCTGAGTGCGGTACGGGGCGGCAACGCCGCGAAGGACCACTGGCTCACCCGCGTTTGACGGATCCCTGGCGCACCGTGATGAAGCGGTGCGCGGCTGCCATCGTCAAGCCCACGAGGACCGGCGAGGCCAGCATCAGGAAAGCAACGCCGAAGTCGACACCGCCGCCCGGTCGCGTGCCGCGCGCGAGATGATCGCGCCAGTAGCGGTAGCCGTTCACGTAGTAGTAGCCCCAGAGCGCGCAAGCCATGACGGCACCTGCGATGCCAGCCGCCATCCAAGATCGGCTGGCTCGGGCGACAAGCGTCCCGGGAACGGCCAACACGACAAACGGCAGCGCCGTCACCGCCAGCTGCCACAGCAGGACGTCCCCCTCGTATGGCCGATGCCTCGCCGTGAGCCACCCGAAGAGCTCCCCTGCGACGACCACGAGCAGCAGGGGCATGCCGACGGCGAGTCCCCAGAGGAAGGCGATCTGGCCCGAGCGCTGCATGCGCCGAGTGTACGACCGCGTACGTTTTCGTATGCTACGCCCTTCCCTGGAGTCCGCCATGCCCAGCAAAGCCGAGAAGCCCAAGACCCTGACGCCGAAGTCCTACCTCGACGCCCTGCCCGAAGACCGCCGCAAGGCCCTTCGGAAGGTCCGCGCCGCGATCAACAAGGGGCTCCCGAAGGGCTACAAGGAGGGCATCCAGTACGGGATGATCGGCTGGTTCGTCCCGCACAGCCGCTACCCGGATGGCTACCACTGTGACCCGAAGCAGCCCGTCCCCTTCGCCGGCATGGCATCGCAGAAAAACCACATGGCGCTCTACCTCATGTGCGTCTACAGCGACGCCAAGCACAGGGCCTGGTTCGAGAAGGCGTGGAAGGCGACCGGCAACAAGCTCGACATGGGCAAGTCCTGCGTGCGCTTCAAGGACATCGACACGGTGCCGCTCGAGGTGATCACCGAGGCGGTGGCTCGCGTACCGCTCGACAAGTTCCTCGGCGCCTACGAGAAGCTCATCCCTGCGAGCAAGCGCAAGAAGAAGCGCTGACCGGCCGCATGAGCGAGGCTGAGCCCTGGACGGCCGATCGCGAGCTCGACGCGCACAGCGCGGCCCGCGCCATCGGCGAGGCGCTGCCCGAACTGGCGGGCGAGCCCACGGTGTTGCTCGGTGAGGGGTGGGACTTCGACGCCTACGAGGTGGCTGGACGCTGGGTGTTTCGGTTCCCGCGCCGCGCGGCAGAGCAGGCCCGTCTGCGGCGCGACCTCATTTTGCTGCCGTGGCTTCACGGACGCCTCCACGCACCCGTGCCCAACTACGCGTGGGGCGAGCTCCGAGCCGAAGCCTTCCCGTACATCTTCTCCGGGTACGCGAAGCTCGAGGGCGTCAACGCGTCCGCACGGCACCCTGACCGCGTCGACCTGGCACGGCTCGGGGCCGGCCTCGGCGCGCAACTGCGCCAGTTGCACGCACTCGAGCCGCCAGCGGCGGTACGCGAGGCGCTCAGCCAGCCGACCACGCCGCTGGCCGCGAACGTCCAGCGGCTGCGCCGCTACCTGGCACCCTTCGTCGCCGAAGTGGAGCCCGCCTTGGCCGCCCGAGCGACACGCTTCTTCGACGATGGCGACCTCGTTCCGCCGGCAGCGAGGCGGCCAGCCTCCATCGTCCACGACGACCTGCATGCCGAGCACCTGCTCCTGGCAGGCGATGACGTTGCGGGGCTGCTCGACTGGAGCGATGCGGCGTTCGGCGATCCCGCCTCGGACTTCGCGGCGATCTATCCGTGGGGTGGTGAGCCGCTGCTCCAAGCGATGCTCGCAGCGTACGGCGATCCGGGTCCGGCCTTCGAGACGCGCGCGCGCTTCAAGGGCCTGCTCAGCTCGTTCATCGACTTCAGTCACTGGGTGCGCGTGGGTCGCCGGGAAGCCGCCGCCTGGACGCGGTGTGTCCTCGCTGCCCAGCTCCCCCCCTAGCCAGCCGGCCCCGCGGCCCCACGCAGCCTCGGCGCCCCCTGGCACGTGCTTGATTCGTATCAAGCACGGCCCTCAAGTCGTCCGCGCGCTCGGCACGGGATCCACGGCGAGGAACCCCGGCCCGTCACCGAAGGCGCCGATGCGGTAGACTCACGCCACGGAGAGTGCCCATGACCACGATCTTGGTGGTTGACGATTCGCCGGTCGATCGAGCTGTTGTCGCAGGTTTTCTCGAGCCGGCAGGCTTCACGGTTCAGCAGGCGGAGAACGGCGAGGACGCCCTCGTCTGCGTCGAACACAACCGGCCGGACCTCGTCCTTACGGACATGAAGATGCCGGTTATGGACGGCCTGGCGCTGGTCAAGGCCATGCGTACCTCGTACGCAGAGATCCCGGTCATCCTGATGACGGCACACGGCAGCGAGGAGACCGCCGTCGCTGCGCTGCACGCGGGCGCGGCGCACTACGTTCCGAAGGCGAGCCTGCAGCAGGACCTCGTGCAGGCGGTCACATTGGTCTGCGATGTCGCGGTTACGTCGCGCACGCGCGAGAAGGTGCGCTCCTACCTGCAGCATCAGGAGATGTACTACCAGCTGGGCTACGACGCCTCGGGGCCGCGCGCCCTCATTGGCCACCTGCAAGACGCCCTCAAGCAGATGAGTCTCTGCGGCGAGTCCGACCTGATCCGCGTCGGCACGGCGCTCACCGAAGCGCTAGCCAATGCGATCGACCATGGCAACCTCGACCTCGACTCCTCGATCCGCTCGCGCTCGACCCAGGAGTACCGGGCGCTGGGCGATGAGCGCTCGCGCATCCCCCCGTACTGCGACCGGCGCGTCCACGTGACCGTGCGCATGACGCTCACCGACGCGACGTTCGTCGTGCGCGACGAGGGCCGCGGGTTCGACGTGGCCTCGTTGCCCGATCCGACGGATCCGCAAAACCTCACCAGGGCCAGCGGCCGTGGCGTGATGCTCATTCGGACCTTCATGGACGATGTGCGCTTCAACGCGCGCGGCAACGAGATCACGATGGTCCTGACCCACCGGCCGGACGAGACGCGCGCGGCCTAGAACCCGACCGCGGGGTGCTGGGCTGCGGGAACTGGCCAGCTGGAGCTGGCCGGAACTCGTCAGGGCTTCTTGGGCGCCTTCTTGGAAGCCTTCAGCTCGGCCACGATGGCCGCCTCGAGCTTGCCCGTGTACGAGCGCAGGTGCCCGTCCGTGCCGATGAGGTAGACACCCGGCATGCGCTTCATGCCGTAGCGCTTCGAGGTGACGCCCGTCCAGTCAAAGCCGACGCCGAAGTTCCACTTGTTGGACGCGAGGTACTTCCGGGTCCAGGCAACCTTGCCGTGGGTAACCGTGAGGACCTTGAGCCCCTGCTTGGCGTACTTGACCTGGAGCGCGTGCACCTGGGGCATGAACTTCTTGCAGTGCGGGCACACGGGCAGCCACTGGACGAACAACGTGACGCTGCCCTTGTAGTCGCCGATCTTCGTCTTGGCGGTCACGCCGTTGATGCCGTCGGTGATCGCGATCTCGGGGGCCTTGGCACCGCGGGTGTTGGCGGCGTCGACGGCGTCCGTCCCGGCGACAAACGCGAGGGCCGCAACGGCCACGGCGGCACAGAGGAACGGTACGAACAGGCGCTGGCAGGTGGATCGCACGGGAAGACTCCAAAACGGGGGGAAGCAAAGCGAGGCCGCAGGATACCGCGAACCCACCCCGAGACCACGGAGGGGGTCGGCTAGGACGATTGGCGGTCGCTGGGCGCCCTCAGCCGCAGGGATCAGAGCGCGAGCGTCTCGCTGGCCTTGGCCACGACATCGTTGAGGCAGCCCTCATCGAACGGACTGATGAGCCCTGCCGAGCGGACGAGGTCCTGGAAGGGCGCCTCGCCGCCGCGCGCGCACAGCGTCTTGTACGCCTCCATCGCCGCGGGGCGATCCTCCTGGGCCTTTACCCAGAACTGCAGCGCGCACACCTGCGCGAGCGTGTAGTCGATGTAGTAGAAGGGCACGTGGTAGATGTGCATCTGGCCCTGCCAGAAGCCGCCGGCCTTCGGCCGCTCGAGATCCCCCCACTTGCGGTGCGGGAGGTAGGTCTCCTCCATCTGCTGCCACATCGCGAGGCGCTCGGCCGGCGTCGCATCCGGGTTTGCGTAGACGAGATGCTGGAAGTGATCGACGGCGACGCCGTACGGCAAGAAGAGCAGCGACTCCGTGAGGTGCCCCTGCCGGAAGCGCTCGGCATCGTCCTCGAAGAACTTCTCCATGTGGGGCCAGGTAAGGAACTCGAGGCTCATCGAGTGGACCTCGGCCGCCTCCGACGTCGGCCACATGTAGTCCACGGTGGCCTTGCCACGGCTGGAGTAGTTCTGGAACGCGTGGCCGACCTCGTGCGTGAAGACCTCGACGTCGCCCTTGGTGCCCGTGAAGTTGGCGAAGATGAACGGCACGCCCACGGACGGGAAGCTCGTGCAGAAGCCGCCGCCCGCTTTGCCCTCCCGCGACTTCAGGTCAAGCAGATGGCCATCGGCCATCAGGTGGAAGAAGCTGCCAAGCTCCTCCCCCATCTCGTCGAACATGGCGCGCGCCCGCGTCATCATCCAGTCGTGGTCGCCCTTGGGCACGGGGTTGCCGCGCAGGTCGTGGACCGACTCGTCCCACGCCATCAGCTCGTCGAGGCCGAGGTTTTCGCGTTGGCGCTCGCGGATGCGTGTGCAGAGCGGAACGACGTGGTCGCGAACGGCGTCGCGGTAGCGCGCAACGTCTTCCTCGTTGTAGTCGGTGCGACCCATCTTCTTGTAGCCAAGCTCGATGAAGTTCTTGTAGCCGAGCTTCTCGGCCTGCTTGGCCCGGACCTTCACGAGCTCGTCGTAGAGCCGGTCGAGCTCGGCCGCGTTCGCCTCGAACCAACCGTGACGCAACTGCAGCGCGCCATGGCGAATCGCACGGTCCGGGTTCTGCGAGAACTTCGCCAGCTGCGAGAGGTTGAGCGTCTCGCCCTGGTACTCGAACGTCGCCGAGGACACGAGCTCGGTGTACGCGGAGGCGAGCTTCGACTCGGCGATGGTCTCGGCCTCGATGGCCGGGTCGTAGCTCGCAACGGCACAGCCCCAGATGTCGAGCAGATGATTGCCGAAGTGATCAGCGACTTCCTTCACGTGCGGACTGCCTTGCACCCGGCGCATGAAGCCGGTCTCCAGCTCCTGGAGCTTGGGCGACATCTCGTCGCGCTGCGCCAGCGCGGCCTTGCGGTCGGCGTCGCGCGTGTCCTGCTGGAAGCGCAGCCCGACGAGGCTGCTCCAGGTCTGGATCTCGCGACGCAGGCCTTCCCAGCGCTCGAGAACGACGCGGCGACCCGCGTCGTCGGCGGCGGCGTCGAAGGCGGTTTCAAACTCGCCGTACTGGGCGGCGACCTGCTCGGGGTCGGGGGTCTCGGCGTGCAGGTCGTGGAAGTTGATCTGGGGCATGACGTCTCCTGGGCATCGAAGCGTAGTCTGGGGCCCGCGAGCGTCAATCGGGCACAGCGTGCCAAAGGATCGAGTCGCTCGCCCACTGCGTCCGTAGGATGAGCGCCCATGCGCCTCCCCGCGATCATCACCCGCCTGGTCGGCCTCTGGATCCTCGCGGGCGCCTTCCTGAAGCTGCTCTACGGGACCCCCGCCGACCTGCCGGATGTCATCTTGAAGCTGCCGCTCAGGGCGGGTCTTCTCCTCCAACTGGCGATTGCCGTCGAGCTGCTGGTCGGCGGCTTGGCGCTCCTGCGTCCGTCGCGAGGCTGGCTCCCGGCCAAAGTGCTCACGGGGATCTTCCTCGTTGTGTTGATCACGCAGGTGGTCGGTGGCGAGGAGAGCTGCGGGTGCTTCGGCACGGCCGTCACGATCAGCCCGCTTGTGATGCTGATCATCGATGGCATCGCCTTCGCTCTCCTCGTGCTCGTGCGGCCGTGGCGCCTCGAGCGAGACAAGGGCGAGTTGCCCTGGGCCTTGACGGCGCTGCTCCTGCTCGGGAGCCTCACGCTGCCGTGGATCCTCGACCGCGAGGCCACGACAGAGGACGTCGTCACGGGCGGCGGCTCCGCCGACGCCTGGATCGAGCTCGATGTCGCGAGCTGGCGCGGGCAGCCGCTCGAGGAGACAAGCCTCTATCCGCTGCTCCAGCCCGAGCAGCGCTTGGAGGAGGGCGTCATCATCCTCTGGAGCGCGACCTGCCCGGTCTGCGCCGAGCATCTGGAGAACCTCGCGCTGGGCGAGCTGAGCCACCTGCTGGTCCTGCTCGAACTGCCCGTCGAAGCCGGTGACACCAGCGATGTGCACGTGCGCAGTCTCCCGACGGGACCCGGAGTGCAGACCTCCAAGCTGCCCGCCGCCAAGTGGTTTGTCACAGCCCCGGTGCATGTGGAGGTCAAGGGCGGCAAGGTCATCAAGGCGCTCGAGGGCGACGCGGTCGTCGAGCGGCACTGAGCGCCCGGCCCGATTTCGCGCGGGATCTGAACCGACGCCGGGCGGGTCCGTTCCTTGGGGTACGGGGTGTTCTGCCCCCCTGGAGGTGATGGCCATGCGTCTACGTGCCCTTTCCCTGATTGCTCTGGGGGCCCTGTTGCTCTTCGGGGGCGCCCCCACGGTCCGTGCCGACGAGCCGCTCGCCGGGAGCGAGCCCGTAAGCGCTCGCGAGCAGGCCATGGTCGAGATGCTGGCCATCCTCAAGCTGCAGATGGAAGCGCGCATGCACGAGGGCGAGATCCTCGCGCAAGCCGGCCGACTCGAGGAGGCACTGGACGCCTACCGCAGCGTGGGCGCGATGAGCAAGACGGGCCTGGCGACCATCGAGCAGCGCCTCGCCCGCATGGCGGCGCCCCGCTTGGAGGTCCGGATCGCGTCGGGGCGCACCCCTGCCGCCAAAGCCCCCACGCGGCGGGAGCCGCCGCGGGTCGCGAAGCGGGACAAGCCCGAGGACCCCGTCACGGTTCGCTCCGGCTGGGAGTCCATCGGCGGCAGCCAGTCGGCGTTTCGCTTTCGCGGTGGGGCCTCAGCCGCCGCGCGCGCGCCGCGCTGGAAGCTCGACGCGGTGGACGATGCCCTGCGCTGGCTCCACGCCCACCAGTCCCCCAACGGCGGCTGGGAGGCGGCGGGGTTCTCCCACTGGTGCGACGGCAAGCCC
>JAJDEM010000057.1 GCA_029259795.1 Planctomycetota bacterium
TCCGGCCAAGCGCAAGAAGAAGGCTGCCAAGCGCAAGAAGGCGCCCGCAAAGCGCAAGAAGAAGGCCGCGAAGCGCAAGAAGGCTCCGGCCAAGCGCAAGAAGAAGGCTGCCAAGCGCAAGAAGGCTCCGGCCAAGCGCAAGGCTCGCAAGAAGAAGTAGCCCTCACTCACTCACCCAAGCAGCCGCCGCGCGCAAGCGCGGCGGCCGCTTCTCGTTTTGGGCTGTGCTTGCTTGAGGAGGGGCCTGCTTCAGCGGGGGCCAAGGCACAAAGCTCGCGTGACGGGCGCAGGTCGCTGCGAGCGCTCGCGGCGTAGGCCGCGGGACCTACGCGTCGGCGGCGTCTGTGCCCGCGTCATCCTCGGCGGCCATCTCCTTGAGCCGGCGATAGAGGGTCGCGACACCGATCCCCAGGATCGAAGCCGCGGCCTCGCGGTTGTCGCCGACCGCTTCGAGCGTGCGACAGATCGCTTCGCGCTCGAGCGCCGCCAGGCTCTGCCCCACCTCGAAGCGGATGGGATCGCCGCGCGCGGGCTCGTTCTCCGCGGCGTCGTCAGACACCGCGGCGGTCACGTTCTGCGGAAGATCCTCAACACGGATGCAGTCGCCCCGCGTGAGCACCACCGCTCGCTCGACGGCATTCTCGAGCTCGCGCACGTTGCCGGGCCAGGCGGCTGCGCAGAACACATCGAGCACACCTTCGTCGATGCTGCGCGGACTGTCGCGCCCCGTCGACGCCCGGGCCTTCGCGAGGAAGTGCTCCGCCAAGGGCACGATGTCTTCGCGGCGCTCGCGCAGGGGAGGCACCCGTACGGCGATCACGTTCAACCGCCAGTAGAGATCCTCGCGGAAGCGACCCGCCTCGACCTCCTTGTCGAGCGTGCGGTGCGTCGCAGCGATGACCCGAACGTCCGAGCGCAGGGTCTCGGCGCCGCCAACACGCTCGAACTCGCCCTCCTGGAGGACGCGCAGCAGCTTGACCTGCAGGGCGGGGCTGAGCTCGCCGATCTCGTCGAGGAAGAGCGTGCCGCCGTGGGCCAGCTCGAAGCGGCCCTTGCGGCGCTCATGGGCTCCGGTGTACGCCCCACGCTCGTTGCCGAAGAGCTCCGCCTCCAGCACGCCCTCCGCCAGCGCGGCACACGCCACCTTCACCAGCGGGCCGTGGGCCCGAGCGCTGCGCTGGTGGATCGCCTCCGCCACGAGTTCCTTGCCCGTCCCGCTCTCGCCCAGTACCAACACCGTCGTGTTCACCGGCGCGACGCGATCGACGACGTCGAGCATCTTCAGGAAGGCGGGACTGCGGCCCACCAGGGTGCGTCCGTGCGAACCGCGTAGGGGCAGCACCGGTGCCGCAGGGGGCGGCCTGCGTCGCGAAGCCGATACGGGTCGGGCCGAGATCGCGCGCTTGACGGCACGCCGGACGTCGCGGAGTCGAATGGGCTTCTCGAGTACGTCCTGAACGCCACGCCGGACGGCCTTCACCGCCGTGTCCACGCTGGCAAACGCAGAGATGAGAATGGCCGGCGTGTTGGGCTGCACGACGGCAAGCCCCTCGAGGAAGTCGAGTCCGCCGAGTCCCGGCATGATCAGGTCCGTCAAGACGAGATCGATGGGGTTGTCCTGCGCAATGGCGAGCGCGATCTTGCCGTTCTCTGCCGTGAGCACCTCGTAGCCATCGCGTGCCAAGCCACGTCGCAGGGACTCCCGGCCGTTGCGATCGTCGTCGACGATCAAAATGACAGGCGCGCTGGCGTCGGGAGCGTCCTTGGCGAGTGAAGCCCTTCCGGGGACGGGATTGCCCAGGGCGTCCTTGCCGAGGACATCCCTTCCGAGGGCGTCCTTTCCGAGGGCGTCCTTTCCGAGGGCGTCTTTGTCGTCGGGTACGTGCACACAAACTCCGGGATGGCGCGCATTCATTATGCAGCGCGCGTCCCCCGCGCCCAATGGCTCATTCGTCGTTCGTGCGCGCGTACGGCCAGCGGATGGAGACGGAGGTGCCACGCCCGGGCTTGCTCGAGAGGGACATCGTGCCGTCGGAGGCGAGCGCAATCTCGCGCACCAGGTAGAGGCCGAGGCCAGAACCGCCCGCCTTGGAGGTGAAGAACGGCTCGAACACGCGCTCGCGAATGTCCTCCGGAATGCCGGGGCCGTTGTCCTTGACTGTGAGCTTCACGGACCGGCGCATGCGCCGCAGGCGCAGCGTGATGCTCGATCGGCGCGGGCGGCGCCCCTCCTCCTCGGCGTCGCTGGGGAGCGTGAGAGCATCGACCGCGTTCTCCACCAGATTGACGAGGATCCGTCGCAACTGATTGGGGTCAGCGGTGATACGGCAGTCGCCATCATCCGGATTGACGCGCAGGTCGACGTCGCGTTCGGCCAAGCGCTCCGCGCTGTCGCTGGCAAAGGCGGCAACCACATCCCGCAGATCGACCTCCTCGGGATGGGCCCCCGCCACCTGGGACAGCGCCAGGTAGTGCGTGATGATCTGGTTGAGTCGCTCGATTTCCTCCCGGATTGCGAGCAGCGTCGGCGCGATCGACTCTTGGACGTCGTCGTGTCCCTCGAGCTCGTCTTCGAGCAAGTCCGTCGAAAGGAACAGCGAGTTGAGCGGGTTCCGGAACTCGTGCGCCACGCTGCCGGCGATCTTCGCCATCGCGGAGAGCTTCTCGGTCTCGATGAGCCGCCGCCGAATGTGATGCACTTCGCTGCGGTCCTGCAGCAGGAAGAGGTAGCGCTCGGGATCCGCGGCGCGAGCCCCCTCGCTACCCACGGGGCCCTTGAGGCGCGCCCCGTAGATCCGCACGGGGACGTCGGTTCCGTCTCGGCCCACCAGGATGGCTTCGCGGTCGGCCACACGTCCGCGTGCGTCCAGCACCGCCAGCACCGTGTCGAGCAACGTCTTGTCCTGGAAGATCGAGGCGGCCCCGCGGCGATGGACCTCCCACCGGCGCCGCCCCGTCAGGCGTGAGGCCGCCACGCTCCAGCGCCCGAGCTTGCCGGACTCGCGCAGGGTGATCACGGCATCCGGGGTCAGCGTCACGAGGCGCTCGAGGACACTGCGCGCCGCCTCGGGATCGGCCGTGGATCCCCGCGGGCGCGTCCCCGCCGCTCTCTTGGGCGAAGCGCCCGCGCCGGCCAAGGCACGCAGCGCGGCATCGGCCGCCCGGTCCAGACGCTCCTGGCGGGCTCGGGACGTCCGGCCGCCCCGCTCTCCGCGCTTGAGTGCGTCCCGCACCGCGAGGATCACCGGCACGAGCAACAGCGGTTCGATGGTCGCGGCCGGGGGTTGGTTCGCCAGGTTCCGCGCCTTCGCCAGGGCCGCAGACTTGGGCTTCGTCGCACGCGTACTCGCCTCGAGGGCGCGAGCGACCTGCGCGTGCAGGGCCTCCCCCGCGTCGGCCTCGAGACCGAGCGTGCGCAGGAGATCGGTCACGGGGGAGTGCGGGGTCCGCGGCATCGACCCGCGGAGAATACACCTGCGCAGGCCAGAGCGGTATGCTGCGCAGCATGCGTTGGACTGCTCTTTGCCTCCTGATCGCGCTTGCCTGTGCCAGCCAGCCTGCCTTGGCGGACTCCCTCGACACCGCCGAGTCGCACGCGGCTGCCGGGCAGAAGGTCAAGGCCCGCCAGGCGCTGGCAACCTGGCTGGATGCGAAGGAGCCCCGCGAGCCGACCGCGTTGCTGCGCGCCGCGCAGCTCGCGCGCGCCTTGCCCGACATCGACCTCATCAACACGGTTCGCGCTGCCGCCGAGGCCCTCGAGGGCACACTGGAGAGCGCCCCGCCCGCGCTCGACCTCGCTTTGGGCTTCGCGTACCTCGGCCTCGCCGAGGAGAGCCTGCGTCTGCGCACGGGCAGCCGCGTCATCAGCTTCTACTTCGCGGACGCGACCACACGCGCGGACCGGGTGCCGGCCACCTCCCCCTACGGCGAGACTGCGGCGCGCCTCGCCGCGGCCTCGCTGTACGCCCAGGGCGACCTCGCGGCGGCTGTGAAGCGCATGGCGGCGCACCGCGCTGCCGTGGAGACCGTCTCGCCCCGCTTCGAGGCCCTGGCGGGTCGCCTCCAGTACGACGCGGGCAGCGCGTTGCCAACGGACGCGTCGGGACGCGTGACGGCGGAGGCTGCGGGCGCCCTCCGTGCAGCAGCGACATCGCTGGCCACCGCGGCCGACTCGGACGTGCTCGCCGCAGGGGTCCGTCGCGCAGCCCGGCTGCGCCTCGCTTGGACCCACCATCGCCTCGGTGAGATCCAGGCAGCCGACGCCGCCTACCGCGCCACCTACGCCAGCGGTACCAAGGAAGCGTCCATGGTCCTGCGCGGCCTGGCCAGCCTCCATGCGCGCGATGCGCAGGCGCTGTTCAGCGCCCTCGCGGAGCTGGCCGCCCGCACACCCACCGACGTCGCGGCCTTGGACGCCACGGTGGCCGCGCACTGGAAGGCGGGGCAGGTCAGCGACGCCCTGCGCAGCGCCAACCGCCGGCTCGATCGCGCTCCGCAGGACCCGGCCGGTTGGGTCTTGGTTGCCGAGGCCCTCCGACAGGTCGGCGCAACCCGTGCGGCCCTCGACCACTGGGCGCGGGCGCTGAAGCTCGATCCCACGAATCGGGCTGCGCGTGGCGGCATCGAAGGCACGGCCCAGCGCTTCGTCGCAAGCAAGCCGGCGCGCGCCGCCGAGATCTACGAGCGGCTTCTGCGCCTCTTGCCGCGGGACCCATACATCCGCAACAACTACGGCTTCATCCTGCGGGACATGGTCTCCCGCCACACGACCAAGCTCCGCGGCGGCATCGAGCGCATCAAGCCCGACGCCCCCGCCGACACGCTGGCGCTCCTCAAGCGCTGTGTTGCGGTCTACGCCGAGGCGACGGCGCTCATCCCGGCCGAGAACGACATCGAGCTCGACGAGGCCCAGGCGTGGAACCTCGCGGGCATCGTCAACGACTACGGCTTGATCGTGCACTACTTCATCGAGGTGCAGGATGCGGCGCTCGCGGAGTCGCTCTACGTGCGCGCCCTCGAGATGACCGACTACGGGTTCAAGGACACCTACGCGCCCAACCTGCACCGGCTCTACACCTACGTGTTCACGGGCGTCGATCACGACTGGCGCTGGTACCGCATCGCCCGCGAGGCCAAGGACGCCATCCTGCGGGAGGAGCAAGACGCCGACGGCGCCACGGTCCTCGTGCCCGACGAGCAGAAGCGTGCGGCGGCCCGGCGCGACATGGACGCGGCCCGGGCACGTATCATGCAGGCAGTCGCCCAAGACGACGGCGAGGACCGCTAGTTCGGGCCCTGACCCTAGGAGTACGGGAATGACCGGTAACCATCGCAGCCTGCAGGGGACGTCCCCGCGACGCCTGGCCCATGGAGGCGCCCTGAGCCGTCTCGCCGCAGCCCTCCTCCTCCTGGTGGCCCTCGGCGCCGAGCCGGCCCGTGCCGCGCCGATCGACGACGCGAAGGCCGCGGCGAGCGCTCGCCGCTGGGCGCTGGCTGCCGACGCGTGGGCCACGGTCCTCGACAAGAGTCCGCGCAGCAAGGAGGCCGCACTCGGGCTGGCCGATGCCGCCATTCGAGCGGGGCGAGCCGACCACTTCCAAGCGGCCGAGGACGCCCTCCGGGGGCTCGTCGAAGCGAACGCCAAGGACGCCGAGTTGCTCGTCGGCCTCGGCTCGATCTGCCTCGCCACCAGCGCGGCGAAGTCAGACACCCTCGCGAAGAAGAGCTACGACGTCGAAGCGAAGGACAACTTCGCCGCCGCCCTGAAGCTCGCGCCGGACTCCGACCTCGCCGCAGCCGGTCTGGCGCAGACCTACTACCAGGTCGGCGACTTCGCGAAGGCGATCGAAACGGTCGATGAGTTCCTCGCGATGAAGCCCAAGGCGCCGACGCGCGCCCTGTTCTGGAAGGGCCAGACGCTCTATCTCCAGGCCCGCGATGCCTTTGCCGCTGGGGGCAACAAGCTCACGCCGGAAGCCGCACAGCTCTTTCGCAAGGCGCAGGGCGCCTACCAGGCCAGCGCCCATGTCGGGGGCAAGGAGCCCGATGTGTGGATCCAGCTCGCCTACGCCTCGACCTACCTGGGCGGCGCGGGCAACATCCAGACCGCCGGCGACGCCTACCGCAGCGCGGCGGCCATCGACGCAACCAGCAAGGCACCGTTCACGGGCCTCAAGAGCCTCTACACCCACACGCCGAAGGTGTACGTCCAGGCCCTGAAGGCGCTCATCGCCAAGCAGCCCAAGCACGAATGGGCACTGTGGTTCTACGCCGTCAACCGCTACGAGGCGCAAGACTGGCGGAGTTCCCAGAGCTTGTTCGAGCGCTACGCCGCCGTCGCCGTAGCGCCGGCCCAGGGCTGGTACTTCGCAGGCGTCTGCGCCGATCAGATCGGCGAGACGGTCGCGGCCGAAGCGGCCTACTACGAGGCCCTGAAGGCCGATCCGACGCACGCTCAGGCGGCCGGCGCCATCCAGAAGAAGATCATGGAAGCGGGCGCCGAGCAGCGCGCGCGCAAGAGCGTCAAGGCGGCCCAGCAGGTCATCAAGGAGTTCGCTCCGCTGCGCAAGGCCGCCCCGAAGATGGCGTGGCTACGCAACAACCTCGCGTTCATCCTGCGAGAGGCCTACGTCAGCAGCCGCGAGGACCGGGCCTGGATCCCGATCCTCAAGGCCTCGACCCAGGCGTACACCGAAGCGAGCGACATCCTCGGCGAGTGGACGGCCGAGAAGGAGCAGACCTACAACTGGGCCCAGCGCTACTCCGAGGCGCAGATCATCAGCGATACCGGTCTGATGTATCAGTTCTACAAGCCCACGCGGGACTACGAGACGGCCGAGCGCTACTACCGCCTGGCCCTCGAGTACACAGACGACGGCTACAAGGACGCCTTCAACAATCTCGCCCGCATCCTCAACGAGACGAAGCGCTGGCAGGATCTGCATGACCTGTGCGCCGCCTGCGAGAACGGCATCACCTCCGAGTCCGGCGCGCCGGACTCGCAGAGCCGAGCCCAGGCCACGGCCATCAAGAAGAAGCTGCTCGCCGACGGGCGCGCGAAGGCAGAGTAGCCCCCGGCAGCAGGCCTACGGCAGGCTCACCACCGGGGACGGTCTCCGCTCGGCAGCCTCTGCTTACAGAGTCATGCTCACGGAGACCTGTTCACAGAGACTACGTGCCGGCGCGCACATCCTCATCACGACCGATGCGCATGGCGGCGAGGTCGTGGAGTGCCGTGAACGACGTCATGCGCCGGGCGCCGTGGATCATGGGCCACGATGCACCACCCGCGAGCCACACTTCGGTGCCGCGTCGGGCCGCGGCCTGGCCGACGCCGCGCAGGCGTGCAACCAACTCGTGGGAGTCGGCTTCGGCGTCGGCGAGCAGCACCACCTGGTGCGGCTGCTGCTCGGCGATCACCTCTTCGAGGACGCCCGGCTCGCGCACCGAACCAAGCCCGAGCACGGTGTAGCCACACTCACGCAGAACGGCCTCGGCGAGCGCCACCAGCAGGCTGCCCGCGCACCCTCCGGGACTCGCCAGCAGGGCCACCTGGGAGCCCGCACGCGGGCGGAGGCGTCCGGAGACGCGAATCACGCTCCGTACGAGACTGCGCGAGAGTGCGTGCCAAGAGCCCTCAGAGAGTCGGCCATCGCGATGGCGCATGCGCAGGCCCTGCACGAAGTCGCCGAGCACGGCGTCAGCCATCGTGCCCCAGTGGTCGTGCGTCGGGCGCAGCGCGACGAGCGCCGCCTCCATGCGATCGGCGTCCACGAGCGAGCTCGTGCGATCGACCCACTCGGACGGCTCGCCGAGTCGGAGGCTCAGGGGCGTGTAGGTCACCGGAGCGCTGGCGCGCGGGTCGACGAGCGTACGAAAGTCGAGAATGGCGCTACGCAGGAAACGGCGGTGACCACCGGGCGTACGTGTATGCGGGATGCGGCCTTGGTCGCTCCAGCGCTTCAGCGTCGTGGGGCCGACACCGAGCAGGGTGGCGGCGACGGGGAGAGTGATCACGTCGTCAGGGCGGGGGGTGCCGATACTCATCAGGGCGGTTCCGATCGTTGGGGGGAGGCGAATGCCGGAGCCCTCACCTACGCAACCGTCGGGCCCAAAGTCGTCAAGAGAGCCAAGAACTCCCGCAAACGTCCATTACTTGGGATCCGATTGGGGCCGCGCCACCGAGGCCGTGGGAAACCGCACGGTGCGGATCCGACCGTTTCGGGCGACTCCGAACCCCGCGGACGCCCGCGCGGGGCCGGACGCCCGAAACGCTGGCGCGCTGCGGACAGCCGTCCCCATTGAGGAATGCGAAAACCGCGGACGATCCAACAGATTGCTGCGCGATTTCGCACTCGGGGGGACGCTCAGCCGCGAACGAGGACCACCTTGCCGAAGTTGCGGCGCTCGTGCAGGTAGGTATGCGCATCGGCCGCCCCCGCAGCCGTGAGAGGAAAGGTGCGGTCGATCGTGGGCCGGATGGTCCCGGTCGCGATCAGCGTCCCCATCTGATCCATGGCACGGCGATGGAGGTCGCGCTCGGTGAACAGCTGCGCAAGGTTCAGGCCGTGCACGCCGTGGTTCTTGTTCATCAACGTGATCGGGTTGAACTTGCTCGCCGTAAGGAACTTCGTGGCGGCCTTCCACAGCTTGCGCTTCGTGCCCTCGACGAGATCGGAGAAGCCGTAGCAGACGATCCGTCCCAGCGGCTCGAGCATCGTCAGGCCCTTCTGGAACGACACGGGTCCCAGCGGGTCGAGGATCAAATGGAAGCCTCCGCCGCGTAGGGCCTTGCGGGACGCCACGGCCCAGTCCTCTGAGCGGTAGTTGAACGCCTTGGTCACGCCCAGCGACTCGAGCCGCCGGCACTTCTCGTCGCTACCGGCCGTCGCATACAACTCGATGTCGAGGTCTCGGGAGAGATCCAGAACGGCGAGGCCGACGCCCCCCGCGCCGCCGTGCACGAGGACGCGCTCGCCCGGCTTGGCCGCGCCGGTGTGGACCAGCGCGAGGTAGGCCGTGAGGTAGTTGACGGGGACCGCGGCTGCCGTCTCGAAGGCGACCTCCGGCGGGATCGCGACGACCCCGTGCTGCGGCACCCGCACGTGGTGCGCATACCCCCAGAAGCGCGTCGTCGCCATGACGCGCGTCCCGGGCGCAAAGGCGTCATCGACCTGATCCCCCACGGCTTCGACGGTGCCCGCGACTTCGTAGCCCGGCGCGTACGGCAGGGCGGGGGCGTCGGGGTAGAGGCCGATGCGCCCCATGATGTCGGCAAAGTTCACGCCCGCTGCCTCGACCCGGATGCGGACGTCCTTGGGCTTGAGCCGCGGGTCGGGGAGGTCCCGCTCCTCGAAGACGGAGGGGGGACCATTCTTCGGGATCACGATGGCACGCATGGGCGCGGATTCTATGCGGGCTGGCCGCGAGCCGGGGTGTTTCGAGGCCACCGGCGGAAGCGCGCTGGATGAACCCCCGGGCGGTCTGTCTGCCCTCGTCGCTACCGTGCGAAGGACTCTTGGAGGCCCCCGCGTGGATCGAGCCATCTACCGCGGCCTGCTCTTGTTTGCGGGCACCGTGCTGGCGATCTGGGCATTCGCGCTCATCCTGCTGCCCTTCATCGTGCCGGTGGCGTGGGCGCTGTGCATCTTCGCCGTCACCGTCCGGCCCTACCGCTGGCTCGCGGCGCGAACGCGCAAGCCGCGCCTCTCAGCCCTCGCCATGGTCCTCGGCACAGCCTGCATGGTCCTGGGACCGCTGATCTACATCGCGACCGTCTTCATCGACCAAGCGGGCAAGGTCGACTTCGAGCCGACCGTCGAGAAGCTCAAGGACGAGGCGCCTGAGGTCCTCGCACACTTGGACAAGGCCCTCGTGTACTTCGAGAGCCCCGGCGGCGTGCCCAAGGCGGCAGCCGCGAGCAAGGACGGCGAGGGCGAGCCCGCCGAGCCGGAAGCGCCCATCGGCAGCGTCGAGGGCTTCCTGCAACGGGCGCAGGCGAGCCTGCCTGGGCTGGCGTCGGCCGTGTTCGGCTGGGGCACGGTCAAGGGTGCCCTCGGCTTCTTGATGACGCCGTTCTTCTTCCTGTTCGGCCTCGTGCTGACGCTCGTGACGCAGTTCTTCCTCTACCGGGAGTCGCCGCGACTGCGGCGCATGTTCGTCGAGGTGTCCCCGCTGGGCGAGGACGACACCGGCGAGGTCCTCGACACCTTGCGCGGGGCGACCGTCTCTGCGGTCGTCGGCGGTCTGCTCGTCGCGGTCGTGCAGGGGGCGCTCGGCACCCTGATGTTCTGGATTGCCGGCATTCACTCCCCCGTCATGTGGGGCGTGGTCATGGCCGCGTTCTCCCTACTGCCCTTCGGCGGGACCGCGTTCGTGTGGGCCCCCGCAGGCCTCGTCCTGCTGCTCACGGGCAGCCCGGCCGCCGGCTGGTTCGTCCTGATCTTCGGCGCGGTCATCGTCGGCGGTGCCGACAACATCCTCCGCCCCGTCGTGCTCAACCGCCTGGGCGGGGAAGACGTGCAGATCCACCCGATGCTGCTGTTCTTCGCGATCGTGAGCGGCATCGGCATCTTCGGGATCAGCGGGATCGTCTTCGGACCGCTGCTGATTGCGCTGCTGACCACCATGGTGCGGATCTACCGCCGCCACGGCGCCAGCAGCAACGGCCCCGCGACCGAGGCCGCTACTCCCGCTTGAACGGGACTGCGACCGAGTCCTCCGCGCGGATCTTCGCGGCGGCGGGGGCATCCGCGGGCAGCCGCTCGACCAGGCGCCGGAAGAACGCAAGCTGCACCTCAGCCGCGGTACGCACGCGCGCGACCATGATGTGCCCCTTGGCCGAGAGCGTGTCGGGGGCCTCCGTGAGGTAGCCGCTGGGGAACGCCGCGAGCCACTCGCTCGCCGCTTCCTCGACGATCGGCTTGTGCTCGGCCTCGACGCCGTAGCGCATGAGGACCTGCTGGATCAGCCGGGCCTTGAGTTCCTCCGGCTTGCGGTAGCGCTGCGGCGCGAGGTGCCCCGCCCAGACCAGGCCGCTTGAAAACAGATCGAGCTGCACCCGCCCGCGGACGGCGTCCGGATGCAGCGCCTTGCGCTGCTCGTCGGTCGCGAGCGCATCGACGCCTGCGTAAAAGCGCGACTTGAGCGCCGTCTCCTCGAGGACCTTCTGCAAGCCGAACGACTCATCGCCATAGCCCGCGAGGCGGCGGGCGTCCTCCTCGAGCAGGGTGTCGGCCAGCTCGACCAGGCGCTTCTCCTGGGCGGCGTCCAGCGGCAGCTCTGCCTGGGCCAACGTCGAGAGCACAAGGTTCGCAGTCATCGAGATGTGGGTGAACGCGCCGTTCGTGCCGCTACCCGGCATGCCCTGCTGCTGCGCGGTCAGCGCGAGCTTCACCAGGGCGCCGTTGTACTTCTGGATGTCGCCGACACTCGGAGGCGGGGGCTTGCCGTCCAGCTGCGACTGGATGTACTCCCCCATCAGCGGCACCATGCGCGAGAGCGCCTCGCCGGCCTCTTCCCAGTCGACGGCCTCGAGGGCCTTGCGAAAGCGCTCGTTGGCGTAACGCACCCCGACCGTGCGCTCCTTGCCTCCGGCAAGGCGGCCCTTCGCCGCGTCCTCCTGCAGGACGGCCAACGCTTTGCGCAGCTCTGCGACGGTGCCCTCGGCGGCAATGCGCCGCTCGAGTTCGACTTCCAGTTCGGCTTGACTCGCTTTCAGAGCCACGCCGCTGCTATCGAGCGCGGGTCCCTCGACGGCTCGCGCCGCGCCACCGTCAGCGTCTGTGGGCACCTCGTCCAACGCGGCCTCCAGCGACGGCGCGGGGCTCTGCGACTGACCAAGCCACCAGCCGCCACCCGCGCCCACGAGGGCTGCAAGCACGGCAACGAGAATCAAGCGGGGTTCCATGGGGACTCTCCGGGAGTTGGGGCTCTGACCCTACATTCCCGCCGAGGGCGATTCCCCTCCGCTACTCGCGAAACTCGATGCCTTCGAGCTCGAGGAGGAAGCGCTTGGCCTCGAGGCCCGAGGAGAAGCCCCCCAGCCGCTTGTCGGCGGCCAGCACGCGGTGGCAGGGAATCAGCAGCGGCACGGGATTGCGCCCGCAGGCCTGCCCCACCGCGCGCGCCGCGCGCGGCTTGCGCACCCCGCGCGCGATGCTCCCGTACGTTCGGGCGGCGCCGTAGGGAATGCGCGCGAGCTGCTTCCAGACGCGGGTCGCAAAGCCGGCTTCGGGCAGAACCGTAGGCACCTCGAGCGGCGACGGCCCCCCGGAGAGATAGTCACGAATCACACGTACCGCGTCGGTCGTCATGGCGCTCGGGCGCTTGAACGACGCCTCGGGAAACTGCTCGAGAAGCTCGGCGCGCATGCGGTCGCCGTCGTCGTCGAGTTGCACACGGGCTACACCCTGAAACGTCGTCGCAACCTGAATGGTGCCGAGGCGGCCCGCACGCATCCTGGAGATGTGGACGTGCACTAGCGCCGCCCGCCACGCTGGCCAAGCGTGACCTTGAGGGTGAGCTCCTCGTCACCGCGCAGGACGACGATCGGCACGGTCTTGCCCGCCTCCAGACGGCCCAAGGCAGCGCGCAGGGTCTGGATGTCGCGAACGATCTGGCCCGCGATGGTCTTGATCACATCCGCGTTCTCCATGCCTCCGCGTGCCGCGGGTCCGCCCGGGACGACCGTGGCGATCTGGATGCCGAAGGGCGAAGGCTCAGGCGACGGACGCACGCCAAGGGTCGGCGGGCGCTTGGGCGCAGGCGGCTTGGTGAACACCAGACGCTCGTCGCGGTCAGCGATCTCCGTGGCGACGTCTCGCACGAGCCGGCAGATACGCGTCATGTCGGGGAAGTTGATGAGCTCGATATCGTCGGTCGGCTTGTGGTAGTCCTTGTGCAACCCGGTGAAGAAGAACAGGACCGGCAGGCCCTTCCGGAAGAACGACGTGCTGTCCGTGGGCGCTTCGCCCTGCGGATCCCACTGCATCGTCAGGCCGTGCTTCTTGTTCTGCTCCGCGACGAGTTCCTTGAGCCCCTTCGCCGTCCCCACCCCGCCCATCTGGAGGTGGCCCTTCTTGCTGCGACCGACCATGTCCATGTTGAGCATGGCCACGGTGTCCGCCAAGGGGATGGTGGGGTGGGCGACGTAGTGCCTCGAGCCCAGGAGGCCGCGCTCCTCGCCCGTGAAGGCGATCAGGAGCAGGGAGCGACGCGGGCGGTTGGCGCCGTGGGCGAACCACTCCGCGACCTCCATCAGGGAGACCGAGCCCGAGCCGTTGTCGTCGGCCCCGTTGTGGATCTTGCCGGCGGCGGAGGCGCCACCCGTGCTCCCGAAGAAGCCCAGGCCGACGTGGTCGTAGTGCGCACCCAGCACGACGACCTCCTCGGCGAGATCCGGGTCGCGGCCCGGAAGAAACCCGATGACGTTGCGTGCGTTCGTTTCCTTCGTGGTGGCCAGCGCGGTGGTGATGCGAACGGATACGTTCGCGATCCTCGCGGACTGCGGCCCCTTGGTGCGGAGCGCGGTCTCCAGCTCGTTGAGGCTGCGGCCCGTCGGTGCCAGGAGGCGGCGTGCCACATCCTGTCCGATGAAGGCGTAAGGGATCGGACCCGAGCCCGCCGGGGCGCCGAGACTCGCACTCCAGTGACCGATGACATCCTTGCCGCCGGACTGCGCGACGGTTGCAGGGTCGTTGCAGAGCAGCACCGCGGCGGCGCCGTGCTTGCGTGCATTGGCGATCTTCGCCATGAACGACGCATGGCGTGCTTCGCGCCAGCCGGGGTTCTTGCGGAAGATCAGGACGATCTTGCCCTTCACATCGACGCCGCGGTAGTCGTCGTAGCCGCCGTGTTGCTGACCCGTGGTCGTGATGCCGTAGCCGGCGAAGACCACCTCACCCTCGGCAGAGCCGCTCTTCGTCATCGAGAAGGGGTTCCAGTCCTTCTCCACCGTGAACGTCGCCGTGTCGCTGCCAATCGTGGCGACAAGCTCATTGCCGGGCTTGAGCACCGGCTGCGGAACGATGAACGGCTGAAACCAGGAGCCGTCCGTCCCCTTCGGCAGGATGCCGAGGGCCTTCCACTGCGCAGCGATCCAATCCGATGCGGTGATCGCCTCCTTGCTGATCGTGTCGCGCCCACGCATGGCATCACTCGCCAGATGCGTGAGACGCGCGCGCAGGTCCGCCTCTTCGATCTCGACCGAGAAGCCAGGCAGCG
>JAJDEM010000058.1 GCA_029259795.1 Planctomycetota bacterium
TGGAGGTGGGCCCACATCGTGTTGCGTGCTTTCGGGTGGATGCGCAGGCAGCTCAGGCCCTTGACGCGCAGGCCCTCCGCCGCGCTGGCCTTCCACGCGGGCTTGCTGGCGTCGCCCTTCTTGGCGTCGCCCTCCTTGGCGTCGCCCTTCTTGGCGTCGCCTTTCTTGGCAGGATCCGCGTCGTCCTCGACGAGGACGCCCCTGGCTTCCTCCGCCGGAACCAACGTCGCAAACGGCTCGACCCCGGGTGCCTTCGGTGTCTCCTCGGGCCCCGCGACCGCGAGGGTTGCCATGCCACCCGCAGGCAGCAGGCCACCACCCAGTAGGATGCCGATGCAACAAGCCGTGGCCCACAGCCACCGTGCCTCGATCTGGCCTCTCCCGAAGCTCGACCCCTCACGCGCCATACGCTGACTCCTTCCGACCGCCCGGACGTCCGCCCCCCGGCGGAACTGCTGACGCGCGAGGATAGCAAGGGAGCCGAGGCCGGGCCACCCCCCGCAGCCGGCGCGGGCCGCCAAGGCCGAGGCCATGGGTCGCCCTAACCCAGCCCTGCGGTTCGGCTTAGGACCGCGGCTTGCGCTTGGTCCGCGCACGCTTGGGCCGCGAGACGGCCGCGGCCGTACGTGCGCTCGTCCGGGCCTGCCGGGGGCGCTCGCCCGCGCCGCCCGCCACCGCCAGGATCGAGTCCAGGTAGGCAGCCATGCCCCGGCGAACGGCCGGAGGCGACAGGATCTCGGCGTTCGCGCCGTAGCGCGCAATGTGGGTGAACAGCCAGCGGAGCCGCTCGGGATGGGCCGAGAAGGTGCGTACGACGCTGCCATCCGCCCCATCGCTCACGTACTTGCGCTCGGTTTCCTCGCGGACGCGGGCGGCCACGGCGGGCCCAAAGCGCACCTTGACCGCCACATCGCCGGGTGCCGGCCGGTAGAGCTGGTCACGGCGGTAGGTCTCGGCCGTGAAGTCGTCGGGCACCTCGTAGGACTCGTCCGAGAGCAGGACGGCCCGACGGATGCGGTCGACCCGGAAGGAAACCACGCGGCCCCGCAAGCGGTCCTTGGCGATCACATACCAGTGGCCGCGGTGGTCGATCAGCCCGTAGGGCTCGACCACGCGTTCCCCCACCTCGTCTCGGCTGGCGGTGTAGTAGATCAACGAGACCGCAATGTTGCGCCCCATCGACTCCTTCAGCAGGCAGATCGTGTCCGTGACGAGATCCGAAGGCGGGGTCCCCGCCACGGCTTTGTCAAATGTCGCCAGGGCGGCCCGGTCGCGGCCGCCGAGCAGGTCCCTGAGCTTGCGACGCAAGCGGGGCGCCGCGTCGCCAAACGTCGGCAAGCGGCCACCCGACACGCTCCGGAGGGCCAAATCAATGGCGAGGGCCTCCTGCAACGTCAGGTGCACCGGGCGACTGAGGTGCTCGGCGAAGCGAATACTCACGCTGTCCCCGTGGATCGAGAACACGAGGTAGTTGTGCGGCAGATACGGCGGAACGCCGCACATGGTGAGGACTTCGGTAATGTCCTCCCAGATCTCGTTGTCGCGTACGCCGAAGATCGAGGCCAGCTCGGGGATACGGATGCCCGGACGCGCCCGGATGAGCGGGATCATTGCCAAGCAGCGGCGGATGCGGTCACGTGCGATCGAGGCCATGCGGCGCGAGTCTACAGACTCACGCCCGAGGCACAATGACCGTCCCGCGGTTCTTCGTCCGGAACCACCCCCCGCGGCGTCGCGCGCGGGTCAGCGGCGCGGCGTAAGGAGCATCCAGGCGTACGGTGCAGCGACGAGTTCTCGCAGGCGCCGCTGGAGTCCCCGGACCGTCGCCGCGTCCAAGGCGGCAACCAGGGCGCCGGGAGCCGCATCCTCGAGCGCGATCCCCTGCATCCACGCGACGCAGCTCTCCGGAGCGTTGAACACACGCAGGTGCCGGCCCAGGAAGCGGCGTCGGCAGCGCTCGAGATCTGCCGCGCCGATGCCTTGGGCCGCCGCATCGCGCAGCGCAGCGCGCAGCCGCCGCTGGAACGGCTTGACGGCGTCGACCTCCGCCGCCATCCACGCAAAGGCGTAGTCGTGCTCCGCTTCGTAGGACGCGCCAAAGGTGTCATCGACCCAGCCCTCGTCGTAGAGCGGTGCTTGGACGAGCCCGCCATCTCCGCAGAGGATCTCCATCAGCATGGCGCCCTGCACCCGACGGCGGACGCGACCTGCCGGGCCGCGACCCGGCACGTCCTTGAATCCGAGCCACACGTGCGGACGGCTGATGGCGAGCGCCTCCGAGCGGCTACGCTCGGCCACCCGCGCAGGCTCGGCGGCCGCGGGCCGGCGGTGGCGGCGCCCGAGGACGCGCGTCCCGAAGGTCTGATCCACATGGGCGAGAACCTCCGCCGGTTCGACGTCCCCCGCCACGAAGAGCATCAGATTCGCCGGGCTGTAGTAGGCGCTGTGGGTCTGGCGCAGGATCGCAGCGTCAATCGGCGCAATCGTCTGCGCCGTGCCGCCAATGTCGATCCGCACGGGGTGACGCCGGTAGAGGGCCTGGAGCAGACCGAAGTAGCCGCGCCAGCCCGGGTCGTCGTCGTACATCGCCAGTTCCTGGCCGATGATGCCCTTCTCGCGCTCGATCCCCTCGGTCGTCGTCGTGATCGAAGCCATCGTCTCGAGCAAGGTGTCGAGGTTCTCGTCGAAGCCCCGCGTGCTGGTGAACAGATAGCTCGTGTGCGTGAAGGTCGTAAAGGCGTTGGCCGACGCGCCGCGGGCGGCGTAGAGGTCGAACACATCGCCCGACTGGGTCTGGAACATCTTGTGCTCGAGGAAGTGGGCGATGCCGTCCGGCAGCTGGGTGCCGTCGGGCAGGTGGGTGTCGAGGCTCCCGTAGCGCGTGGTGATCATCGCGTGCGCCTTGCGGTAGCCCGGCATGGGTGCCACCCACACGGTCATCCCACAGCCCGCCCGCGTGCGGAGGACCTGGCGCTTGGTCAGAGGCTCGCGCAGGGTCTCCCACGGTGTCCGCAACGTCGTACCCATCACGCCTCCTCGGGACGGAGGGCGAACGTCGTATCCAGGGCGATGCGCGAGCCGACCGCCCGGACCTGCGCCGGCGTGACGCGGCGCAGCGCGGCGAGCACGGCCGCCGGCGTCCCGGCGCCGCCCAAGGCCAGGCGCTGCTGGTACCAGGCCACGATCGAGCGCGGGCTGTCCTGCATGGCGGCGACGGCGTGCTCCACCGCCCGCAGGAAGGCGTCGTGGGCGGCCGGGTCGAGCTGCCCGCCCCCGACCTCCTTGGTCAGGCGAGCGATCATGCGTCGCGCACGAGCCTCCTGAGCGGGATCGACGCCGATCTGGACCAACAGGATCCCCTTCGGCCGATGCCAGCTCGCGGACGCGTAGTAGCAGAGGCCGTGCTCCTCGCGGACGACCTTGAAGAGGCGACCGTAGCTGCCACCGCCGAGCACCCCCGCAAGCGTCTCCGCGGCCACGGAGGCCGTGCTGTCGGCGCGAATGCGTCCCCGGGAACCGAGGACGACCTTGCCCTGGGTGATCGCCTCGTGTTCGACCAGGTGACGCGGACGGGCGCGGGCCGAGCGGACCGAGGCCGCAGGCGGCACCCGCGCCGGACGTGCCTCGCGCCCCGGCCAGAGGAGATGCTTGCGGACGACGGCCGTGGCCTCTCGGAGACCGAGGTCCCCGACCAGGAAGACCTCGACCGGGGCCCGGGCGAGCAGCCGTCCGTGCAAAGCGGCGAGCCCCTCCGGGGTCACACTCGCAAGGTCCTCCTCGCGACCTTGCACCTCGAGGCCGTAGGGCTCGTCGGCGCAAAGAGTCTGCAGGCAGCCCCGCAGGGCATGGCGGCCCTTGTCATCGCGCTGGGACCGCAGCGCGTGACGATGATTGGCGATCTCCGTGGCGACGATCTCCGGAGCCAGTCCGCCCGCGGGGCCCCGCTTCGGCTCGCAGATGACCTCGCGCAGCAGGCGGAGCCCCTGGACCAGGACCCCCCGCGCCCGCGGCACATGCGCCGTGGGCCAGTCGAGGGAGCCCACGAAGAGCTGCCGGTCGCCCAGCTTGCTCACGCCTACGTGCAACGAGGCGCCATAGAGGTCCCCGAGCCGGTCGGCCAGCGCTTTGCGCGACGGATGCTTGGCCGTAGCCGACTGGAGTACCTGCGCGAGGACCGCCGTGGCGGTCGCCTCCGCGCCGAGATCCCGGTGAAAGGCGACCCGGCAGTAGGAGGTCGTGAAGCGATCCGTGCGTAGGAGATGCAGGCGTACGCCCGGTGCGATCTCCCGTGTCACGGGCACGTCCCGCATGCGTGTGGCCAGTGCCATGGTGCCTTTCTCCCCCTCTCGGGAGTTGCCCCAAGACGGGGTATGCTCGCACGGTCGATCCCCCGATCGATCCCAAAACGCTGGAGACGCGACACGTGACGCAACGGAATCGACTGACGGGTGGCGCCAAGGGCTGGTGGCTTGCGGGCTGCCTGTGCACCGCGCTGGTGGGCATGGGTCTCGCGGGTGCGCAGCGAACGGCCGAGGCGCGCGGCGGCGGAGCCGCTCCCCGGCCCGTGCAGCCGAAGCCCCCCACCCGGCCCGTGCAGCCCGCGCGCATGACGCCCAACCAGGTGCTCGGCGCCGCGCTGTTTGATCAGTGCGTGCGCTGGGTTGCGCGCGGGCAGCGCGGCATTGCACGCACGACGGACTTCCACATCAACGTGATCGCCGAGCTCGATCTCGACACGGCGCGTCACCGCGGCCCGATGCGCTTGTGGTGGAAGTCGCCTGACAAGTTCCGCCAGGAGCTGACGACCAACAACCGCACGACCGCCAAGCTGCTGAACGGCGACTTCATGTGGATCCTGCATCCGACCGGCAAGGTCCAGCGCATGCACGGCACGTCGGAGGGCGCGAACGCCATCGCTCAGCTCAAGGACGATCGCCAGCGCATGGCCGACCTCGCGAAGTTCATCACACTGCGCAGCCTCAAGGGCCCGGGCGTGACCTTCGAGTTCGTCGGCGAGAAGACCGGTCGGGGCAGCTACGCCGGGGAGTGGCTCAAGATCACCCGCCGCGCCCCTGGCGCCGCCGTGATGCACTTCTGGTTGGCCTACGACAAGGACAAGCAGGGCCGCTACAACGCGAAGTGGCCCGGCGTGGTGCGTATCGACGGCGACAAGGCCAAGCGCATCCCCACCGAAGACTTCATCCTGGGATCCTGGGCCGACTCGCCCGCGGGCCAGACGCACGTCTTCCGTTACCCCCGCGTGATCGAGGCGTTCTCCCGCAGCGGGACCCAGCCTCCGGTACGGTTCCTCAAGGCCACCGTCCAGGACATCCGCATCAACACGGGCATCCCGGACGCTCGGTTCCGTCCGCCGCTTCCCAAGAAGCGCTGATCCCCGCCCATGACCCCCGCTTGCGCGGGCGTACTTTTGCGCGGGGCTTGCGTAGCCCTGGACAAGTACGACCGGCACGTGACCGACCTCCTGTATTGGTAAGGACATGAACATGCGCAGCAACTCCCCGGTCCCGTTCCGCCGCATCTCCCTGCTCGCCGCCGCCCTCGGTGCGACCACGCTGCTCGGAGCGCTCGTCTGCTTCCCCGGGGTTGCGGGCGCTCGCGGCGGCGCCGCGCCTGCCCAGCCGGGCAAGCGAGCAGCTCCCGTGGACCCGAGTCACGGCCCGATCTACTTCGACCATGCCGTGCGCTACGTAAACGACGGCAAGCGGGGCATCCATGCGCTGACCGACTTCTTCGCCGACCTGCACGACGTGACGTTCAACGTCGGCCGCAATCGCCACGAGGGGCACATGCGCCTCTGGCTGAAGACGCCCGACAAGTACCGCTTCGAGATCCGCCAGAAGAAGAACGTGCGGGCTCCCGGCCAGCGCATCACGACCAAGATGCTCGACGGCGAGAAGATGTGGATCCTGCACCCCGATGGGCAGGAGCAGCGCCTGCACGGCACCTCGACCGGCGCCGGCGCGATCCGCCAGATGAAGGCCGATCGTCGCCGCCTGATGGACCTCGCCCGCTTCCTGACGCTCGACGGGCTCAAGGGCCCGGGCGTCACCTTCCTCAATGAGGGCCCCACCCAGGGCAGCGGCACCTTCGCCGGCAACTGGTTCCGCATCCGGCGCAAGATCAAGGGCGGCGCCGATGTGGTCTTCTACCTCGCGCACGAAGCCGATCCCCGCGATCCGCGCCGCCGCCGTGCCACGTACCCGGGCATCGTCAAGATCGAAGGCAACGTCCGCCTCAACGAGCCCACCGAGTACTACCTGCTCAAGCAGTGGCGCCGTGGGCCGCAGTTTCGCTACCCGACCGAGATCCAGGCCTTCAGCCAGATGGGTCCGACCGGCAAGATGAACAGCTTCCTGCACGCCTACCCGGCCGACGTGCGCATCAATGTGGGCCTGCAAAGTACGTTGTTTGCGCCGCCGGTTGCCGCGAAGCGCGGCAAGTAGCCCGGCGGGGTTTGCGCCGCCGACGAAGCAGCTTCCCCACGGCGCGACCGCGGGGCGGCCCTCCGCGGCCTAACCCGACCCGCTAGACCGTGCGGTGAAACCAGCGCTCGAGCTGCCCGCGCGTCATCGTGAGGCGGGTCGGGCGGCCGTGCGGGCATGAGTGGCTGTGGTTGAGCGCCTCGGCCTGCTCGAGCAACGCCACGACCTCGTCGGTGTGCAGGACGTCGCCGGCCATCACGGCCGAGCGGCAGGCCAGGCTGTCTACGGCCACGCTCACGAGGTTCGTGCGATCCAAGCCCTCGCGCTGTCCGCGCGCGATGAGCTCCAGCAGCTCGTGCAGCGCCGCCTCCGGATCGGGCCGCCGGAGCACCGCCGGAACGCCGTTCACGGCCACGGCGTCCTCCCCGAACGGCTCGACGAGCCAGCCGAGCGTCTGCAACAGATCCTTGGCCTCGAGCAGGCGCGCGAGATCCTCCGGCTCCAGGTGAACCACGGCGGGGACCAGCATCCGCTGGACCTCCAGGTTGCCCTTCTGCCGCAGGCGTTCGTTGATCCGATCAAAGAGCACCCGCTCATGCAGCGCGTGCTGATCGACCAACACGAGCTCGCCCGCGCCCTCCAGGACGAGGTAGGTGCCCAGCAGCTGCCCCACGGGCCTGAGCCCCCCTACGGTCACGGCAGCCGGGGCCTCGGCCGGCGGCATGCCGCCGCCCGCATCCGGGTCGCCGCGCGGCGGCATCGAGAAGCCGAACCCTGCAGGCCGTTGGCTGTCCACGGAGCGACCGGCCCCGCGCAGGAAGGCCTGCTCGACGGCGGCGACCGTGGACGCGCCCTGGTCGTGGAGGTGCGCGTGCTCGCGCCCGCCACCCGGGAGCGCCACGCCCAGGCCTGGACGCGCGCCCTCCAGGGCACCGCGCAGCGTCCGGCGCACGACCCGGTGCACGGCCGATGCGTCGCGCCAGCGGACTTCGGTCTTGCCGGGGTGGACGTTCACATCGACGCGGGCCGGATCGATGCTGAGGAAGAGGAACGCCACGGGCCGGCGGCCTCCGGGCGGCAGCAGATCCCGATAGGCCTCCCGCACGGCGTGCGCAACGCTGCGATCGCGGATGTGGCGGCCGTTGAGGAAGACCTGCTCGAGCTTGGTGTCGCGGCGGGTCAGCGAGGGCGGGCCGATCCAGGCCTCGAGCGTCGGCTCGCCTTGGGTCTCGCGCGCGTGCAGCAGCGCCCGTGCGACCTCGTCGCCATGGATCTGCGCGATGCGCAGGCGGCGATCGGGCTCGGGCGGCGCCTCGAGCAGCGCCTGGGAGCCCTGGCGCAGGCGGAAGCCGATGTGCGGGAAGGCCAGGGCAAAGCGGCCCATCAGCGCCTTGATGTGGCCGAGCTCCGTCGTCGCCGTTCGTAGGAACTTGCGGCGTGCCGGCACGCGCGCAAACAACTGCTCGACGCGCACGACCGTGCCAGGCGACGCCGCCGAGGGCTCGACGGCTGAGACCTGGCCGTCCAGGTTCTCCACGCGCCAGCCGTCGTCGTGACCCTGCCGGCGCGACACGATGCTCGCGCGCGACACGCTCCCGATGCTTGCCAGCGCCTCCCCCCGAAAGCCCATCGTCGCCACGTGCCGCAGATCCTCGACCGCCGTGATCTTCGAGGTCGCGTGGGCCAGGAAGATCCGCTCGAGGTCGTCGGGGCTGATGCCATGGCCGTCGTCTTGGACTTCGATCAGATCGCGCCCGCCCTCGCGAACCGTCACATCGATGCGCGTCGCCCCGGCATCGAGCGCGTTCTCGACCAGCTCCTTGACGACCGATGCGGGGCGCTCGACGACCTCCCCGGCGGCGATCTGGTTGACGATGTGCGGATCGAGTACGTGGATGCGGCCCATGCTGCGCAGCGTAGATCGCCGGAGGGACTCGCCCAGAGGGCTACGCGCGCACCGCCGCCATGCCTTGGGCCAGTCGGGCGATGAGGCGCTCGGCCGCCAGCCGCGGCGGAACGCCGCCCCCCTTGACGCCGACCTCCGCCTCGATGAACGCGCCATGCAGGGCGAGCAGCCGCGCCGGGTCGCAGCGCGCGCGCGCGAGGAAGCGATCCGCGAGAAACGGCGGGACTCCCTGGGCCTTGGCCACCTCCGACCCTGGTTCACCCCGCGCGAGCGCCTCGGCGCCCGCGAGCAGGCGCCGATACGAGCCGTGCAGCGCCGCCGCCAGTTGGGGAAAGAGCGCTTCCGGGCGCACGCTGACCGCCCCCCGGACATCGTGCAGCCCGCGGTCGAAGGTGGCGGTCACGAGATCCAGAGCCGTGCCGACATCGCCGTCGAGCACGGCATCGATGAGCGTCCAGATCGGGTCTTCGCGGGTCTCGCCGACGGTGGCATGGACATCTTCGGCCGTGATCGTCTCGCGCGTGCCGACGTAGAGCGCGAGCGAGCGCAGCGCGTCGTCGAGCGCGCCCAGGTCG
>JAJDEM010000059.1 GCA_029259795.1 Planctomycetota bacterium
CGGCCATCCGATCGTCTGCGATCACCTCTACGGGGACGTGCGCCCGGTCATGCGGAGCTCCGCCGACCCCGACCTTCGGCCCGCGGTCGACGAAGTGCTCCTGACCCGACTAGGGTTGCACGCGCACCGTCTGCAACTCGACCATCCGATCACGGGCAAGCCGCTCGTGATCGAGAGCCCCATCCCTTCGGCGCTGACCCACGCGCTCCAGGAACTTGCATGAGCCTCAGCATTGCCCAGCGTCAGCGCATCAACGAGATCGCGCGCGGTCGCTCCGAGGAACCGCTCTACCTGCTCGAGGGACCGCGCGCCGTGAGGGATGCGCTCGCCGCGGGTCTCGTCGCCGAGCTCTGGTTGCGCAACGACCTGCCCGAGCCGACGTACGGCGAGCTGCACTCCGCCGCCCTGGATGCCGACGTGCCCCTCGGCCAAGGCACGCCCAAGGACTTCGAGCGCCTCGGCAAGACGGTCACGCCGCAAGGCGTCCTGGCGCTCGTGCGCGACACCGAGCGCCCTCTGGAGGATGTGGCCGCGCGTCCAGGGCTGCTCCTCTGGCTGGACGGGGTCCAGAATCCGGGCAACGTCGGCGCCGTCGTGCGTGTTGCCGTTGCCTTCGGCGCGACGGGCCTGCTCGTGGGCGAAGGCTCTGCGCATCCGCTGGGACTCAAGGCGCTGCGCGCTTCGACAGGTCTGGCGCTGCGTGTGCCGTTTGCGCGCGGGGAGCCGGCAGCGATCGCCGAAGCCCTCGCCGGGCGACCCATCTGGGTCCTCGAGCGAGAGGGCGACGACGTCTTTGCACTCGACGACGTGCCGGCAGACCTTGCCTTGGTGGTGGGGGCGGAGGGGCGTGGTCCGGGCGAGGTCGCGGCGGCCGCCGCGAGCCGATCGCTCGGGATCCGGATGGCCGAGGGCGTGGACTCGCTCAACGCCGCCGTGGCTGCCGGGATTGCGGTCGCCGCGTTGAAGCGGGTCCGATGAGCGCAGACTCGCTGCCCGCGACTGTGACACGCCTCGATGCGCGCGGCTGCCTCGTCCGGCTCGACGACGCAATCGAAGGACTGCCCGCGGACGGCCATGAGCTTTGGTGCGGCGTGCGCGGCCGCATCCACATGCGCGACCGTCGCCACCAGAAGTCGCCCGTCGCGGTGGGCGATCGCGTGCTGGTGCAGCACACGCAGGAGGACCGCGGCGCGGTCGATTCCATCGAGCCGCGGCGCAGCTCGCTCTCGCGCCCCGGTGCACGGGGCGGACGCGTCGAGCATGTCATGGCGGCGAACGTCGATCGGGTCGTCATCGTTTCTGCCTTCGACGACCCGCCGTTTCGACCCGGCATGATCGACCGTGTCGTGGCGGTGATCGAGTTCAGCCGGCTCGAGGCACTCATCGTCGTCAACAAGATGGACCTCGGCGAGAGCCCGCCTCCGGAGGTCGCGGCGTATGAGGCCATGGGCTACCCCGTGCTGCTGACCTCCGCCGTGGCGGGGGAGGGGATCGTTGCGCTGCGGGCGGAGCTGACCGGGCGCACGAGTGTCGTGGCTGGCCATAGCGGCGTCGGCAAGTCCTCGCTGCTCAACGCGGTGCAGGAGGGTCTGGGCTTGGCGGTGGGTGACGTCAATGCCGTCACCGGGCGCGGCACGCACACCACCACGGCCGCCGTCTGGCTCGCGCTCGAGGGCGGAGGCGCCGTGATCGATACCGCGGGTGTCCGCGAGTTCGGGCTCTTCGGGATCCCCAAGCGGGACCTGCCCTGGCTCTTTCGCGACATCGCCAAGCTGGCGCCGGGCTGCCGCTACCCCGACTGCTCCCACACCCATGAGCCGGAGTGCGCGGTCCAAGAAGCCCTCGTCGAGGGCGAGTTGGCGCCCTTTCGCTTCGACAGCTACCTCAAGATCCTGGAGTCGCTCGAGGAGCCGGAACCCGGCTGATCGCTTTTTGCCTTGCGTATCACTGTACTAGTACTATAGTACAGCCGTGTTGCCCATCGTCATCGACCTCAGCCGCGCCGAGCCCGCCTGGCAGCAGCTGCTGCAGGGGGTCCTGGACCGCATCGCGGGGGGGCACCTCGCAGCCGGGGCCAAGCTCCCCAGCGTCCGTGCCATGGCGCAGGCCGTCCGGCTGAACCCGAACACGGTGGCGCGGGCCTACCGCGAGCTCGAGGTGCTCGGCGTCGTGCAGGGCCTGCCCGGGCGCGGCGTGTTCGTCACACCGGAGGGGCCGCAGCTAGCGACCGAGCAGCGCGGAGGCGTCCTGGCCGAGAGCCTGCGCGCTGCCGTGGTCGCTGCCGCCGCGGGCGGCCTCGACAGCCAAGAGATCCAGCGGGTGGTGGATGCCGCGCTGCGTGGCGCGGCAGCGCCGACGGCGCCAGCCGCTGCCCCGGAAGGAAACGAGACCGCATGACTGATCAAGACCACCCCGTCGAGGTCCAGGGCCTCGTGGTCGGCTACGGCAAGGCCAACGTCCTCCGTGGCGTCGACTTGCAGCTCCCGGCGAACAAGACCACGGTCTTGCTCGGACGCAACGGCTCCGGGAAGACAACGCTGCTGCGCACGCTCATGGGACTCCTCGCGACACGTGCGGGAGCGATCAAGATCCTCGGGCTGGACCCGCGCCGGGAGCGCAGCCGCGTCGCCGAGCAGGTTGGCTACGTGCCGGATCGTCCAGACCTCTGGCCATCCATGCGTGTCGCCGCTGCGGCGCGGCTGATCGGCGCGCATCACACGCGCTGGGCGCAGGGCCGCTTCGAGGAGGTCCTCGCGCGCTTTGGGGTCGAGCCCCGTCAGCGGGTTGGCTCATTGAGCAAGGGCCAGGGCATGAAGGCCATGATCGCCATCGCGCTTGCCATCGACCCGCCGCTGCTGCTGCTTGATGAGCCTTTCGGCGGTCTGGATCCGGTGGCGCGCGATGAGGTGCTCGACGAGATGATCGGTGCGCTGGGCGAGCGTCCCCGCACCTTGCTGCTCAGCACCCACGAGACCGGGATTGCGGCACGCATCGGTGACCACCTGGTCGTCCTCGCGGACGGGCGGCTGAGTCCGGTGCAGTCCATGGAAGCGATCCTGCATGCGCCGGAGGGCCCGCGGGGCGCCGACGCGCTCGGCGCGCTCTTGATGGCCGGTGTGGAGCTGGGTGTTGAGTCTGCTGCGGAAGGAGGTGTGCAGTGACCCGTTTCCTTGCATGGTTCGGTTGGGAGTGGCGCACCCACGCCAAGCTGCTGTTGGGCGCCGTCCTCGGCTCGGTTCTGGTCCTCTGGAGCGGCGCGCTGATGTCTGCCCCGAACTTGGACCCGGAGCAGGCAGTCGAGGCGATCGAGGTCCTCTTGTTCGCGCTCCTGGCACTCGTGCTGGCGTCCGGGCTGTTTGGCTCGGAGCGTCGCCACGGCGCCGAGTCGCTCGTCCTGCGCCTGCCCTGCGCGCGCCTGCCCTTGCTTGCCGCGCGCCTGGCGTTCCTCGTCTCAGCTCTCGGCGCGCTGGCTCTGCTCATCGCCTTCCTTGGAGCCCGGTTCCTCGACATG
>JAJDEM010000060.1 GCA_029259795.1 Planctomycetota bacterium
AAGGGGCCGGGGTCGGGCGGGATGATTCTGTGGCCGATCTTCGGAACGACGAACCAGCTGATTGGCGCGATCACGCTGTTGATCCTCTTCCTCTACCTCCGGACCAAGCAGCGACCGACGCTGCCGATCCTCATTCCGCTCGTCTTCCTGGTGGTGATGACGACGATCGCGGGCGTGATGGGGCTGGCCGATCAGATCCACGCTGGTAACTGGATTGTCGTCACCTTCGGGAGTCTCTTTCTGTTGCTGGAGGCGCTGGTGTTCTTCGCGGCCTGGGGTGCGTGGCGCCGCGGCCGCCCGGCGCAGGCCGCGCCGTAGCGCGAAGCCGGGCTTGTTCGGAAGCAGGGCAGCGTGGCGTCCCTCCGGACTGCCGATAAGCTGGAGGTCGGCCAACCCGGCCGTGGGGTCGTCCGCATGCTCCGTTGCATCCTCTTCGCAGGGCTCGCGCTGCTGCTGCTCTTCGGCAGTGGCCACGCCGCGCGTGCCCACACGGTCACGACGAACGACGGCACGGTCTACGAGGGCAAGATCCTCAGCCAGTCCGACAAGGAGGTCGTGATCGACACGACCTTCGATGGGCAGAAGGTGATCCCGCGGGCGGACATCAAGCGGTTGGATGACGGTGTCCCGCCGATGCGCGAGCAGCTGGCCTACCGGGCCAAGACGGCACTGGACGCCAAGGGCCGCTGGGACCTCTACCGCTGGGCCAAGGACAAGGGCTTCAAGACGGAGCTGAAGTACATCCTCGAGGCGATCGTCGACGTCAAGCCGAACGACAAGCGCGCGCGCAAGCTGCTGGGCCACAAGCAGGTCGAGGGCACGTGGATGACGCCGGCCGAGGAGAAGCGTTTCCTCGAGAAGAAGTTCGACGACGAGCAGCGTGCCAAGGGCCTGGTCCCCTACGAGGGGGGCTGGGTCACGCCGGAGGAGCGCGACGCCCGCGAGAAGGGCCTCCGCAAGGACGGCGACGACTGGGTCACCGAGGAGGAGTACCACCGCCGCCGCGGCGAGCGCCTGGTCGGAGGCAAGTGGATCAAGCTCGGCGAGGCCGAGGGGAAAGCGCTCACCGACCGGCTCGTGCGCGAGGGGCGCCTCAAGGTGGCCTACCACTGGGGCCCGCACTTCGATGCGCACGCCGAGGTCAAGCCCGCGCTGGCCAAGCGCATCGTCGACGCCTCCGAGAAGGCGTTTGCCGTCATGCGCAAGACGCTCAAGCCGACGGTCGACGACTACCCCGAGACCGTGGACGAGCGCTTGCATCTCTTCCTCATGAAGAAGCTCCCCGGGTTTGTGCGGCAGGCCACCTGGTTCGACAAGACCTACGACGTCAACTCGCTGACGCCGGGCTGGAAGAACGCCATCCAACGGCAGCACTCCTGGTGGCATGTGCAGGACATCCGGGCGGTGGGGGCGTATCAGTTCCCGAACACCGACAAGACCTTCGTCAGCAACGTCGTCCACAACGTCGGGCTGCTGTTGCTCACGCGCTACAAGGCGAACTTCGCGTTCCCGAGTGTCTGGCTGCGCGAGGGGTTTGCCTACTACCTCGAGATGGAAGCGCTGGGCTACACCCAGTCCTTCACGCTCGGCAGCGGCGGCGGAAGCGGTGGCGGCGCCGGGGGCAAGACGCCCGCATGGGCCGACAGCAGCAAGTGGCGTCAGGCGCTCAAGCAGGTCGTCGATCAGGGCCAGGATCCGCCTCTGCGGCGCATCGCCAAGATGACCGTCGACCAGTTCCGCTACCCGCAGCTCGTGAAGTCATGGAGCGTCGTCGACTTCCTCGTCAAGTGGAACCGTGCGAAGTTCCAGGAGTTCATCACCGTCAGCAAGGACCGCTCGAAGACCGAGGAAGAAGCGCTCAAGGAGACCTTCGGTGTCAACTATCGCAAGCTCGACGCCAAGTGGCGGGCGTATGTGAGCGCCGGCTTCACGCTTCCCTAGACCAGCCTTCCGAAGACCAGCCTTCCGAAGACCCGGCGTTCGTAGGCCTGCACCTCGCTCGGGGCGGCGCGCTGCCCCCAGGGCGAGTTGTCAGTGCTTCGTTGCCTGCGAGGGCCAGATTTCGAGGGGCCGGCGAGGCGGGTTCTGACACACGCAGCGATTTGGCCCAGGGCTCTGCGTTCTCGGGGCAGCCGACGTTTATACTGCCGTGGCGATGTTCTCGGCTTGGCGCCTCGTTTCCTGTCTGCTTCTCACGGTCGTGCTGCCGTGGCAGGCGCCCGCTGCCGCCGAGGAGTCGCACGATCTCGAGCCCCTCGCGCGCGGTGTCGTCTTCAGCGATCCCGCAGCAGGCCGGACGCCGCTCGACGTCGAGACCGACCGCCAGCTGCGCGTCGAGATCCAGCGCTCCTATGCCTCCCTCGGGAGCGTCGTCCACGCGCGTCGCCTGCACGTGCACCGCTTCGGCCTCGTCAGCGTCCCCGCTCTTGTCGAGGTGCTCAACACGAGCAAGAACGTCCCCGAGCGCTGGAACGCCGCACTCACCGTCGCGGCGCTGCGCGACCTCAACGGCCCGGCGTACGAGCTGAAGCTGGCGCCCGCCGCGCTGCTGAAGGTCTTGCGTGGCGAGGGCGACGTGCACACCAACGCGATGGCGGCGCTGGCGCTGGGCTGCTTCCATGCGCACGAGGCCGTGACACCACCGCAGCCTGCCGATGCCAAGTCTTCGGACTACGTCGCGTTGCCCGGGGTTGCCCAGCGCGCGACGCGCTCCGCGGCGGCGCTGCGCAACGCACGCGACGAACTCGCCCGGCGGATCGAGGATCCGCTGACCTTCATGCGAGTGGCGGCGATGTTCTCCCTGGCGAAGATGGGGGGCGTCGAGGCGCGCGATGCGTTCCTGGGCCGAACGATCGATCTCAGCGTCACACCGGCGCTCCTGCGGGCGTACTTGCTGGCGTGCGCGTTCCTCGGCGTCGAGGACGGCTCCATTTGCCTCGATGCGCTGGCAGGCCGCATCGGCGGCAAGGCGGCCGACACGAGTCAGCAGGCGACCGCAGCCCTGGCGACGGCCGTGGCCTTGCTGCGCGATGAGCGACCGGCGTGGGTGAGTGGCACCGACGACCTCCTCCGGTCGCTGCGCGGTGTCGCCGTCACCCAGGCTACGGAGCAGGCCGAGCGCGTTTTTGCGCAAGGCGTCTTCGCCTTCGTGAACCAGTCCGAAGACACCTGGCACGATATCTGGCGGATCGCCATCACGACCTCGACCAAGGGCATGGTAGCCGCCGCCGCCGCGCAGATTCTCGCGCACTGCCCGGTCAGCAGCATCGAGCGCGACATGGTGCGCTGGGTCGTGACGCCTCCGAAGCAACTGGATCCCGCCGTGCAGGCCCTCGTCCTGCTCCGGGCGGGTGCTGGGGGGCGACCCGCTGCGATTTCGGCGCTGGCCTCGGATTGGCTGAAGAACCGCGCCAAGCGGCCGGCGGCGAACGCGCGCTGGGATCCCCGTTGGTACGCCGCCATCGGCCTCCTGCGAGCGCTCAGCCACGGTCGTATCCGCCCGCAGGCCGATCGTCGGCGTGTGTTGGAAGCGCTGCAGAAGGCGGTTGCCACGACGCTCGACAAGGAAGCGGCGATCCGTGAGCCCTTGCGACAGCTGCTCCAGGTGCACGGCGCGAAGCTCGTCGAGGCCGAGGAGAGCTCGCTCTACCTGCTTCCGCCAGCAGCGCGGTTGCGGGTCGAGTCCAGCTTCGTCTGCAAGTACGGGTTGCTGGCTCGCGATGCGATCGATGCCTGCGTGGGACGTGTGAACGACGCCGCACTCGACACGCTCGGCCTGAACAACATCGAGGCTTGGAAGCCCGGCGCGGCAACCAACGCCAAGAAGCAGCCCGAGCGCTACCTCAAGCGCTACCTCAAGGAGTTCCCGTACTTCAGCCGGCTGGAGTTCTTCGTCGAGCGGGGGCGTCGCCCACCCGCCGTCTTGCCTGAGGGCGCGCAGGGTATCGACCGATGAGCGCGCGCAACGAAGACTTCCTGTTCGCCCAGGAGGCCCAGACTCTGGGTTACGTGACCGAGGCGCAGGTCGAGGAGGGCTTCCTGCTGCAAGCCCGCATGACCGACGAGCTGCAGATCGATGAGCGGCTCGCCGTGATCCTGGTGAAGCGTGGCTGGCTCGCGGACGAGCAGGCCCGGCGCGTGTACGGGATCATCGAGCCCGAGGGCGCCCGCAGCCAGATCGAGGGCTATCGCCTGATCCAGAAGGTCGGGCGAGGCGCGATGGGTACGGTCTACAAGGCCCGGCACAAGGGCCTCAATCGCATTGTTGCGATCAAGATCCTGCGCCGTGACCTGGCCGAGGACAAGACGCAGATCGAGCGCCTCAAGCGCGAGGCCAAGCTGCTGGCCGACCTCGATCATCGCAACATCGTGCGCGCCTTCGATGCAGGCGAGTCGAACGGCTTTCCCTACCTGGTCATGGAGTTCGTCGAGGGCGAGACGCTCCGCGACAAGATCTCGCGGGAAGGCACGATCGACGACGACGAAGCCATACGGATCATCCGTGCGCTGGCCGACGCGCTCGAGACCGCGCGGCGCATGGGCGTCGTGCACCGGGATGTGAAGCCCGGCAACATCCTCATCTCGAAGAACGGCACGCCCAAGCTCATGGACCTCGGCTTGGCCAAGGGACCGATCGACGCCGGCCTGACGCAGCACGGCGCAACGGTCGGCACGCCCCAGTTCATGTCGCCCGAGCAGGCGGAGAGCCCCGACAAGGCCGACACGCGATCGGACATCTACAGTCTCGGCGCCACGCTCTACGCCATGGTGACGGGGCGGCCGCCGTTCTCCGGCACGACCCTGGCCGAGATCATCACCAAGGTCATGTCGCATCAGCCGGTGCCGCCACGCGTTCGAAACCCGGATGTCAGCCCGGAGGTGAGTCACCTCATCGAGCGCATGATGCTCAAGGACGCGAGCCTGCGGTACGCAACGCCGGCGCTGGTCATCGAAGACATCGACATGATCCGCGGCGGACAGTCGATCATCCCCCGCGGATTCCAGGGCAACTGGGAGGCCTACCTTCTTCGCAAGCGCTTCCTCGAGTGGCGCAAGCGCATCCTCGTCGGACTGGCTGCCGCGCTGGTGCTCGGCTTTGGTGCCTTCATCTACCTCGACAAGAAAGAGAAGGACATCGCCCGGACGGACGCGGCCTCGATCGCGCGCCGGCTGCTGCAGGAGATCCCCGGCGTCGCCGCAGGCGATACGCCGCCGGCGCTGACCGGGCGCATTGCAGAGCTTGAAGCCGGCAACCAGAAGCTCGAGTCGATCACGGACCGTGCCAACATCCCGCATCCCCAGCGTCAGGAGATCACCGACAAGATCAACGCCCTCAAGCAGGCCCGCATGCTGCTCGAGAAGTGCGCCAAGCTGAAGGGCCGGATCGCGACCTTCCGCGCAACCGGCAACTGGACCGGGGCCCTGGCGGAAGCCCAGGACCACGCGAGCGAGATGCGGGCGTCCGAGCCCGCCCGGGTGTGCTGGGAGCGCCTTGTCGCTGGGCTGCGTGAGGGCTCCGAAGCGGCTCGCACGGCGGCGCTGGGCAAGGTGGGGGCCATGCCGGTGGCAGACATCGACGACTTCCTCGCCAAGCATGCCGCGCGGCTGGCCGTCTACGAGAAGCCCTGGATCCCCCTCGACCGCAAGGCCTACGCCAAGGCCAGGGCCGCCGCGCAGAGCGCCCACGACAAGGCCCGCCAGGTCGGTGCCTTTCTGGGCGAGGAGTTCATCGCGCGCTTTGTCCCCGACCGCGTCGCACCGTTGGTCGCCGACTACACGTTCTACAAGCTGCGTACGCGCTTTGACGACGCGTCCGGCACCTTGCGCCAGAACGTCGACGCGATCGTGAATGCGTGGCCGCTTGTCGATGAGCGCGAGTCCACGCGCACTCTGCTCCTGGGTGAGTCCGGGCTCGTCACCTATCGCATCGGGCGCGTCGAGGAAGACATCGATCGTCGGGTCGAAGCAGCTTGGAACGACCTGTTCAAGCGGCTGGACTCGATGGCGCCGGACGCGGCGCTCGACGACCTCAAGCGCTTCTTCAATGGCGCCGCACGCGGCAACGTGTACCCCCGACTTGAGCATGAGGCGCGCGCGGAACACGCGCGCCGGAAGGCGGCCGCCGACGAGCGCATCCGCCGAGCCCGGATCGCCTTCCAACAGGTGCGCGACGGCATCCTCCGGCAACTCCGCCGGGGAGACCCTCGGCGTCTCCGGACGGCGGCCGAGAAGGAGCTGGCCCGCGACCTGCTGAACGGTGCCCAGCGCGAGGACGTCGCCGCCCTCGCGGAGGCGGCCACTGCGTTGGAAGCCCTGCATGAGGTCGTGCTCCGTTGGCTGCAGGGACGTCTTGCGGCCGAGCCGAAGGTCACGCTACGCAACGTTCACTTCCGCGGGCAGGGCGGCAGCACGCGCGTGGCCAAGAGCTGGGTCCTCCAGGGCGTTGACCTCAAGCAGAGGCAGCTGTCGGTGCACGTGCCGCGGGGAGAGCTCCGCGGCGTGCAGCAGATCCGGATCCAGCACGTGGCCCTCCGTACGCTGCGCGCGTGGCTGGCACAGACCGGCAGTGGCCTCAGCCCGCTGCACGAGGCGATGCTCGAGGTCGCCACGAGTCCCACGTTCCTCGACCGCCCGGGTCTGGATCTGCGGCCGTTGCTCGAGCGCTACCGCGCGCTACAGGACCGCTTTGGGGAGGACCCGCCGGGGCCGCAGTGGCGACGCCTGATCGGTGAGATCGTCCAAGAACTCCAAGATGCCCAGGGCCTCCGCAGCGACGAAGCCGTGCGCAACATCGAATTGCTGCGTCGCGAGATCGTCAAGGCCAAGCGCTGGAAGCGCCTGGTCGAGATGGTCGACGAGATGCTCGATCCCAAGGGGCGGCTGCTCTACACAGCGGCCGTCAACAAGAACCGGGCGGACCTCGAGTCCAAGCGTCGGTTCGCCCTTGAGGAACTGGCCCGCAGCGAGCTACGGCGGCTGTTTCACGGCGACGTGCAGCCGTCGTCGCTGCCCGGAGGCGAGACCGACATCCTCTTTACCTTCGACGACGTCCAGCAGCTGCAGAACTTCGAGCGTGGCTTTGCGCGCTGGGAGACGTCCGTGTTGTTGGGGGGGGCAGCCGTCACGCCAGGTGCGAAGGAGGGCGGCCGTCTGTACGTGCTCCCGGGCGTGCAGGGCCTGCTCCGCGACCGACCGCTGAGCCTGATCTCCATGTTCGACCCGGCAAAGCCCATGATGGTCGAGGTCAAGATCCACGTGCTGCGGGGCTCCTCGATGCTCGCGTTCGATCTTGATGGCGTCCAGATTGCGATCTGCTCGTTCGATCCGAGCCTCTGGAAGCGTCGCTTCCGCTCGGAGGCGCCTTTGCTCGTCGACGAGGACAAGCGTCCGGAGTTCGACTTCTACGGGATGGGGCGGGGTATCGCGTTCCACGACGGCCCGCACTTCGGCCGCGACTTCCCCTACGGCAACTGGGACTGGGCGGCCGCGGGTCAGGGTCGGAACTTCGTCCGGCTCAAGCAGCGGGCCGTCATCGAGAAGGCCCAGGGGCGGCTGTTCGCGTTCGTGCCCGCCGGGCGGAGCGTTCTCGTTCGGGTCGTGCGCGATACCAACTTCATGACGCTCTACGTGGATGACAAGAAGGTCTACGAAGGCGAGAACCTGAGCTGGCGGGAGCGTGGCCGCAGCAGCCCGACCGACAAGCGCATCCGCAACGGCTCGGGTCGCATCCAGATCCTCACCTGGTCGCCGCTGCTGCTCGACGACCTGCGCGTGCGTGGCACCATCACGGATGCGTGGAGGGACGCCCGCCGGGCGGCCGTTGCGGAGAGCGACAAGAAGGCAGCTGCCCCCGAGAAGGCGAAATGACCGATTCAGCCGCCGCAACATCAAGGGGCCGTCCGCCGACGGGGGCTGCAGGTCTAGATAGGCTGGATCGCTGTCCCCCCGCTGCAAGGCCGCGGCGCGTCACGGCCCCCATGGGGCGCCGGCCGCTGTGGGTCCCCATGCTCGGCCGATTCCGATGATCCGCAGTTTCCCAAGATGCGTGCATTCCCATGATGAACCTCAAACCCGGTGATGGGTCCGATCCCCTGCAGGACGCGCAGACCGCGACCTGGCTCGGCCTCCGCGGCCTAGGCTCTCTCGCGGCCGGTCAGCACCTGAAGATCGGACTCGGCGAGTCGATCGTCGTGGGTCGGAGCCGGCACTGCGACTGGTCGTTGCGTCGGGCGCCCGAGTTCCTCATGAGCGATGCCGACGCACGCGGAGCCATCGAGGACGACCTCACGTTCAACAGCGTCAGTCGACGCCATGCCAAGCTGACCTATGTGGCGCCGGACATGCTCGAGATCGAGAACCTGTCCGCCAACGGCACCCTGGTCGACGGCGTCTCGATCGACAAGCTCGTGCTCACGGACGTCCGCACGAGGTCGCACCGGATCCAGCTTGGACCCATGGGCGTCGTGCTCGAGCTCTCGCCCGGCTCCCTCCCCGTCTAGGCCTGAGGGTCTAGCCCGCATGTTGCGTCCGTATTCCCTGAAACGCGCCAGGCTGAATCGTGCGGCTCTCGGACACCCTCGCACCCGATCTCTGTGCCGAAGGGCGTCCATGGTGGGCTCAGCACCGAATCCGCCCTTCGGCTTCGACCTCGGGCGCGAGTGCAGCCCGAGAGCAGGGTGTTGCTTCGAACGAAGCGGGCGGTCGCCCCACGAG
>JAJDEM010000007.1 GCA_029259795.1 Planctomycetota bacterium
GGTCCGAGGCTGCGTCGGGTCCACAGGCGACCGGGGCGTGCTCATCGAGGACATCTGCTCTCGCACGGCGCTGCGGCCCAGCGTCGTGCCGAAGATCCTCGAGGGTCTGCGGGCCACCAACGAGGCGACGCCCATCGGCCGCGCCGGCCGCTGGATCCACGCGCCGACCTTCGAGAAGCTCACCCGGCGGATCGACGAGAGCGTGAAGAAGCTGCACGAGAAGGACGTCGCCGTCGACAACCTGTCTCTCGCCCAGGTACGCGCCTCCCTGGGACGCATGGAGCCGACGGTCGTCGAGGACGCCCTCCAGCATCTCATCAGCAAGGGGCGCCTCGTCCGAACCCCGAATGGCAACGTGCGTCACAAGGACCACTCCTCGGAGATGCCCGAGGCCGACCGCCAGATCTGCGACGCCGTTCGGGGTGCGCTGGCAAAGGCCAAGGGGCGTCCGCCCGAGATCGAGGACCTCGAGGCCGATCTGCAGCTCGCCAAGCCGCAGGTCATGCGCGCGCTGCGCCTGCTGGATACCCGCGCCCAGGTCTTCAAGACCGAGACCCATTGGTTTGATGCCGCCTGGCTCGAGGAGGCCAAGGGCCGTCTGCGGGCCCACGCCCAGAAGGAGGGCGGCTTCACGCCCGCCGATGCGCGCGGGCTGCTCGATACGACGCGCAAGTGGGTCATCCCCTTGCTCGAGGCGCTGGACAAGGCCGGCTTCTCCCGTCGCAAGGGCACCCAGAGGGTTCTTCGCGAATCTTGATGATGGGCAACGGATTCCGGGCTGTCGGGGCGCTGATCGCTACGATGACGCCATGCGTTCTTCGTCTCTCTGCCTCCGACTGCTGACCCTCGGGCTCTGCCTGCTGCTTGCGCTCCCCGCGCAGGCCGACGAGCCCCCGGCGAAGGGGGACGCGAGTGGCTCGCCGGACGGCCCGGCGCCTGAGGCCAAGGCCGAAGAGCCGAAGGCCAAGGCCGACGAGCTGCCGGACGGTCCCTTGCCGCCGGACGCACCGCTGCCCCCGGAGGCACCCGCTGAAGAGCCGGCACCCGCGGCGGTCGCCGATGACACGCTGATCCACAAGAACGGATCCCTGTGGACGGGGCGCATCATCCACGAGACCGCGGAGAAGCTCGTACTCGAGCGCGTGTCCAAGACCGGTGGCGTCGGCCGCATCACGTTCCAGCGCAAGGACATCAAGACCATCCGGCGCGGTCGTCCCGAAGGCGTCCCCAGCGGCGATGGGGGCCCGCGCCTCGTCCGCGAGGAGTGGTTCCTCCTGCGGAGCACTGGAGGCATCATCGGGACCCGGCAACTCGAGCTGTGGTCTGTGAAGTCGCGTGGCAAGCCGGGCTACCGCCTGGAGGAGCACATCGAGTACTTCGCTCAGGGCCCGCAACTTCCGGCGACGCGCACGCACCGCACCGAGGAGGTCGACGAGCGCTTCGTCCCCCGCCTGATCGCCTACCGCGAAGAGGGGGATGCCTCGAGCCTGCGCGACGGGCCGTCACGCTATGCCCGCAACGTCTCTGGCCGTGTCGTGAAGGGCGTGTGGCGCGGCTCCTCCTATCGCGGCGGGTCGGCCCATCAGTGCGAGGTCGAGCTGGCCATCGGAACGCGCGGCCCGCTCGGCACGCGCGAGTACCTGCTCCGGCTGCCGCGTCGCGTCGGTCTGCTGGATCTGCGCGTGATCGACCCGGACCGGGAAGAGGTCGTTGCGGTGCGCGCGGGCTTTGCCTCCGTCACACAAGATCCCTCCGGACGCCGACCCGGGCACGAGTTCCATTGGGAGCAGGGCGGGCGTCGCTTCATTTCCTACTTCGATCGCACGCAGAACGTCGTCCAGGAACGCATCGCCGAGGGGGTGCTCGCGGTGCCGGTCAGCAAGGAGCAGGCGAGCGCTGCGACGACCCAGGCCAACGCCTCGGGCACGCAGGAAGGCGGCCGCGACGTCACCCTCGTCGAGCCGGGGATCGCGTTCACGCCTCCCGGTCCGCTCTGGAGCTGGAAGGCGCGGGACCTCTCGCCGAAGGGCAACGCCGAGGGCACGAGCCTCGCAGCCGGTGGCGGCTGGCGCGTCCTCGGTCGGATGAACAACGAGGTGCTCGTCACGGACATGCGCGTCGAGTGGCACCCGAAGGCGAGCTTGGCAGGCTCGACCTCGGCGGCTACCGAGGCGTGGTTGCTGCGGCGCTTGCGTGCCGTGAGCCCGGATCTGGCGATCGTTGCAGAGCGCCGCGAGTTGACGGGGCTTCACGGCGCCTGGCGGCTGGGGTTGCAGGGGACGCTGCGCAAGGAAAGCGTGCGCACGGTCGCAGTCGTGGTGGACCGCCCCGGCGGGCGCGTGGTACTCCTGCTGGCTGGTCCAGCCGGGGCATGGGAGCAGGTCCGGCCGGCCATCGCCCGCCTGGTGCGATCGATACGCCTGCTCTGATCGTCGCTCGCCAGGACAATCCCACGGAGGGAGCGTCGCGGGTGAGACGACCCCCGGATGAACCTCGTGGCGAGCAAGCAGGATCTTGAACTGGCGAAGCGCCTGATGTCGGCGCGCGTGCTCACCGAGGAGCAGCTGCGCGCCGCGTTCGGATTCATCGAAGAGCTCGCCGAGCAAGGCAAGCGCGCGAGCCTCGAGGCCGTGCTCTACCACAAGGGCTTGCTGCCCCGCGGCTCGCTCGATGTGCTGCGCGCTCCGGCGCCGCTGCAGGCCCAGCCGTTTTCAAACTACCGGCTCGAGGGTCCGCTCGGCGAGGGCGGCAGCAGTGCGGTGTTTCGCGCGACCTACACCCCGAACGGCAGCCCCGTCGCCGTCAAGGTGCTCGATGCCGTCCAGGCCTTGAGGCCGACGTTCCTGCAGCGCTTCCAGCACGAAGCCCAGACCCTCATCGAGCTCGACCATGAGCACATCGTGCGCGGCTACGAGATCGGCTTCGAGAACGGCAGGCACTACTTCTCGATGGACCAGGTCGAGGGGTTGACCGTCCTCGAGGTCATCGACCGGCGAGGCTTCCTCTCCAACGAAGAGGCGCTGTCGATCACGCTGCAGTGCGCGCGTGCGCTCGGCTACCTGCACGAAGCCGGCTACCTCCACCGTGACATCAAGCCCGGCAACATCATGGTGGGGGCGGATGGCCACGCTCGCCTGATCGACCTGGGCTTGATCGGCAGCCTGCCGAGGGATGGCGTCGCGGCAGCGGCCGAGGACGAGCAGATGACGGTGGGGACCGTCGAGTACCTCTCCCCCGAACAAGCCCGCGGGCACGCAGACCTCGACCCGCGCAGTGACATCTACAGCCTCGGGCTCTCGCTCTACCACATGGTGGTCGGCGAGGTGCCGTTCCAGGGCGAGAACGACTACGAGACGATGGCCAAGCAGGTCCTGGCCGCCATCGACACCGAGAAGGTCAAGCAGCGCCGCATCGCGCCCGAGGTGCACTTCTTCATCACGAAGATGACGTCCAAGGACCGCGACATGCGCTTTGAGACCGTTCAGGAGGTGATCGACGCGATCTCCGGCTACGTGCCGCCGGATCTCGTGCCCGTGGTGCTTGGGCCCGCGCCCGTGGTGGCGCCGCCTGTGGCCGCCCCGCTCGGCAGGCCGCCGGTCGCGCCGCCCGTCGCTCCCGTGGCGCCGCCCATCGCTCCCGTGGCGCCGCCGGTGGCGCCGCCCGTGGCGCCCCCTGTGGCCCCCGTCGCGCGGCCGATGGCGCCCCCCGTCGCAGCGCCGGTCGGTCCGCCCCGAGCGGCGCGGCCGATCACGCCCTCGCGCGGCGCCGCCGCGCCCACAGCCGCCCCGCCAGCCGCTGCCCCCGTCAAGCCGGTCGCGCCGCCGCCCCCGGCTCCGCCTTCCGCGCCGCCGGTCGCCACCCCCAAGGCGGCCCCCAAGGCGGCGCCCAAAGCGGCGCCCAAGGCCACCCCCAAGGCCGCCCCCAAGGCCGCCCCCAAGGGCGCACCCAAGGCCGCCCCCAAGGGCGCACCCCAGGCGGCGCCGAAGCGTCGTCGTCGTCGCTGAGCGGCGCTGCCCATGAGCGCCTCGGCTGACACGCCCTGGTACGCCGACGGTCTGCGCTTTCGCTGCACCGCGTGCGGGCAGTGCTGCACCGGCGAGCCCGGCCACGTGTGGGCGACCAAGGAAGAGATCAAGCGCATGGCGAAGGCGCGCGGCCTCTCGAAGCACGCGTTCGAGCAGCGCTTCGTGAGGCGGGTCGGCAAGCGCTTCTCCCTCAAGGAGCGTGACAACGGCGACTGCTGCATGCTCAAGGATGGGAAGTGCACCGTCTACAGCGCCAAGCCCCAGCGCTGCACCACCTTCCCCTTCTGGGATCCCGTCCTCATGGATGCCGACGAGTGGGAAGAGACCAAGGGGCGCTGCGAGGGCATCGACCAGGGCGACCACTACACCTTCGAAGAGATCGAGCAGATCCGAGGCGGAGATCCTGCACCCTTGCTCGCCAAGCACGAGCGCCCGCCGGAGCAGCCGGTCACGAGTCGCTTCAACCCGGACTTCCCCGCACCGGAGGGTCCCGACTTCAAGGGTGCCTTCGAAGCGCTCGAGGCGCTCTACGAGGAGTTGACCGAGGAGTTGCCGCGCTGGGAGTTCACCTGCTCGGCAAGCGGCAACTGCTGCGACTTCGATGCCTACGGTCACCGGCTCTACGCCTCGACCCTCGAAGCGGAGTACTTCTTCCGCCAGGCGCCCCCGGCGCGAGCCAACGAAGACGCGAAGCAGTGTCCGGCGTGGGGGAGCGATCGCCTCTGCAAGGCGCGCGAGGGCCGCATGCTCGGCTGCCGGACGTACTTCTGTCCGCCCTATCCCAACGGGGTGCCCCAGGACCTCCATGAGGTCTACGACCAGCGCATCAAGGCGCTGCACGACCGCTTCGGCATCGACTACGCCTACAAGGACATCATCGCCTGGGCCGCCGAGCGTCAGCCGGCCGCGGAAGGCCCCGGAACGTAGCTGCCGGGGAACCTGACTCCCCACGAACCAGGCTCCCGGGGAACCGAGGGCCGGGCAGCGTGTCCAAGGGGGGGATCGGAGATCACCCCCATGTTGCGTACCTTCCTCGCTCTCACGCTCCCGGCCCTGCTCATTGCCTCCGGAGCCCTGTTCGCTGCGCCAGCGGCCCACGCCAACGGCATCCTCATCGGCAACAACGGCGCCGACCTCCGCCGGCGCCGGCCGCATCGCCCGCGCCCGGCCCCGGTCGTGCGGCTCAAGGGCCACAGCGTCACAGCCGAGCTCAACGACCGGATTGCCTCGGTCACGGTCGAGCAGGTCTTTCACAACCACAGCAATCAGCAGCTCGAGGGCACCTACCTCTTCCCGCTGCCCAAGGGTGCCGTGGTCTCGAAGTTCGCCATGACCATGGGCGGCAAGATGGTCCAGGGCGAGATCATCGAGCGAAACGAGGCGCGGCGCATCTACGAGAGCATCGTCCGGCGTCGGCGTGACCCGGGCCTCCTCGAGTACATGGGGCGCGGCCTCTTCCGCGCCCGAGTCTTTCCGATCGAGCCGCGCAAGGACCTCACGATCCGCATCTCCTACCAGCAGGTGCTTCCCGAGGATGCGGGCACCATCGAGTTCCGCTATCCGCTCGCCACCGACCGCATGAACAGCAGCGCGGTCCAGAAGGCGTCCGTCGACATCAAGGTCGCGAGCAGCGTCGACATCAAGACCCTCTACAGTCCGTCGCACAGCGTCGAGATCACACGCGACGGCGAGCGCAAGGCGCGCGTCTCCTACGAGCGCCAGGATCGTCGGCAGGACAAGGATCTTCTTCTCTACGTAGGCCGGAGCCCCGATCGCGTCGGCTTCTCCCTCCAGAGCCACAAGGAAGCCGGCAAGGACGGCGCGTTCATGGCGGCATTCGCGCCGCGCGTGAAGATCGACCCGAAGGATCGCGTCCCGAAGGACGTCGTCTACGTCGTCGACAAGAGCGGCTCGATGGCCGGCTCGAACATGGAGCAGGCCAAGAAGGCCATCCAGTACGGCGTGCGTCTGCTGCGCGAAGGCGACCGCTTCAACATCCTGGCGTTCTCGACGGGGCTCTACCCGTTCCGCGACACCCTGGTCGACGCCACGAGCGAGATGAAGGAAGCCGCCGTCAAGCACATCGAGGGGCTCGAGCCCGCCGGCGGCACGAACATCGATGGGGCGCTCAAGAGTGCGCTCGCCATGCGTGGGAAGGACCGACTCTTCATGGTCGTGTTCATCACCGACGGCAAGCCCACGGTCGAGGAGCGTGATCCCGAGAAGATCGTCGCCAACGTCAAGGCCGCGAACAGTGCCAACACCCGCATCTTCACGTTCGGCGTCGGTCACGAGCTCGACGTGCGCCTGCTCGACCGCGTTGCCGAGATCACCAACGGTGCCCGCGACTATGTCACCCCCGGCGAGGACCTCGAGATCGTCACGGGGCGCTTCTTCAAGAAGGTCGATCGCCCCGTGCTCAGCAACGTCACGGTCGAGCTCGGGGGCGGCGTCCATGACGTGTTCCCCAAGCGCCTGCCGGACCTGTTCGCGGGCGGGCAAGTCGTGCTCTTCGGGCGCTACAAGGAGGCCGGCGCGCGCACGATCATCCTGCGCGGTCGCGTTGGCGCGCGCGAGTTCGTCTACGAGCACAACGCCACACTCAGTGCCAAGGACGAGGCGGGCTACCTGCCGCGCCTCTGGGCCTACCGCAAGGTCGCCTACCTCCTCGACGAGATCCGCCTGCACGGGCAGAGCAAGGAACTCGTCGACGAGGTGATCAAGCTGGCCACCCGGCACGCCATCGTCACGCCCTACACCGCCGGGCTGGTGGTGGAGGAGAGCGAGATGAGCGACCGCCGCGAGCGCCTGAGCGAGGGCCGCTGGCGCCAGCGCGGACGCAACGGTCCCGGCGGCATCGGTGGGGGGAGCGGCGGCCGTCCGTTCGCCGGCCTGCCGCCCGAGGCCCCGGTGCCGACGACGCCGGCCACGGGTGGACCGCGGACAGACGGCGGCCCTGCGGGTTCCGGCCCTCGGCCCGCCCCCAAGCCGGCTGCGCGTGCCCCCGCCGCCGAGAAGAAGACGCGCGACAGCGAGGCCATCGCCAGGCTGAAGAAGGCCGGCTCGATGGACGAGGACGACGCCAAGGATGGGCTGGCCCATGTCCGCAAGCTCGTGAAGGCGGTGGGGGACAAGACGTTCCTCAAGCGCGGCGACGGCGTCTGGGTGGACAAGGCCTGGGACGGCAAGGTGCCCACGACCAAGGTCGAAGCCTGGTCCGAGGCCTACTTCAAGCTGCTCGCCAAGGGCGACAAGGTCGCCAAGCTGCTCGCCCTGGGCGAGAAGCTCATCGTGGTGGTAGACGGGACGGTCTATGAGATCGTGCCGGCCCCGGCCAAGGCACCCGGCAAGTAGTCCGACGAACTGCCCCCTTCACGCCACGGCGCTTGATCGCTAGGATCCTCCGGTGCCCCGAGCCATCCAGGCCCGGAGGCAAGCCCCCACGGAATGAAGGAGGAACCTCGATGGAGATTCTCGGTTACGCGGCATCCCTTGGTGCCCTGATTTGCTGGATCATGGTGCTGGTCAAGTTCTTCCAGGCCAAGATGACGCTGCACGGCGTCCTCGGCATCATTACCTGCGGCATCTGGGCCTTCATCTGGGGCTGGGTGGTCTCCGGCAAGCTCAACCTCCAGAAGATCATGATCATCTGGACGATCTGCTGGATCGTCTCCTTCGCCACCGGCACGGCGACAGCGTCCTTCAGCGTCGGCTAGGCGTATCCTGCGAGCGATGAAGTCGCTCGCCTTCGCCGCCCTCGCGCTCCTCCTGCTGGCGGGACCGGTCTGGGCGGAGGACGGCCTCGAGGCCCAGCTCGCGCAGCTTGCACACAAGGATCCGCTGCAGCGCCTGCGGGCGACCAACGCCCTCGGGGCCTGCGGTCGCCGGCCGGCCTGCGCCAAGGCCGCGCGTGCGCTCGAGCGTGCGCTGTTCGATCCTGTCGGGGCGGTGCGTCGCGGGGCGCTGAACGCCCTCGTCGCGCTCGACGCCCGCGGCGCCGCAGGGGCGGTCGTGCGCCTCATCCAGGTCGAGCGCGACGCCAGCGTGCTGCCGGCCGCGCTCCTTGCGCTGGGCCGGCTGCGCGTGCAGGGGCAGTCCGACATCCTCGTGCGCCACGCAGCGCACCCGACGATCGGCGTCCGTGCCGCGGCGCTGGCGGCGGCCGGCGACCTCGGCGGCGCGCGGCTGCGGCGACTCGTGCTCAACTCCCTGCAGCTGGCCGGCGCCGAGGACGAGCAGTGGATCGTGCGCTCGAGCGCCATCCTGGCTCTCGCGAAGATCGGGCAGGCGGAGGATCTCGGTCTCATTCAGCGCGCATTTGCCCAAGGCGGCGGCAAGGCCTTCTGGATGGCGCGCGCTGCCGTAGCCAAGGCCATCGCGGCCCTGAACCCCAAGCCGCGGGCCGCGCTCGAGCGCTTGCTCCTCGATGTCGATTCGCGCGTCGCCGTGACCGCAGCGACGGGCCTTGCCACGACGGGCCATGGCGCGGTCCTCGTGACCTATCTGCGGGACGGTCGCTCGGCCGTACGCGCTGCGGCGGTGGGGGGCGTGCGGCAGGGCAACGTGCGGACGGCGACGGCGCGCTTGCGTCACATGGCCCGCTTTGACGGCTCACGGGAGGTGCGCTTCGCCGCAGCGATCGCACTCTTCGTGTGGCGGGATCCGACCGCCGACGAGATGCTGCTCGATGCGCTGCGCTCGAACGATCCCGCCATCTGGGGCGCGGCGGCCGCGCGCCTCGCAAGGCGTACGGGTCAGCAGCACGGCCGCAAGGTGAAGGCGTGGCGGCACGCACTGGCCGCCGAGCGCACGGCGCACGCGCAGGCAGAGGGTGCGAAGTGAGTGACGCGTTCCCGCGCACGACGGCGGCCCTGAAGGAAGCGCTCGCATCCGTTGGCGTGCATCCCCAGCGCCGCCACGGCCAGAACTTCCTCACCGACGTGCAGGCCGTCGACGCGATCGTCCGCGACGCCGGCATCACGGAGCACGACCACGTCATCGAGGTTGGCACGGGGCCCGGCCTTCTGACCCATGCGCTCTGCGAGACCGGGGCCTCGGTGGTGAGCTTCGATATCGACCCGGCCATCCAGGGCCTCGCGCGCAGCCTGCGCGCCTGGCCGGCGCGCGTGCGCTTCGAGACGCTGGACGTCCTCGAGTCCAAGACGCGCCTCGCCGAGGCGTTCGCCGCGGCGCTTGCCGAGCAGCCGGCCCCTCCCGGGCGCCTCGCCCTGGTGAGCAACCTGCCCTACAGCGCCGCGACGCCGATCGTGCTCGGCGTCCTCGGCCTGCCGGCCCCTCCGGCGCTTCTGGTCGTGATGATCCAGGCGGAGGTCGGCGAGAAGATGCTCGCGACGCCAGGCGCGGGGGACTACGGCGCGCCGTCCGTGGGGGTTGGGCTCCGGGCCAAGGGACGCATCCTCAGGCGCTTCGGGCCGCAGGTCTTTTGGCCCCGTCCCCGGGTGCGCTCGGTCCTCCTCGAGCTCATTCCGGTCCAGCCCTCGCCGCTCGAGCCCGCGGAACACGCGCCGTTTGGGGCGTTCGTGACCGCCGTCTTCACGCGCCGCCGCAAGGTGCTGCCGTCTGCGCTGCGCGTGGCCTTGCCCGGCTTGGGGGCCGAGGAGGCCCGCGCGGCGCTCGAGGCGCACGGGCTGCAGCCCTCGGTTCGGGCCGAAGCCGTGCCTCCGGAGACCCTCTTGGCCGTCTGGCGCACCCTGGTCCGTTAGGCCGCCCGTCGAGGAGCAGTCGCGCCAGACCCGGCCTCGGGGGTCGCTGTCCGTATAATTCAGCAACTGCATCGAGTGCAGGACCGTCCCACAGCCCTACGGGCACGCGGTGGACGGCGCGCCAGCTCCCGAGGGGGACGGCGGGCCCGAGCCGCAACCAGGGGACCGCGTGTCCGCCCGCTCCGATGGCGCTTGGTCTGCTCGAGATGAGCGGCCCGAGAAGAGAGCGGGTCACTCCGCATCAGCCACACGGAAGAGAGGCGCAGCCCGCCTCACGCGACGTGATCTTGATCACGGGATTGTTGACGACCTTGGCGCGTATCCCCGACCACATCATCGAGCAGGTCCGCGAGGCCCACGATGTCGTCGAGATCGTCCAGCGGGCCGTGCAACTCAAGCAGGCCGGCGGTGGCTACAAGGGCCTCTGCCCGTTCCACGACGAGAAGACCCCGTCGTTCACGGTGCATCCCGGCCGCCAGACCTTCAAGTGCTTTGGCTGCGGCAAGGGCGGGAACATCTTCGGGTTCGTGATGGAGACCCAGGGGCTCAACTTCCCCGAGGCCGTCCGTCAACTCGCCGAGGAGCGCGGGATCGACGTACCAAGTACGGGCGTCAGCGATCCCGCCCTGGATGAGCGCTTCGAGCGGATCCGCCGCGCGCTGGGCGTGGCCCATCGCCTCTACGTGCGTACCCTCGCCTCGGACGAGGGGCGCGAGTCGCGTGCCTATCTCGCAAAGCGTGGCTACGACGCCGAGGCCGTGCGTCGCTTTGGTCTTGGGATGGCGCCGCTCGCCTGGGACCGCGTCATCGAGGCCGGCAAGGCAGCAGGCCTGTCTACGGAGGACCTCGAGGACGCCGGACTCATCATCCCGCGCCGCACGAAGGACGGGTTCTACGACCGCTTCCGCAACCGGATCATGTTCCCCATCGCCGATACGCGCGGCCGGCTCTGCACGTTCGCAGGCCGTGCGCTCGACCCCGACGATCCCGCGAAGTACATGAACGGCCCCGAGACCGTCGTGTTCAAGAAGTCCGAGGTGCTCTACGCGCTGCACCGGGCGCGTGACGCCATCCGCAAGCAGGGTGAGGCCCTGCTCATGGAGGGGTACACGGACGTGCTCATGTGCCACCTCAATGACTTCTCGAATGCCGTGGCAGGCATGGGCACGGCGTTCACCGAGCGCCAAGCCAAGCTGCTCGGACGTCAGTGCGAGCGGGTCGTCCTGGTCTACGACAGCGACGACGCCGGCCGGGCCGCCGCGGAGAAGTCCGTCGACATGCTGCTCCTTCAGGGCCTCGAGGTCCGGATCGCACTGCTGCCCGAGGGGCGCGACGTCGACGAGATCCTCCAGGAGGAGGGCCCCGAGGCCTTCCAAGCGGTCCTCGATGCGTCCCTTGAGTTCTTCGACTTCAAGCTGGCCGCCGCGGGCACGCGCCACGACCTGGAGTCCCCGCGGGGCCGGGCCCAGGCCTCCGAGGAGATCCTCGCGTCGGTGATCAAGGTCAAGAGCGAGCTCGAGCGCGACCAGCTGCTGCGCATGATCGGCGACCGGCTCGGTGGGGGGCCCGACACCGAGGCGGCCCTGCGACGCCGTGCGGGCGAGCTGCTCCGGGAGTCGGCCCGGCCTGCGGGTCTGCGCAGCCTGGCGGCGCCGAAGCCGCCCGCCGAGGCGCCGCCTGTGCCGCAGGCCGATGGGCACTTCGAGCAGGTACCGGTGGAGTTCCTCACACCCCAGCCGGAGCTCGATGACGAGTCCGTGGATGGGGCGTCTGCCGATGGCGTGCCGGGCTCGAAGAGCCCCGGCGGTCTCGTGCCGCCGCCGCCGCGCCGCGCGCCGACGATGGACAGCATGCTCGCTGAGTTGGATCTGCTGGGTGCCATTCTGGCGAACGGCACCGTCCCGGGCAGCCTTCCGGAGGCGATCTTCCGCGCCGTGGGACCCGAGGAATTCACCGACCCCGCGCATTCGCGCTTGTACAACGCCTTGCTTGCCCATTGGGAAGCTGGCGAAGTCATCACATCCGAGGTGGCGCTGGCTCGCTTCCAGTCCGACTCCGAGGTCACTGCCGTCTTGGCGGGGATGCCCGAGGATGAGGGCCTGGCTGAACGCGTTACCTCCTGGATTGCCTTCACGGAACAGAACCGGCTCGAGATCGATCACCAACGCGAAGTCGCGCGCCTGGCGCGCGGCGACGTCATGGTGGCGGTCAGCGATCCGGACGCGTCGTACTTCGACGAGTCACCTGCCGGTGCTGATCCCCTGACAGACGAACCCCCTAGCCGTTCGGAGGCTTGACCGCATGACACGTCGCGTAGATCCGTTTGTACCGCCGAACCCGCTGGATGAGATCGAGGTCGAGATCCTCGACCTGATCGAGACCGGCAAGAAGCGCGGCTACCTCACGTACGAGGAGCTGAACACGGCCGAGCCCGAGCTGGCTCCGTGCCCGGCGATGATGGACCGCATCCTGCAGCGCCTCGACATCGAGCAGATTGAAGTGCTCGACGGCTTCGACGCGATCCGTCGCGAGCGCGAGCGGGCGCTCGCCCGTGGCGAGATGCCCGAGGGTGGCCACGCCAAGGATGGTCCGAGCGCCCTCGACATGCCGATCAGCAGCGAGAAGATCGACGACCCCGTTCGGATGTACCTCACGCAGATGGGTGAGATCCCCCTGCTCACGCGCGACGAGGAGATCAGCCTCTCGAAGAAGATCGAGATCACGCGCAAGCGCTACCGCCATCGTGTGCTCGAGAGCGGGCAGGGGATTGACTCCTCCATCGGCATCCTGCGCGAAGTGGCGCGCGGTGATCAGGCCTTCGACCGCACCCTGCGGATCGGTACGGCCGACCCGGTGGACAAGGACGACCTGCAGCGCCGGATGCCTTGCAATCTGCGCACGCTCGAGAAGCTGCTGTTCGTCATGCGCCGTGACGTCGAGGAGCTCGCCAAGGCGCGCATCTCGAAGAAGCGTCGCGAGGAGATCCAGACATCGAAGCAGCTTCGCCAGTTGAAGGCGCTGAAGCTCCTCGAAGAGGTCTCCATCCAGACCAAGAAGATCCGCCCGGTCCACGAAGAGGCCACGGAGCTTGCCGACGAGATTCGCGAGTTGCGCCGCCGCATCCGGGATCTCAAGCGTCGCGGGGGCGAGGACGAAGAGATCGCCGAGTCCGAGGAGCGCCTCGAGGACATCGAGATCTTCGCCTTGGAGACGCTCGACGAGTTCCTCCAGCGCGCCGAGGACATCCGCTACCGGTTCGCTGAGTACGAAGAGGCGAAGCGCAAGCTCTCGAGCGGCAACCTGCGCCTGGTCGTCTCGATCGCGAAGAAGTACCGCAACCGCGGCCTCACCTTCCTGGACCTCATCCAGGAGGGCAACACCGGCCTCATGAAGGCGGTGGAGAAGTACGAGTACCGTCGCGGCTACAAGTTCTCGACCTACGCCACGTGGTGGATCCGTCAGGCCATCACGCGCTCGATCGCCGACCAGGCGCGGACCATCCGCATCCCGGTCCACATGATCGAGACGATGTCGAAGATCCGCAACGTCACGAAGAAGCTGATCCAGAAGATGGGCCGCGAGCCGACGATCGACGAGATCGCTACGGCGTCCGGCATCAGCGTCGAAGAGACCAAGCGGGTCATGAAGATCAGCAAGCACCCGATCAGCTTGGATCGCCCGATCGGCGACTCCGAGGACAGCTACTTCGGTGACTTCATCGAAGACGAGCAGGCCGAGAGCCCGGTCAACGCCGCGACGCACGAGATGCTGAAGGACAAGATCGACCAGGTCCTGCAGACCCTCACGTTCCGCGAGCGCGAGATCATCAAGCTCCGCTACGGCATCGGGGATGGCTACACGTACACGCTCGAGGAGGTCGGCAAGATCTTCAAGGTCACGCGCGAGCGCGTCCGCCAGATCGAGGCCAAGGCCGTCCGCAAGCTCCAGCACCCCGTGCGCGCCCGCAAGCTCGAGGGGTTCCTGGAGATCTAGGCCGTCAGGAATGCGCCAGAGGCGCATTCCTGACCGGCACGGCGCCTCGTCGCTGCGCTCCTCGCGCACCTGACGCTGTAGCCGGTGCCGCAGGCACCGGCTACAGCGTCAGCCCCGCGCTACGCGCGGCGTGCCTCGGCCCAACGTCTGCCAGGGGCATGCTGCCCCTCGCGGGCAGGCGTGCTCGGCCCCTGGGGCCTGCGCCGCGCCCGCACCCCTGCGTGCCCATCCGGATCGAGCCGGCGGCGCAATCCTGACCGGTGCCACGCGGCGGTGCTGCGCACCTTGCGCACACGACTTCGCCCATGCCTATCGGCACGGGCTCCGTCGCTGGCCCGCGCGCAGCGCGCGGCCGGCCCGATGGCAGAGGGCCGCTTCGCGGCCGCTGCCATCAGGTCCCTCCTCGTTGCAGCACGGGCCTTCGCGGCCTCCACGTGTCGGCCGCTGTGGTTTGGGCGACCTCCGGACCAACAAGCCCGAATGGCCCTGGACGTTGAACTTGCCGTTGTTCGCAACGGCACCTTGCTCCGTCGTACTCGCCGAACGCCATAGGCGTCAACAAGCCAACCCCCTTGGAACCCGTTCGATCCACAGCGACCGATTCATGAGGTCGCGGAGGGACTGACGCCAACAACGCGGGACCCGCTGGCAGCGGCCGCGCAGCGGCCTTCTGCCAGCGGGCGGTGGCGGCCGCGACGTCC
>JAJDEM010000061.1 GCA_029259795.1 Planctomycetota bacterium
TTCCGCTGGTTCGTCGCGGAAGCCCGTGCACGGGGCCACACCGTCATGGTGCGCACGAACCTGACGATCCTCCTCGAGCCCGGCTACGAGGACCTGCCAGCGTTCTTTGGAGAGCACGCGGTCTATCTGATCGCCTCGCTGCCCTGCTACCTGCCGGAGAACGTCGACCGCCAGCGCGGCCGGCAGGTCTACGAGAAGTCCATCGACGCCATCAAGCTGCTGAATGCCGTGGGCTACGCCCACACCGATGGGCTCCGTTTGGACCTCGTCTACAACCCGCTTGGCCCGACCCTGCCCCCGCCCCAGGCGGCACTCGAAGCGGACTACCGGCGTGTGCTCGATAGCGAGTACGGCATCCAGTTCAACAAGCTGATCGCCATCACCAACATGCCGATCGGTCGGTTCCAACGCGACCTCGATCGCCACCAGAAGGGCGAGGACTACCAGCGCCTCCTGCGCGAGTCGTTCAACCCCGCCACCGTCGACGGCCTGATGTGCCTCAGTCAGATCCACATCGCCTACGACGGCACGCTGCACGACTGCGACTTCAACTACGCACTCGATTTGGCGTGTACGACGCCTACGACAAGCGACGCCCCCGCCACCCCGCTGCGCGTCACGGACGCAAGCGCCGAAGCGCTCCGCGAACGCTGGATCGTGACCGCAGACCACTGCTTTGGCTGCACCGCGGGTGCTGGATCGTCCTGCGGAGGAGCCTTGGCCTGAAACCTGCGCCCGTCTCGAGCAGTCGAGGAGGATACCCCTCCCGAGAGCCCCACCATGCCCACCAGCCCGCCGACTGACGACGCGCCGCCCGCGGCGCGCAACTGGCTCAAGCCGGCCCTCTTTGTGGCCGTCCTGGTCGGGCTGTTCGTGCTCAGCCAGCTGCTCGACCTCGACCGCGGCGTCGACGCCGTGCACGCGTGGATCCAGAGCCTGGGCGTGTGGGGGCCGCTGGTGTTCGTGGTGCTCTACATCGCCGGGACCGTGCTCATGGTCCCCGGGGTCATTCCGACGGTCATGGCGGGCGCCCTCTTCGGCGGCCTTTGGGGCACGGTCTACGCGAGCATCGGCTCGACCGTCGGCGCTGCACTGTCGTTCCTCATTGCTCGCTACCTCGCGCGTGACGCCATTGGCGACTGGCTCGCCAGCAAGCCCGGCATCAAGCGCATCGACACCATGACCCTCAACCACGGTGCTCTGATCGTGGGCATCGTGCGGCTGGTGCCGCTCATCCCCTTCAATCTCGTGAACTACGCGTTCGGACTCACCCACGTGCGCTTCTGGCGCTACGTGCTCGTGTCGTGGATCTGCATGCTCCCCGGCACGTTCCTCTACGCGGCCGGCACCGACGTCGTCCTGAAGGCGTTCTGCTCGGGCGACGTTCCGTGGCTCGCGCTGGCCGGCCTTGTCGTCGCCCTGGTCCTCGTGATCCTGCTCGGCCGCAAGGCGTCCGGACGCCTCCGGCGCGTCGAGGCCGAGACGACCGATGCTCCTGGGGCCACGACCGAGGAGGGCGTCTAGCCATGCCGTCAGCGATCTCCATGCCTCCCATGGATGAACACAACCAAGCACTGCTTGCCCATGTCCACCCGGCCGACTGGCAGAACCCCACGCCGCCCGCGAAGCGCTACGACCTGGTCGTCATCGGCGCCGGGACGGCCGGACTCATCACGGCGATTGCCAGTGCCGGGCTGGGGAAGTCGGTTGCCCTCGTCGAACGCCACCTCATGGGCGGCGACTGCCTCAACGTCGGCTGCGTCCCGAGCAAGGCGATTCTGCGCGCGGCCGCGGCGGCGGCGGACGTGCGCGCTGCCGACGCCCTCGGGATCCACATCCCGGGGCCCGCCACGGTGGCGTTCGCCGAGGTCATGGAGCGGCTGCGTCGCCTGCGCGCCTCCATCGCCCCGCACGACTCGGCGGCCCGCTACCGGGATGCCGGCGTGGACGTCTATCTTGGCTCCGGTCGCTTCAGCGGCCCGGCGGCGCTCGAGGTCGAGGGCGAGACGCTCCGCTTCAAGTACGCCTGCATCGCCACGGGGGCCAGGGCAAGCCTGCCCCCCATTCCGGGCATCAGCGACGTCGACGTCCTCACGAACGAGACACTCTTCGAGTTGACGGAGTTGCCGCCGCGCCTGGGGGTCATAGGCGGCGGTGCGATCGGCTGCGAGATGGCGCAGGCGTTTGCGCGACTGGGCAGCGAAGTTCACCTCGTCGAGCGCAACCCGCGGGTCCTGCCCGTCGAGGAGCCTGGCTGCGCGGCGATCGTCCAGGCCGCCCTGGCCAGAGACGGCGTCCAACTTCTGCTCTCCAGCGAAGACTTTGCGCTCACGCGCGCGGGGGAGGGCATCCGCATGACGGGGGTCGCGGGTGGCACTCCGCATGACGTCGTCGTGGACAAGCTGCTCGTCGCCGCGGGTCGCTCTCCGAACACAGACGGCCTGGGACTCGAGGCGGCCGGCGTGAAGTTCAACGCGCGCGGCGTGGAAGTCGACGACCGCCTGCGGACGACCAACCCGCGCATCTACGCGGCGGGCGACATCGCTTCGCGCTTCCAGTTCACGCACGCCGCCGATGCCATGGCGCGCATCGTGGTCCGCAATACCGCGCTGGGCTTCCTGCCCTTCAAGCCCAAGGCCTCGAAGCTTGTCATCCCCTGGTGCACCTACACAGCCCCCGAGATCGCCCATGTCGGGGCCTACCCCCGCGAGCTCGACGAAGCGGGGACGGCTTACGAGACGGTCGAAGTCGACCTCGCCAGCGTGGATCGTGCGATTCTAGAGTCCCAGACAGAAGGCAAGCTCACGGTGCATGTCACGCGCGGCGGCCGCATTCTCGGCGCGAGCCTCGTCAGCCGGCACGCAGGCGAGTCGATCGGTGAGCTCACCACGGCCATGGTCCACGGGATTCCGCTGCAGAAGCTCGCGAAGGTGATCCACCCCTACCCGACGCAAGCCGAGATCATCAAGCGTGCGGCCGACGCGTGGTTCAAGACATGGCTTCTCGGCTGGCGCGACCGCATCCTGTTCTGGAAGTGAGCGCAGCACCCCACGACCACCTGATCCTCTTCGCGCGCTGGCCGGAGCCGGGGCGCACCAAGACGCGCCTGATCCCGGCCCTGGGTGCGGCCGGGGCCGCGGAGTTGCAACGCCGCATGACCCTGCAGGTCTTGCGGACGGCGCTCGGTGGCGACCGCCAAGTCGAGGTCCGCTTCGAGGGCGGGGATGCACCGCAGATGGCAGCGACCTTTGGGACGGGCCCGACCTACAGCCCACAAGGTGACGGCGACTTGGGCGCGCGCCTTGGACGCGCGGTGGATGCGGCCTTTGGCGGAGGCGCCAAGCGCGTGGTGGTCGTTGGTACCGACTGCCCCGCCCTGCGCGCCGCGCAACTCACCCAGGCGTTTGACGCGCTGGCGCGCGCTGACCTCGTCCTCGGCCCGGCCACGGACGGCGGCTACTACCTCCTCGGCGTCGCGGCGCCGCAGCCGGCCCTCTTCGACCGCATCGCGTGGAGTACCGCCAGCGTCCTGGCGGAGACGCTCGCACGGGCCGCGGCCCAGGGCCTTTGGGTCCAGCAGCTCGAAGCGCTGTCCGACGTGGATCGCCCCGCCGATCTCCCGCACGCCGAGGCCGCCCTGGAGCGCACGCTCTCGGTGATAGTGCCGACGCGCTATGAAGGCGCGCGGCTGGGCCCCACCTTGGACCGCATCGCGGCTTGCGGCGATCCCGAGATCCTGGTGGCTGACGCCGGCAGCACGGATGAGACCCTGGCCAGCGCTACGGAGCGGGGTGTGCGGATCATCCAGAGCGCCCCGGGGCGGGCAGCCCAGATGAACGCCGGTGCGGCCGCCTCGTACGGCGGCCTCCTGCTGTTTTGCCATGCCGACACCCACCTCCCCGCCGACTACGAGACGCTGGCTCGCGACGCCCTCGCGACGCCCGCGGCCGTGGTCGGCGCATTCGACCTCGCCCTGCGTGGCGACGAACGTGCCCTCCGGCATATCGAGCGAGCGGTGGCTTGGCGCAGCCGCAGGCTGCAGTCCCCGTACGGTGATCAAGCAATCTTCCTGCGCCGCACGATCTTCGAGCGCCTCGGGGGCTACACCGTCCAGCCGATCATGGAAGACCACGACCTGATCCGCCGCGCCAAGCGGCTGGGACGCGTCGTCATCGCCGCCGGCTCGGCCAGCACGTCCGCACGCTTCTGGCGCAAGCACGGCATGCTTGGCGGGACCGTACGCAACCAAGCCGTACTCCTGGGCGCGCGCTTGGGATTGTCGCCCGAACGCCTCGCCCGCTGGCGCGCCGGCACACGTGTCGAAGACGCGTAGCGCGGGTCCCGATCGAGGGCCGACGAGGACTTCCGTCGGGTCTTTGGGGCGTGAACGCAAGCCGCCTGCTTCTCCGGCCGTCCTAGGCCTACCCAAGGAGATCCAAGCCCATGAAGATCCTCAGCCTACTGGCCGTTCTCGGCCTCTGCGCCGCGGGCACGCTCTCCCTCAGCGCGTGCAGCAAGCGTGCGGCTCCTGCGCAAGCCCCCGCGACGGCGCCGAGCAGCGCACCCGCGGACGGCTCGGCCGGCAAGAGCTGCGGAGACGGGAGCGGTGGCAAGAGCTGCGGCGGCAGCGGAAGCAGCTGCGGGTAGCGTCCAGACTCCCCCGGTCGGGGGAGCCCCCAACCGCCGAACAGGCACGAGGACTTGCACCCCCCGGCGCGCGACGGCACCCTGGAGACCTCGATCGGAGGTGTCCGCTGAAGACCTTGGCCCTCGCCGTGTTCGTTTCCGCCCTGACAGCCTGGGCCGTCGTCACCATCGCGGCGCCGACCTCGCCGACCGGCGAGCCGACGTCGGTCTACGATCCC
>JAJDEM010000062.1 GCA_029259795.1 Planctomycetota bacterium
GCCCCCCCAGACGAACGCCAGAAGGAGGACGGAAGAACAGAAGAGCAGGGGGGTGGAACGCATGAGGCCTCCTGGACCGGGCGTGGCCCTCATTCGGGGACACGCTCCGCGAGGAGGTGTCCCCCGATTGGGACAGTTCGCCCGGATTCGGCATGAAACACGGTGCTAGAGGTCCCTAGCGCAAATCGCCTGCCGAACCCGTGACCCTGGCCCGGCGCGTACAACGAATCCCCTGACCCGGGTGGCCCTGCCCGGGGGGGCGCGGAGAACTGCGATGACGACTCGATCCCTGGGCGCCTTGGCTTGCGTTCTCCTCTCCTGTGCGCTGCTGATGAGCGGATGCGGAACGGAGCCGCGCGCGCGCGATGTGACGGCGACGCTCGACGAACACCGCATGCTTGGGAAGCCCATCGTTGCGGACAACCTCACCGTCTGGCCGATCTACACCGACGCGCCGCTGGAGATCGGCGAGTTCCTCACACTGCAAGAAGCCCAAGCCCGCAAGGTTGCGGTGATCCGCGAGCTCGGTGCAGGTCCCGGGGCACAGCAGATGGAAGCGCCCGCGGCCGCTGGTAGCGAGGTCTCGCCTTCCGTGCCGCCGGTGAGCGCTCCTCCGGCGACCAACCCGCCCGTTCCTGGGGCACCGACCCGCGAGGGGTTGGGCCGCGTGTTCAATCCGCAGGTCGGTGACCAGCAGCTCAACCCTCAGGACAGCGCCGAAGTGGGCCGTGTCGTCATCGAGAACACGGGCACGCTACCGATTCTCGTGGTGGCGGGGACCATCATCGACGGGGGCAAGCAGGATCGACAGATCGGGCAGGACTTCGTCATCGCAGCGGGCGAGACGGTGAACGTCGACGCGTTCTGCGTAGAGCACGGCCGCTGGCAAGGCGATTCCCAGGAACTGGTCGAAGGCGCGTGCGAGGCGCCGACCGCCATGACGCCCTCGTTCAACGCGTCGACCGCTGCGGGCATCGCCCCCAAGCAGGTGCGCTCGGCCGGTCAGTACGACAAGGACCAGGCCAAGGTCTGGTCGAACGTCGACGCCTCCAACCAAGAGCTCAACACCTCGAACCCGACCCAGACCCTCATGGGCACCATCGAGCTCGCAGACGAGGAGACGAAGGCCAAGCGCGCTGCCCAGGAGAAGGCCATCGCCGACGCCTTTGCCGCGCTGGCGGGCAGCAAGCGTGCCCCCATCGGCTTCGCCTACGCGATCAACGGCAAGCCCGTCACGGTTCGGACCTTCGCGCACGCGCGGATCCTGACCGCACAGCTGCCACTGTTCCTCAAGGCCATGTCGATCGAGGCCCACATGGGCGCCGGGAAAGCCACGAAGCCGGTGTCCGCCCGCGACGTGATCACGATGGTCCGCGGCATCCAGAAGGCCTCGAAGGAAGAGATCACGAGCACGGGCGCCTCGAACGTCAATGGCTACAGCAAGAACGCCGTGGGCTTCAACGCTCGCTGCTACCTGAAGCCCGCCATGCTCAAGAAGCTGGCGATTGAAGTCGGCCCCAACAAGGTGATCCTGACCGAGGACTGGACCGCGAAGTAGGCCTTCGTTCCCAAAGCACGCCAACGCAAGGCCCTCGGCCTGCGTAGAGCACGCGGAGGACTTCCCCATGCGTGCGCCGGCCCTGCTTGCTCTGCTCCTTCTGCTCGTACCCGCCGGCATCCCCGCCTGGTCCAAGGACGCCAAGCCAACCGAAGCCAACGTGTCCGACAGCGAGCGAGATGAGGCGATCCTGCGCGGCCTCGCCTACCTCGACAAGACCGTCCTCCGCCTGCCGGACGCTCAAGGCACCCCGAAGAAGCAGTTCACGGTTGGCGTCACGGGCCTCGTCCAGCTGCTCGCCGCAGGCAAGCGCTCCCCCACAGGAGGCAAGGGCGAGAGCCTCAAGAAGGCACGCGCCTTTCTCGCGCGCTACGTCGCGAGCGTCGCCAAGCGCATCAAGGACGACGCCCAGCTTCCGGACAACGCCGGCATGTTCAGCTCAAACCGCGCCATCCAATACACCTGGCCGATCGCGCTGGCCGGTGTCTTCTTCGGGGAGTTGCACGCGCGCGGCAAGCACACGAGCGAAGCCCGCGCCGTACTCAAGCAGGTCCGCAGCATTCTGCGGAACGCGCAGCACGAGAGCGGCGGGTGGGGCCATCACCAGGTACGCGCGAATCCGCCGGCGAAGGGCTCAGGTCTGTCCGAGCGGCTCCCCGAAGGCATGCGCGAGCTCGCCAAGGGCATGGGCGGCTATCCCGAGACGCTCCTCTGCTGCTCGTTCGTCGTCGGCTCCACGTTGGGACTTCTCGAAGGCACGGAGGCGAAGGCGCTCCCCAAACACCTCCAGCGAGCCGTGGAGTACTTCCGCACGGCCCAGCTCTCGAACGGGAACTTCCCTTACGACCCGAGCCAGCGCTCGGCCCAGCGCAGCCTCAACGGCGTGAGTCGGAGTGCCGGCTCGGCCTTCGCCATGTGGACACTCGGCGTTCCCTTCAAGGACAAGTCGATGGAGCTCACCCTCGACTTTGTGGATGACAACTTCGACTACCTGAACGAGGGACACGGTTCCTCGACGCTCAACCT
>JAJDEM010000063.1 GCA_029259795.1 Planctomycetota bacterium
GGGCGACTGCTGGGTGAAGCAGGAGTGCCCGCCGGTCTTCGAGACGCGCGAGCGCCGCGTGTGCATCGCCCCGCCCAAGAAGACCCTCGAGTACAGCCCCGCGCGCTACGAGATGCGCGAGGAGCGTTTCCTCTCCAAGCCCGCAGGCTGCGGCCAGGAGACGATTCCGGCCACGTACGAGGAGCGCACGCGCACCGTGTGTGTGACCCCCGGCCGTTGGGTCTGGCGCCACAACACGGCGTGCGAAGTCCCCGAGGAGGGCCTCCCGGCCCTCGAGGTCGAGATGGTCGACATCGACCCGTCGGGCGCCGAAGCCGGTGTGTTCGAGCAGGGCGGGATCGTCCGCTACGACCTCATCATCCGCTCCGACGTCGGCAGCGAGGCGTTCCCGACGATCAAGGTCCACTTCACGCTCCCGCCGCAGCTCGAGTTCATCTCGGGTGAGGGCATGGGGGTTGCGATCACGGGTGCGGGCCAGTCGGCCGACAGCTCGTCGTTCAAGCTGAGCCTCGAGCAGGAAGTGCGCATGCACATCCTGGCGCGCGTGCTCACCGTGCCGCCCACGGCGTACGTGCAGATGACGGCCTCCGTGCAGACGGCTGCAGGTGAAGAGCTCGCCACCGAGACCGAGAGCACCACGCTCGCCAAGCAAGGCGAGAAGTAACCCCCAGGCGACTCAGCCCCCCGGCGCGCCTGCGGGCAGCGCGAGCGGGACACGCCAAGGTCGATCCAGCGCAGGCTGCCCATTGGGGCCTGCGTGCGCCGTGCCCAGCGGATGTGCGTCGCGACACGGGGCAGCGCCTCCTGCGGGGGGGGGCCGTGGGTGGACGCCGCGCGCGGCGTGCGGTTGCCGCAGGGCATCGGCGTGCCGCGGAGACGGATGGGATCGGTCGCGTGAGCCCCCCCCGAGCGGTGTCGTGATCAGGCAGCGAACTGGACCGCCCTCAGCGGGCCAGAGCCCCAAGAATGGGCGTATGCGCCGTATTGGCCGATTCCCCCGGTTCGGGCGGCGGCGCTCCTTGCCGTCCCAGGGCGCCGCACCTACCTTTGTTGAATCAGTTGAACGTCCGGCGAGAAAAGCAAACATCCAGCCCTCGGGCACCCCCCCGCTTGTCTCTCCTAACGTTCTTCTGCCAAGTGACTTACGTCGTTTCGACCCGCGTGCCCCTGTTCGGCACCCCGCGTGCTTTCTGCGGGTCGAAGCTGCCGTCCCCGGACTGCAGTCGACGTTTCCTTTCGTGCTCCCCCCTCTTCGGAGTGAGACATGCTCAAGCGGCTGATGATTTTCGTGCTCGTGCTGGCGCTTCCCGCCTTCTTGGTTGGGGGGAGTGATTCGCTCGTCCTTGCGAAGGACGACCCCAACACGGCAACCGACGACTGGCTCAGTGATGGCACGATCCAGGACCCTGCATGGCAGGGCCTCCCGGATCGCCAGAACCTGTCCGCACACTTCCTCGTGCTGGACGGATTCGCCAACAACGGCCTCGGCTTCTTCGCCGGGTCGGGCCAGGTCTCGTCGATGAAGTTGACCTACGCGCGTCAAGCGACCCGCGTCCGGGCCGCTCTCTTCGATCCGAACACGATCGGCCGCTGGGACCAGCGCGTGGACAAGATCCTCGTCGAGCGGGCGGCCGACGTCGTCTACTCGGTCTACGGCTTCCGCACCCAGACCGGTACGGACGGTGGCGGCAACCCGATCTGGTCAGACACGTCCGACCTGTTGACCGACGCCAACCCGGCGAACGACCCCGAGCCCTTCTTGGTGAAGTCCGCCTACCGCGACTTCAACGATCCGGTCGACCCCAGTGACGACCAGAGCGAGCCCAAGGCGGGCACGGACGACGTCTGGTGTGCACTCCTCGATGACACGCCGGCCAACATCAGCGCCCTGGCGGCTGCGAAGGACCAGGGCGTCACGCTTCCGCTCGACGGCCGCACCGAGCTCCTCGTCCGTGCGGTCATGCGCCCGGCGCCCGCGCGTGGCATGGAGTCCGGCGATCCGATGACCGTCACGCGTGACGTCGCGACCTTCACCGGCCGCGAGCGCGCGGGCTTCAAGGTCGCCTTCAACGGTACGTACCTCATCCCGGCCGACGGCGTCGTCGGCTTTGCCGGTGGTCGCATCGACGAGCGCGTGCGCTGCGCCGGTGCACCGGCCATCGGCTGCTCGGAGAGTGAGGACCCTGCGACGGTCCTTGTCTTCAACAACGACGACTACCAGTACGACGGCGAGTTCAACTTCCACATCCACAGCACCCACGCCTGCGCTGGGGACATCGATTTCTTCGATGCCGATGCGGACTGGAACAAGATCGTCAGCCTCTCGCCCGGTCAGTTCCTCACGGGCGCGGACCTCACGGGTATTCCCCCGGAGAACGTTCCTCGCTACATCCGTCCGAACGATCTGCTCTGTGACGGCAAGCGTGACATCGGTGGTACCGATAGCGACAGCGGCTGCTCCGGGCAGACGCTCCTGATCGGCAACCAGATCAACTGGTCGATCTTCCCGCTCGCGGACTTCCCGTCGCACAACGACGGCAGCACGCCGACGCCGGCGAACCCGCCGATCAGCTCCGCGAACGATGCCACCGGCGGCCACCCGTCCATCACGGCAGGCATGCAGACGGGCGCCGACGCCCCCTTCCAGAAGACCGTGCTCGATCAGGGTCTCCTGCTCGGCACCCCCGGTCTCTGGTGCTTGCGCTGGGAAGGCGTGGACAAGGCGAACTTCGTCTTCATGCGCTTCAACCGCGAGGTCGGCACCACACCCAAGCCGAGCATCAAGATCACGGTGTTCTGTGACGACGTGACCGAGAACTGCATGCTCGACGCCGGTGAGGGCCCCGTGCCGACCAACGGCGGCGTGGTCAAGCTCAACATCGTCGAGGTCGAGTGCGACGCCGACCCCGTGACCGGCGTCCGCGCGCCGGTCCCCGGTGGCGTGAGCGAGGCCATCACGACGGACGCGATGGGTGTCTGGGGTCCGTTCCAGTTCCGCCCGGCGTGCTACGAGGTCACCCTCGATGCCTCCGAGACCCTACTGCCGAGCAGCACCTGCCCTCTGCCGTACTTCATCGACGCCAGCTTGAACCCCCAGCGACAGAGCCAGGACTGCAACCAGGTCGAGATCGGTGTGCTCTGTGACGGCATGATCTGTGGCCGCGTCTACTGCGAAGAGGGCGGGCGCGACTGCAAGTACGACCTGGGCACGGACAGCAACCTGCCGGACGGCGCGACCTTCCAGGTCACGCTGACGCCCGTCGTGGGCGGCGTCCCGGATCCCCTGTTGGCACAGACGGCCGACGTGGACCACCTGGATCCGAACTACTGCTTCGATGACCTGCCCTTCGGCGAGTACGTCCTGACGATCGCCGAGACGACGGCGGTTCCGACGAACCTGGCGCTCGCAGGCCCCTGCACCGCCACCAAGACCGCCACGATCGCGGCCAACACGCCGAACATCGCGGAGTGCGACTTCGGCTACGACTGCACGGTCGACCTCTGCGGTGATGTGTTCTGCGAAGAGACGGGCAACTGCCTCTACGAGCCCGTCTTGGGCGAGCAGCCGCTCCCGGCGGGCAGCGAGTTCACCCTGACGCTCACACCGGTCGTCGGTGGCGTCGAGGTCCCCGCGGACAACCAGACCCTGACGGTCATCGCACCTGCGACGCGCTACTGCTTCAAGGATCTGCCGTTCGGCGAGTACAAGCTGCGCATCGCGTTCACCGACGGCCGTCCGCCGATGCCGATCGCGCCGAACTGCGACGAGGTCAAGGAAATCACGATCGACCCCGCGACGGGCGACATCGACGATTGCGACTTCGGGTTCGACTGCCTTGGCGACATCTGTGGCGATGCCTACTGCGAGATCGGCGAGCGCGACTGCCTGTTCGACCTGGGTGTCGACGAGCCGCTTCCCGCCGGCGTCGAGATCGACGTGATTCTCAAGGGCCTCGAGAACGGCGTGGGCCCGAACTTCGTCGAGCTTGATCGCAAGCGCGTCGACGAGAACGCCTCGGCGTACTGCTTCGTGGACTTGCCCTATGGTGTCTACGAGATCAGCTACGCGTTCGCGGCCGGCTCGCCCGTGCTGCCGATCAGCACCGGCTGTGACATGGTGAAGACCACGACGCTCAGCCGTGAGATCCAGACCGTCGAGGACTGCGACTTCGGCTTCAAGTGCGTCACGAGCCTCTGCGGTGACGTCTACTGCGAGGGCAAGACCGACGACTGCAAGTTCGATCCCGTCCAGGGCGACCGCCCGCTGCCCGTAGGCACCATCATCGACGTCATCCTGACGCCGGTGGGTCCCGGCGGTCCGGTGCCGGCGCTCTCGGAGACGGTCACCGTCACCGCCCCGGCGACGCGCTACTGCTTCGAGGACCTCGAGTTCGGCGACTACCTGCTGACCTTCGTATATGCCCCGGGTTCGAGCACGAACTTCCAGCTCGCGATGGGCTGCGACGAGGTCAAGGAGATCACCCTCGATCCCCAGACGGGTTCGATCGACGACTGCGACTTCGGCTTCGTCTGTGAGTCGGGTATCGACGGTCGCGTCTACTGCGATGACAACCGCAATGGCAGCTACGACGGCACGCCTACGGACAAGCCCCTGGTGGGCTGGAAGGTCGACGTCCGCCTCAAGGGCACGCTTCCGGTCGTGAAGACCGCAACGACGGGTGCCGACGGCAGCTACATGATCGACGACCTGGCGGCGGGCACCTACACGGTGACGACCTCCATCCCCGCGGGCTCGACGCCTGGGGCGTTCGAGGCGCTGGCGCCGATCACGCGTGAGGTCACGATCCCGCCGCGGGCCTCGAACGTGGACTTCCGCTTTGACTGCCGTCTTGGAGAGATCCACGGCGTCATCTACTGCGACGACAACTTGAACGGCGTCTTCGACGGTACGGACCGTCTGCTGGACGGCCACACGGTCAACGCCATCGGCCCGAACGGCGCGCTCACGCCTACCGTGTCGGGTCCCGGCGGGGCCTACAAGTTCGTCGGCCTTGTGCCGGGCACCTACAACGTCTCGATCGTCCCGGCTGAGTTCATCGCGAACAACCAGACGCCTCCCGACCCGAGCACGATCTCGGTCACGCTCAACCGCGGTGACCTGAAGCTCGACGTCAACTTCGGCGCCGAGTGCCTGGGGCGGATCTACGGCTACGTGTTCGAGGACAAGCCTTCGCAGGATTGCGATGGTGTCTACGCGAACGGTATCGACCGCCCGCTGGTTGGTGCGCTCATTCGCTTGATCCCGGGGCAGCCCCTGCCGGCCGGTACCAGCGTCGAGACGCTGACCGACGCGACGGGCCTCTACGAGTTCACGGGCCTTCCGGCTGGTGACTACAAGGTCGAGATCGTGGCCCTGGCGGGTCCGGACGCCGTTCAGAACCTGACCCTCAACGAGGGTGCCACGCCGCGCGTGCAGGACGTGCTGCTCGCCTCCGAGGGTGAGGAGCGTCGTGACTTCGGTCACTGCAAGCAGAGCGTCTGCGGCAAGGTCTACAAGCAGCCCTTCGGCTTCTGGGACGAGGACTTCGATCTCGGCACCGACATCCCGCTCGTGGGCGTGCTGGTCGAGATCGTCGGCACGGCGGGCGAGGCCCTCGGCTACAGCGACGACACCCGCACGGATGCGAACGGCGACTACTGCTTCTTCGGCGTGCCCACGGGCAGCTTCGAGATCGTGCTGAGCGATACCGATGGCCAGACGCTGGCCATCCTGTTCGGCCTGATCGACGACGGCGCCACGATCCGCACCCCGGATGTGGACCTCGGCGAGGACGTCAAGGACCAGGACTTCGCCAAGTGCGTGCCTTGCGAGCAGAGCCTCTGCGTGCAGGTCTTCCGCGAGCCGTCTCCGGACTGCGACGGTGAGTTCGATGTGGGCGTCGACACCGCCGTGGGCTCGATCGAGGTTTCGATCGAGCAGCTCGGTGGCGCAACGACGATCCTCTTCACCGACGCCGACGGCAAGGTGTGCTTGGACGACATCACACCCGGCGACTACCGCGTGACGGTTTCGTCCGACCAGGCTGGCCTGAAGGACTGCACCCCTTCCGAGGGGACGCAGCTCGAGCGGATCGTGAACTTCGATCCGGCCGAGTGCAAGGACCAGACCCTGGACTTCGCCTTCTGCTGCTGCCCGCGTGAGGGTTGCTGTGAAGGTCGTCTGCACGAGGCCGTCGCGGAGACCCGCTTCTTCCTCGACCGTGCGGGTCCGCTGGACGTCAACGCCAAGTTCTTCATGGACTGCGACGGCAACGACCTCGTCGACGAGGCCCAGCTGACCTGGATGGGCAACTTCCCCGGTGCGGTCCAAGGGCTCGGCGAGATCCTGGTGATCGACAGCGTGGATGTCGACGGTGGCATCGCCACGGTCCGTCTGCGGATGACGGCCCAGGGCCCGAGCTTCCCGGAGAACCACTTCGGCAACGAGAAGCACCTCGTTCAGATCTCGCTCAACGGCGTGGTCCGCGAGGTGTGCGCTGAGTTCCGTGCCGAGACGATGCACCCCGGCGTGATCCTCGACTGCAAGACCTGCGAAGAGGTCTGGGTCGAGTGCCCGCCGGAGGAGTGCAAGCCCTGCAAGGGTGGACTCACGGAGCTCACGCTGCGCTACGAAGGCGACACCGCCACCGACGTCATGGTCACGGACAAGGACGGCAACGTCCTGTTCCAGGGTGGCGTGGCGACGGGTGACGAGTTCACCTTCTCGGGCGCGGACGCGGACGGCCGGATGAGCAACAACATCTGGGTCAAGTACGACTGCGAGTCGAAGCCCCCGTGCTACGACTGCCCGACGGATGACTGTGGTCGCTGTGACGGCAAGATCACAAGCCTCACCCTTCGCTACGACGGCGCCCAGGCCAGCATGGTCACGGTCAGCCAGAAGAAGGGCGGCGTCATCTTTGACGGCTTCGTGAACCCCGGCGAGGAGTTCAGCTTCGACGGCACGGACGACAAGGGCACGATGGGCACCGAGATCAACGTGGACTGGAACGGCGGCGACGTCGACATCCACACCTCGTGCTCGAAGCCGATCGGTCCCGGCTTGGTCTTCGGCGCCTTCACCGTGATTTCGGGCGAGAGCCGCAACGGTGGCGTCCTCTGCAAGGGTGGCGACGGCGGCAAGAGCAGCGGCAAGTCCTCGGGCAAGTCCTCGGGCAAGTCCTCCGGCAAGAGCAGCGGCAAGTCCTCCGGCAAGTCGGGCGGCTGGAACGGCTGGGTCCGTCAGGGCGGCACCAACAGCAAGTCCTCGGGCAAGTCGAGCGGCAAGTCCTCGGGCAAGTCCTCGGGCAAGTCCTCGGGCAAGTCGAGCGGCAAGTCCTCGGGCAAGAGCAGCGGCAAGTCCTCGGGCAAGAGCAGCGGCAAGTCCTCGGGCAAGTCGAGCGTCAAGTCCTCGGGCAAGAGCAGCGGCAAGTCCTCGGTCAAGTCGAGCGGCAAGTCTTCGGGCAAGAGCAGCGGCAAGTCGGGTGGCCCCGACCCGGAGCCTGAGCCCGAGTGCAAGCAGGTGGACATCCACACCTCGTGCTCGAAGCCGATCGGCCCCGGCACGCGCTTCGGTCCCTTCGTGGTCGTCTCTGGCAAGAGCCGTGACAACGGCGAGCTGAAGAACTGCCCCGGCGGCAAGTCGTCCGGCAAGAGCAGCGGTAAGTCCTCGGGCAAGTCGTCCGGCAAGTCTTCGGGCAAGTCGAGCGGGAAGTGCTCAGACAAGTCGGGCGGCCACTGGGACTGGTTCCGCAAGGGCGGCACCAACGGCCACTCGAGCGGCAAGTCGTCTGGCAAGAGCAGTGGCAAGTCGTCTGGCAAGAGCAGCGGCAAGAGCCGCAAGTCCTGATCGGCTCGGCGGACCTCGGGTCCGCCGGGCAGCCCCTTCACGAGTTTCTCCCCGACCGGTCGCCGGGAGCGGAGATCTTGGCGCGCGGTTGGTTCCCTACGCCAGCCGCGCGCCGTCTTTTTTGGGGACGCACCCGCTCGCTGCGCGACGCGAGTTCTCGGTGCCTGGCCCAGGCCCGGAGGCCCTAGCCCAGCCCTGGATGCCACGCATTGGAATCGATGGCGATCTCGGGCGGGTCGGCATAGGGGGGCAGTACGTACGTCCACGCGAGGGCGACGCGCTTCGTCGACCACGCGGACTTGTGCACGGCGACGGGGAGAAGTACGCGCTCGTAGGTTCGCTCGCGAGGCGCAGGGCGAAACCCCTCGAGCGCGTCGAGGATCTTCAGCCGCGGCTCGGGGTCCGGGAAGAGCAGGAGCTGCCCTTGGATCTTGCGCCACCCGCGGGACCGACGGAGGCGCATGCTGGGGGGGCTGTCGCTCGCCTGGCCTGCGGCAGCGGCGCCGGCAAGGTCCGACGGTAGGTCTGGAGAGCCCATCAAGAGGATCTTCTCGTCGGGGACCTGCAGGATCGGAATGCCGGGCTCCCAGAGGAAAAGCCGCCCCCAGGTTGCTGCGTCGTGGGCTTCGAGGGTGCCCTTGCAGAACGCCGCGTGGTTTCGCAGGCCCTGCTTCAGCGTGCCGCAGGCGAACACGCGCAGCGGCTCCCCAGCCGGCCGTCGGTCGCTGGGCGATCCCTCAGTCCGTGAATCAGTCACGGGGACCCCTCCAATCCACCCAAGGTACGCCAGCGGCTGCGCCATCCCAAGGGTCAGTCATGAGTGAAGGTGGTATGGTCCGCACCGTCATGGGGACCCCCGACCACCACCTCGACTGGGACGACGTCAGCCGGCTTGCGGCGCGACTCGCATCCTCGATCAGCGCCGCGACGGGGGTCCAGTCCTTTGACCGGATCATCGGCGTCGCCCGCGGCGGGCTCGTGCCGGCGGTGCTGGTCGCCTCGCAGCTGGGCGTGAAACGGGTGGAGACGGTCCAGGTGCGGCTCTACGACGGTGCGGTGCGGCTGGATGCGCCGCGGGTGGTGGGTGTCTTGCCCGCACCGGCGGGCCCCAGCGGAGATCCCACCCGAACGCTCGTCGTGGACGAGATCCTCGACAGTGGAGCCACGCTTCGGTTCCTCCAGACGAGCTTGCCAGAGGCCCGGTACGGCGCCCTCGTCGCACGCCAGGCGTCCGAAGGCGCAGCCACGGATACGGGCCTGCTGCGCTGCACCTTGGCGCCTGAGGAGGGGCCGCCGCCACGGCCCGTCTGGGTGGCGACCGGCATCGTGACCGAGGCCTGGGTCCTCTTTCCGTGGAGCCCCCCGGAAGACCTCGCCGCGCGGGCGGGCGGCGCATGAGTACCCCGTTCCGCCGGCACGCCACCGAAGAGCTCGTCGCGCTGCGGCCCAGCGCAAAGGAGCGCGAGACCACGCGCTTGCCTGTCATTGTCGTGCTCGACGACATCCGCTCTGCCACCAACGTGGGGTTGGTGTTTCGACTCTGCGACTGCGTGAACGTGGCTGGGCTCTGGCTCGCCGGCATCACGGCGTGGCCCGGGGTGAGCGAGCACGCGACCAACCGCATCGCCAAGACGGCCGTGGGCGGCAGTCTCGACGTCGTGCCTTGGCGTCACCTCGAGAATCCCGTGCCAGAGGTTCTGCGGCTTCAAGCCGAGGGTTGGCGCGTCGTCGTGCTCGAGCAGGGCGAAGGCAGCCAGCACTGGCGGGACGTCGACTACGGCGCGCGTACCGTGCTGGTGCTCGGCCATGAGCGGGCCGGCGTGCGCGACGAACTCCTCGCCGTGGCAGACGAGATCGCGGAGCTCCCCGTGCGCGGCATCACCAACAGCTTGAACGTGTCGATGTGCGCGAGTGCCGTGCTCTACGAGGTCCTCGAGCGCCATCGATCGCCGAAGCCGTCGTAGACGCCGCCCGGTCGTCCTCGGCGAAGCAGCCCTACGCGCCGCCGCCGTCGTTTGGCTTCTTGGGCTTCTTCTGCTTCCTGGGCTTGTTCGGCTGCTTGCCCTCAGGCTTGTTCTTGCGCGCCTCGCGCTTGGCGCGCTTCTCCTTCTGGCGCTCGGCCTTAGCCTGGGCGGCCTGCTCGGCTTCCGCGCGAGCAGCTACCACGGCGTCGAAGCGGAAGGTCTTCTCGTTCTCGCGCCACCAGGCGCGCCAGCGATCGGCGTCCCGCCCTGCGCTGCGGTTCTCCTTGTGGGGCTGCGCACCGGTGGCATAGCGCAGCGCCTTGTCGGCGAGGTCGCGATGCTTCGCCCGGCCGCCTCGGCGGCCCTTGGCCATGAAAGTGATCAGCGCCTCGATGGCCAGCTTGTGGGGAACCGCGGCAACGGCAAACAACCGAGCCCGGACGACCTCTGTGTCCACCTCCAGGTCGATGTCGTCCATGAGGGCCTTGATCGTGTGGCTCTGCTGGAGCACCCCGAGCGCCTCGATGACCTGGATGAGCTCGGGCTGATCGGCGACATGCTTGGTCAGCCGCCGGAGCCTCGCCGCGAGGGCACTCGCGGCCTTCTTGCGGGCGGACTTGTCGGCCCGCGCGCCGAGGGCGTCGATCACCGCCGACCGGACCCCGAGCTCCTTGTCGGATAGCAGGCGGGTGAGGGGGCTCGTCAGCGCAGCATCCTGAAGGTTCCGGGCCTCCGTCGCTGCCTTGACGCGCGTCTCGGCGTCCTTGGCCTTGAGGCCCTGGAGGACCGCCTCGAGCTGGGCGGCCGCGTCCACGGGGCGCTCGCCCTCCTCCGCCCAAGCCAGGGTCGGGGCCCAGAAGGTCGGGGCCCAGAAGGTCGGGGCCCAGAGGGTCGGGGCCCAGAAGGTCGGGGCCCAGAAGGCCGGGGCGCTCAGGGCAGGGGCAGCCAGCAGGGCAAGCAGCAGGCTGAGGGCGGCAAGGCGGGTGACGGACATCGGGGATCCTCCGGAGGTCCCTTGATACCCGCTGTCGGGCGAGAGGTCGCGGTTCCCTCGCGGGCGAGGCACGCCTATGCTCCGTGGCTCCCGGAGGATCCCGCCATGGCCGACCCGCTGCTGCCCACGACTGCCGAGCAGGAGGAGCTGGTGGCCACGCGCCGGGCCATTCACGCACATCCCGAGCTGAAGTACGAGGAGACCGTCACAGCGGCCCTCGTGGACGAGCGTCTGCAGGGCCTGGACTACGCCACCCGGACCGGCGTTGGCCGCACAGGCGTGGTGACCGTGCTGGAGGGCGAGGCGCAGGGTCCGTGCGTGCTGCTGAGGGCCGACATGGATGCCCTCCCCCTGCAAGAGCGGAACGACGTGCCCTACGCCTCGACGGTGCCCAGCGTCATGCACGCCTGCGGCCACGACGGCCACACGGCGATGGCGCTCACGGCTGCGAGGGTCCTGCGGCGTCTCCCACTGCCGGCCCGAGGGACGATCAAGTTCATGTTCCAGCCCGCCGAGGAGGGCGGCAACGGGGCGGTGGCCATGATCGAGGATGGGGTCCTAGAGGACCCGAAGGTCGATGCGGCCTTTGGCATCCATCTCTGGAATCACCTGGACGTCGGCAAGGTCGCCATCGTGGACGGCCCGTTCATGGCTGCGGTGGACGAGTTCACCGTGCGGGTTCACGGCGTCGGTGGCCACGGCGCGATGCCGCATGAGGCGCGCGATCCGGTGCTGGCGGCGGCGCATGTCGTCACGGCGCTGCAGCAGATTGCGTCCCGCCATGTGGATCCCCTGGACTCGGTGGTCATCACCATCGGAGCCATCCACGGTGGTGAGGCCTTCAACATCATTCCGGATGTCGTGGAGTTGCGCGGTACAGCGCGGAGCTTCGATGAGGCGACGTGGGAGGGCTTGCCCGCCGTCATCGAGCGCGTCGTGACGAATACGGCGGCCGCCTTCGATTGCCGCGCGGAGCTCGAACTCGAGCGCCTCATGCGCCCGACGGTGAACGACCCGGCCATGGCGGCGCTGGTGCGCGAGGTTGCGCGGGAGGTTGTCGGCGAAGAGAACATCGTGGACGACCGCACGATGGGCGGCGAGGACTTCGCAGAGATCCTCGCGCGGGTGCCCGGGTGCTACTTCTTCGTCGGATCACGCAACGAGGCGGAGGGCAAGATCCACCCGCATCACTCGCCGCACTTCGACATCGATGAAGCCGCACTACCGATCGGGGTGCGACTCCTGGTCGGCGTGGCCCAGCGCTACCTGGACTTGCACTAACCGAAATCGAACGCGGGAAAGAGCGCGCTGAGCGCTGCGGAGGCCTGCTCGCGGTAGTGGGTGTCGTACCAGCTCGAGACCTGGGTTGGCTCCGGATTGATCTCGATGCAGCGGCTTCCGCGCCGGCTGGCAATCTCGGGAAGGCTGGCCGCCGGGTAGACGACGCCGGAGGTGCCGATCGAGAGCAAGAGATCGCAGGTCTCGAGCGCGGCCAGCGCTCGCGCGATGGGCTCGGGCTGCAGCGGGTCCTCGAACCAGACGATGTCCGGTCGGCGCCAGAGCCCACACCCAGGGCAGGACCGGGGCTCGAGCGGCACGCCGAGGTCCTCCTGCGGCGCTGGATGACACGCGCAGCGCACACGCCAGATGCTGCCGTGCAACTCGATGACGTCGGTGCTGCCCGCGCGCTGCTGTAGACCGTCGATGTTCTGGGTCACAACGGCCACGGAGGGATGGGATTGCCCGACCGCCGCAATGATGCGATGGGCTTGCGAGGGATCGGCGGCGGCCATGCGGCGGCGGCGCTCGTCGTGGAAGTCCCACACCTTGTTCGGGTCCGCGTCAAACGCCCGCTGGCAGGCGTAGGACTCGTAGTCGTAGCTGCCCCATAGGCCTCCGGCCCCGCGGTAGGTCGGGATGCCCGACTCGGCAGACAGCCCCGCTCCCGTGAAGAAGACGATGTGCGCGAAGGAGGCGAGTTCGAGAGCTTCCATGGAGGCAAGGTACCCTGGCGAACTGGAGGTTTTCGCCGGGATGCTGGACGCCCATCACGAGTTGGAGGTGCTGATTCGCGCGCGCACGCCCGTGGTGGCGATCCACGGTGCGGATGAGCAGCGGGTCGAGGGGCTGCTGCGCGGCATGGCCCACCGGATGGGCATGCCGCTGTATGTCTGGAGCATCACCCAGGGCCTGCGCCTCTCCGGTTCGCTGGGTGAAGTCAACCGGGGTACGACGCTGGAGGCGGCGTTCGCGTCGGCCCAGCGAACGTCGCGTGAGGCGGTCTTCCTCTTCAAGGATCTCCAGACCTGGTGGGGGGATCCGCAGACGACCCGGCAGCTCCTCGACTTGGCGCGCCACTTCGAGCTCGACCGGCGGACGCTGATCGCCGCGGGGCCAGATCTCGAGGTGCCGCCACGCCTGCAGCATGTCTGCGCCAGTTGGCGGTTGCCGCTTCCGGGACCCGGGGAGCTGCGCGCACTCGCGGATCGCGTCATCAAGGACTTCAGCGGCCCCGTGCCTGTCAGGGTCGACCTGGACGAGGCCGGCTTCCAGACGCTCCTCGACGGGCTGTGTGGCATGACCGTGCTCGAGGCGGAGCGGGCGCTCTGCCTGGCCGTGGCCGACGATCTGGCGCTGACCAGCGAGGACGTCGATGACGTCCTCGCGATCAAGCGCTCCGTCCTGCGGGAGGGGGGCGTCCTCGAGTACGTCGTCTCCGACCTCGACCTGACGGAGGTCGGCGGGCTCGCCAACTTGAAGGCGTGGCTCGCGAAGCGCCAGGAGGCCTTCAGCGAGCGGGCCAAGGAGTTCGGCCTCGAGCCCCCAAAGGGCGTCGTACTTCTTGGTGTGCAGGGTTGCGGCAAGAGCATGGCCGCCAAGGCGATCGCGGCGGCGTGGGGCATGCCCTTGCTGAGGCTCGAAGCCGGACGGATGTACGACAAGTTCATCGGAGAGTCCGACAAGCACCTGGACAAGGCGCTTGCCGCTGCCGAGCACATGGCCCCCTGTGTCTTGCTGATCGACGAGATCGAGAAGGGCTTCGCGCAGTCTGCCAGCTCCGATGCCGATGGCGGCCTGTCCAGACGGCTCCTGGGCCGGCTGCTCGGCTGGTTGCAGGATCGACGTGCCCCTGTGTTCGTGGTTGCCACGTGCAACGACATCGAGCAACTGCCGCCAGAGCTCATGCGCAAGGGCCGCTTTGACGAGATCTTCTTCGTCGACCTGCCGATTGCTGCGGAACGCGGTGCGATCTTGGCCGTGCATCTGGCGCGGCGCGGCCGCAGTCCCGATCGCTTCGACCTCGACGCGCTCGCGGCTGCGGCAGAGGGCTTCAGTGGCGCGGAACTCGAGCAGGCGATCGTGGCCGCGCTCTACAACGCGTTCAGTGCGGGTCATGAGCTCGACACCGAGACACTGCTCGAGGAGCTTGGTGCCACGCAGCCGCTCTCGGTGACACGCTCCGAGGCCGTGGATGCGCTGCGCGCGTGGGCCCAGGGGCGCACCGTTCCCGCGGGGGAGACCCCGTGAAGGGGCGCCGTCTTCCGCTCGTCGTCCTCGTCCTCCTGATGGGGGGCATCAGCGCCGTGTTCCTTTCGCAAGACGACCTGGCCCCGGGGGGTGCGCCGGCAGCGGCCGCGGGCGGCCCCCTCGTCAACCTCGCCCCGCACATGCGTGGTCTCCCTGACGGACCGGATGGCGAGATCACGGCGCGAGCGTACGTCGACGCCACGTTCGAGCAGATCGTGGGCGCCCCTCGCGAGCCGATCCTGGAAGCCCTGGGGCACGCCGACTGGGGCGCGCAATGGGCCGGGCTGCTTGCGGTCCCCAACTACGGTCCGCCGGACGCGGCGCTTGGGGCCGCGCTCGGACCGCTGCTGTCGGCCGAGGTCCCACGGGTCCGCCGCTTGGCAGCCACGGCAGTCGCCTTCGTCGGCGAGGGCTACGACGCCCTGGAGCCCGCCTTGGCCGAGGCCGCCTCGGACCCCGATGCCGGCGTGCGCGCAGCGGCCCTGGCCACGCTGGCGCGCCGCAGCCCACGAGCCCGGGAGTTGTGGCTGTTGTTCGCCAAGGCCCTGGAGGACGGGCACGGCCCTGCCCGGGCCGCCGCGGCGAAGGGCCTCGCGCGCATCGAGCTGCACGAGACCTTGGGGGCGGCAGAGCTCGATGACGTGCGTACACGCCTGCGGGCGGCCATGCAGGATGCGCAGCCCGACGTACGCATGTACGCCGTCATGGCCCTCGGGCGCGCGGGTTCGCGTGCGGCGCCGGACGTGCCCGCGATCATCGCGCTGCTCGCGGATGAGAGCACCCTGGTGCGAGGCACCGCGTCAAACGCGCTGGGGGATGTGGGGGCCAGCGCCCTGCCTGGCATCCGCGCGGCGCTCGGGGGGGCCATCGATCCCGAGCAGGCGTCCTCGCTCCTGTGGGCGCTGCGCCTCATCGGCAAGCCGGCGTTGCCGCTTCTGCGTGAAGTCTTGACCCACACCAGCCCGACGCTGCGCGTCCAGGCGGCCCTGAAATTGTGGGAGCTCGACGAGCCGCCGGAGGTGACGGTCGAGGTCCTCGTGGCGGCCTTGGAGGGGACGGATGTCGTCGCCCAGCGCTTGGCGGCGCGGGGACTCGGTCGAATGGGCACGGCGGGTGCGGGAGGCAAGGCCGCGCTCGAAGGTGTGCGCGACCATGAGGACGAAGTGATTCGCACCGCGGCGCGAGCCGCGTTGGCCCGCTGGGGCGACGCACAGGACAAGTAGCGCCTAGGCGGCGAGAATCGGGGGTCTCCAGCCGCTGACGCGCCGTTGCACACATTGTTCTGTATCGAACGATTTGTGCAGTCTTCGAGTACAAGGCAGCGGGCGCGGCCCCTTGAACGCCTTCGCAAGGGCAGGCACAATCGGTCTTCCCGCCCGTTGAGGGAGAGTCGGCACGCCGCTTGAAGCACAGGGGGCGTACGGGAGACCACAACCATGGGCCACACTGTCTACTTCTGGACCGCCTTGATCGGGTGCACCCTGCTCGTGATCCAGGTGATCTTGCAGGTCATCGGACTCGGCGGCGATGCAGACATGGACGCGGGTTCGGCCGATGTCGATGCGGATGCGCATGTCGACGCCGGCGATCCCGCCCACGCGACGAGCGGCAACATCTTCTTCGGCATCCTGTCATTCAAGGCACTCGTTGCCTTTGCGGGCGTCTTCGGGCTCACGGGCCTCTCGCTGGAAGACAGCCACAGTGGATTCCAGCAAGCCGCGCTCGCGACCCTGGCCGGAGCGGCCGCGATGATAGTCGTCGCGTTCCTCATGCGCATGCTTCATGGGCTCGGATCGTCCGGCTCCGTCGTACTCCGCAATGCCCTGGGCCATCAGGCGCAGGTCTATCTCCGCATCCCCGCCCGCGGCGAGGGACGCGGCAAGGTGACCGTCGAGTTGCAGGGCCGAAGTGTCGAACTCGCCGCCATCACCGATGGCGAGGCGATTGCCACCGGCCATGTGGTCAAGGTCGTTGAAGTCCTTACCAACGAAACACTCAGGGTCACGCCGCTCTAACCACTCACGGTCGCGCCGCTCTACGGTCGCCACCGCACCCTATCTCCAACGAAGGATACACCGTGCCTCAACTCCTCGCACCCATGCTGGCCGCGTTCGAACCGACGGCGACCCAGATCCTGACGGTCTTCATCGCGCTGGTTCTCTTCAGCTTCATGATCCTGTTGATCAAGCGCTACAAGCGCTGTCCGTCCAACAAGATCCTCGTCGTGTACGGCAAGGTGGGCGGCGGCGGCGCCAGCAAGACGATCCACGGTGGTGGCGCCTTCATCTGGCCGCTGCTGCAGGACTACGACTACATCGATCTGGAGCCCATCCAGATCGAGATCCCGCTGCGCGGCGCACTGTCCATCGAGAACATCCGCGTGAACGTGCCGTCGATCTTCACGGTCGCGGTCGGCACCGAGCCGGCAGTCATGCAGAACGCCGCCATCCGTCTGCTGGGGCTCCGTGAACAGGACATCCAGTCGCAGTCGCGCGACATCATCTTCGGCCAGCTGCGCCAGGTCATCGCCTCGATGGGCATCGAGGAGATCAACCGCGACCGCGATTCGTTCCTCGAGCGGATCCAGTCCTCGCTGGAAGGCGAGCTCAAGAAGATCGGCCTCGTGCTGATCAACGTCAACATCACCGACATCACCGATGAGTCGGGCTACATCGAAGCCATTGGTCGCAAGGCGGCCTCGACGGCCATCCAGCAGGCCGAGATCGACGTGGCCGAGCAAGAGAAGAAGGGTGCCGTCGGTGTGGCCCAGGCCAACCGCACGAAGGAAGTCGAGGTCGCCAACGCCCACAAGGAGCGCGACATCGGCACGAAGGACGCCGATCGCGAGCGTCTTGTCCAGGTGGCCATTCTCGACAAGGCCACGAAGATTGGTGAGCAGACGGCCGCCTTCGAGCGGGACTCCGAAGTCGCCGACGCCGAGCGCGACAAGCGGGTGCGCGTGGCGGACGCAAACGCCAAGGCGGTCGAAGGGGAGAACGAGTCGAAGGCACTGATCGCCAAGGCCGAAGCGACCCTCCAGGTCGAACGCGCCGATGCCTACCAACTCGGTGAGACCAAGAAGCGCGTCGCCGAGGCCGACGTCTTGAAGGCGCAGTACGCAGCCCAAGCCGAAGCTGCAAAGGCCGAGGCCCTCAAGGTCGAGCAGGAGAAGATGGCGGACCTCGTGGCGCCGGCGCTGGCGCAGAAGGCGCGCATCGTTGTCGATGCCGAGGCCGAGGCCGAGCGAGTTCGCATCGAGGCCGAAGGCGAGGCGAAGGCCATCTTCGCAAAGCTCGAAGCCGAAGCTCGCGGTCAGTTCGAGATCCTGGCCAAGAAGGGTCAGGGCTTTGGCGAGATCGTGCGGGCCTGCGAGTCGCCCCAGGCGGCCTTCCAGATGCTCATGCTCGAGCAGTTGGAGCGCCTGTCGGAGAACGCGGCCAAGGCCATCTCGAACATCAAGTTCGACAAGGTCGTGGTCTGGGACGGCGCGGGCGGCGGCGGTGGGGGTGGTGGCAATGGCGGCAGCGCCACGGCCAACTTCCTCTCCAGCATGGCCGGCTCGCTGCCCCCGATGTTGCACATGATGCGAGACATCGGTGGCGTCGAGATGCCCGAGTTCTTCGGGAAGCTGGTTGACGATGCCGTCGAGAAGAAGATGTCGACGGACGAGTCGGTCGCGGAGAAGCCTGGCAAGGGTGGCGGCTCGAAGACTGGGGACAGCGCCTAGGCGCGCGCGTTCGCGTGGCCACCCCGACAGGAGCCCGTCCGTCCGTCCCCGCCGGTGCCGAGCCGTTGGCTGTCTGGCTGCCGTCCCGCGGGGAGGACGCGGCGTTCCTGGGCCCTCTGCAGAGGGCGCTGGAAGACGCCGTGGCGTTGGATCTTGGCGAGGAAACACCCTCGGGCACGGCTACCCAGGTTCTCGTACGTGGCACGCCGAGCGCCGAACAGCTCGCCGCCTGCCCCTATCTCGAGCGGCTGGTGATTCCATACGCGGGCGTGCCTGCCGGCACGTGTGCGCTGCTGCGTGAGCATCCGGGCATCGCGGTGCACAATCTGCACCACAATGCGGCGTCGACCGCCGAGCTTGCGGTGAGCCTGCTGCTGGCCGCGGCGAAGGAGATCCTGCCCCACGACGCGGATCTTCGGCGGGGGAGTTGGGAGCGGCGCTACGTGGAGCCGACGACCGCGACGCTCGCCGGAGGGCATGCCGTCGTGCTTGGCTACGGGGCGGTGGGCCAGCGCGTTGCCCGTGCCCTCGGTGCGCTCGACATGCACGTGACAGCCGTCCGCCGGGGCGCTGCGGCCGGGGATCGGCACGGCCGCATCGGCCTCTCCCCGCTGACCGAGCTCCCGAGGCTCTTGCCGAGCGCGGATGCGCTGATCGTCTGCCTGCCCTTGACCGAAGCGACCCGGGGACTGCTCGATGCACCGCTGCTCGGGATGCTCCCGCGGACGGCGTACCTCGTCAACGTGGGCCGCGGCGCGCTGATCGACGAACGTGCGCTCTACGAGGCGCTCGCGACCGGCGGATTGGCAGGCGCGGGACTGGATGTCTGGTACCGCTACCCCAAGAGTGTCGAAGCTCGCGTCGACACCCTGCCCTCGGAGCGGCCGTTTCACGAACTAGCCAACGTGGTCCTGAGCCCGCACCGGGCCGGGCTCACCCGGCAGAACGAGGAAGCGCGCGCGCTGGCCCTTGCGAATCTGTTGAGGGCCGCGGCGGCCGGGGCGGATGTGCCCAACCGGGTTGATCTCGAGCAGGGCTACTAGCCGTGACCTTCAGGCAACTCCCTCCCGACCTCGTGGCGACACTGCGCGAGACAGTCTCGCTGGGTGTGATCACAGGAGCCGGCGTCTCCGCGGAGAGCGGGATCCAGACCTACCGCGGGCAAGGGGGCCTCTACGACGACGAGGCCGAGGGCGATCGTACGGTGGAGGCATTGAGTGCCCCGACGCTTGCGGCGGATCCTGATCGGACCTGGGGTGTTGTCGCACATCTTGCGCGCCAGACCATTCAAGCCAAGCCAAACCCTGCGCATCAAGCCCTCGTCGCCATGGAGGCGACACTCGAGCGCTTCATCCTGCTGACCCAGAACGTCGACGGTCTGCACCGGCTGGCCGGAACGCGAAACATGATCGACATCCATGGGGATGTGCTCGAAACGCGCTGCAGTTCGTGTGCGTTTCACGGCGACTTGAGCGTCGAGGATCTGCAGGCCCTGACCGGGACGCCCCGCTGCCCCCAGTGCGCCTGCGGGCTCAGGCCACACGTGGTGCTCTTTGGCGAGATGCTTCCGGAGGCGAAGATCCGACGCCTGCATGAGGAGTTCTACGAGCGGCCCCCCGAGGTCGTTCTGATCGCCGGCACGTCGGCAATCTTCCCCTACATCGCAGAGCCCGTGCTGCTCGCCGCCCAAGCGGGCCATCCGACCATCGAGGTGAACCCCGAGCCCACGCCGCTCAGCGACCGGGTGCGGTGGTCGCTGCGCGGGAAGGCCGGCGAGATCTTCCCGCAGATCGCAGCGGCGCTTGCGTCGCGCGCTTGAAGACTCGAACAGGGGCTACGGTTTCGTCTCCGCCAACCAGCGGCGCAGACGAAGGCCCAGGCCCTCGACGTCCATCCCGAGGGCGTCGCGCAGGACCTCATCGACAGGCTTGCCGGCGCCGATCGCCTCGAGCAGGGGCGCGACCCTGGTGGGATGGCCCTCGAGGACGAACGCGGCGAGCACGTAGCTCATGAGCATGTCCTCGGTGTTCATGCCGTTGACCTCCTTTCCGAGCAAGAGGCGGAGGTTGGGCGCACGGTCGCTGGCGAGCAGCGTTCTCGCGTGGGCACGCCAGTCGGCGCCGTCCGCGGTGAGCCTGGCCCAGAGGTCACCGTCGCGGTCCGAGCCGTCGCCGTACTGCGTGCGCCGCACGTAAAAGGTCCGCCGCTGACCGGAGATCAGGTGGCTGACGTAGAGGCCGAAGCCCTCGAAGGCCCAGCCGTGCTTCGTACGCACCTTGAACTGCCTCCGGAGCAGGGCGGCCAGCGGCTGTCGTGTGCACCACTCAAGGCGCTTGGCACGCTCACTGCTGCGTGCATACAAGGCTGTGGTCTTCGGGAACCAGCCGGAGGCGAGGTTGGAGGCGAAGCTTCGAAACGCCTTCGTTGCAGAGGGATGGTTCTTCAGCAGCGTGGCGCGCTCGTCGTC
>JAJDEM010000064.1 GCA_029259795.1 Planctomycetota bacterium
CGCCCGGCACACAGACCAGCCGACTACTTTGCCTTGTTCTTGGCCTTGTCCGCAGCCTTGACCTTGTCTGACGCCTGGGTCTTGGCCGTGTCCGCGGCCTTGCCCTTGGCTTCGGTGTCTTGCTTGGCGCGGCGGGCGGCCTTGCGGCGGATGACCTCGCTCAGCGTGCGCTTGCGCATGCGGAGGAAGTTGGGTGTGACCTCGAGCAGCTCGTCGTCCGTAATGAACTCAAGCGACTCCTCGACACCCTTGCGGATCGGCGGGGGGTAGCTCGCCTTCTCATCCGTACCGGAGGAGCGAACGTTCGTCAGGTTCTTGCGCTTGCAGGGATTGACGAGGACTTCCTCGTTGCGGCGATGCTCGCCCGTCACCTGGCCTTCGTAGACCTGCTCGCCGGCGTCCACGAAGAACGGCCCGCGGTCGGCGAGGCCGTTCAGGGCGTACGCCCGGACGATACCGGCCTCGCTGGCAACCTGGCTGCCCGTCTTGCGAGCGGGCATCTCGCCACGGTGAAGCCCGTAGCGCTTGAACACCGAGCTGAGGATGGCTTCGCCGCGCGTGGCCGACAGCAGACGCGTGCGCAGGCCGATCAGACCGCGCGAGGGCGCCTCGAACTCGAGCACGGTCAGGTCGCCCTTGGTCTGCATGTCGAGCATCTCGCCCTTGCGACGACCCATCATCTCGATGACGGTACCCGCCGAGACGCTCGGGACCTCGACGACGACCGTCTCAAAGGGCTCTTCCAGCCCGCGCTCGGTCTCCTGCATGAGCACCCGCGGACGACCGACGGCGAACTCGAAGCCCTCGCGACGCAAGGTCTCGATCAGGATGCCCAGGTGCAGCACGCCGCGCCCGCGAACCTCGAAGCTGTCCGTCGATTCACCGAAGATGACATGCAGCGCGACGTCTTCCATCGACGCCTGATCCAGGCGGGCGCGCAGGTGGCGTGAGGTGACGAACTTGCCGTCCTCGCCGGCACGGGGGGAGTCGTTGACCTTGAACTCCATGGCGAGCGTCGGGTCTTCGACCTTCATCTCATACGGCTCGACCGGGTTCTCGGGGTCCGTGATCGTGTCACCGATCTCGAGGTTGTCGATGCCCGCGACGGCGATCACATCGCCCGCGTGCAGCACATCGGCCTCTTGGCGGCCCATGCCTGAGAAGACGAAGGGTACGGCATTCCCCTTGCTCTTGTGTGTGCCGTCCGGCGACAGGAGCAGCAGGCGGTCGCCCGCTCGGATCGTCCCGGCCTCGAGTCGGCCGATCGCGATGCGGCCCTTGAACTTGTCGATCTCGACGTCGCACACCGGCAGGGCGATGGGAGCCGTCGGGTCGCCGGTCGGTGCGGGGATGTGATCGATGATGCCCTCGAGGATCGGAAGCAGGTTGGGCTGCATGTCGTCCGGCTCGGTGCCCGAGATGCCCTTGCGACCCGACGCGTAGAAGACGGGGAAGTCGAGATCCTCTTCCTCGGCGCCGACGTCGATGAACAGGTCGTAGACGAGGTCGAGCACTTCCTTCGGCCGGGCGTCCTTCCGGTCGCATTTGTTCACGACGACGATCGGCTTGAGCTTGCGCTCGAGGGATTTCTTGAGCACGAAGCGGGTCTGCGGCAGCGGGCCTTCGTAGGCGTCCACGAGCAGCAGGACGCCGTCGGCGAGTCGCAGGACGCGCTCGACCTGACCGCCGAAGTCCGCGTGGCCGGGCGTGTCGATGACGTTGATCTTCATCCCGCGGTATTGGATGGCGCAGTTCTTCGAGAAGATCGTGATCCCGCGCTCACGCTCGAGGTCGAAGCTGTCCATGACGAGGGTTTCGTCTTCGGGCAGCGAGCCGAGCACGCCGGCCGTGAGAAGCAGCTTGTCCACCAACGTTGTCTTGCCGTGATCGACGTGGGCGATCACCGCCACGTTCCGGATGGGCGGGACCGCAGAAGCGTCAGACGAGGGGTTCGGGGCGTTCATGCTGCGAATTCACCGGGGAAACCGCGCAGCGTACGCGGGCAGGCTGGTTGCCCCTGGAAAATCCACCGTCTCCCAAGCCCGATCCTCGCCGCCTGGGGACGGGCTACTTGGCCCCGACAACCGCCCGAATGGCGTCGAGCTTCTTCTTCAGGGCCCGGTTCGTGGCCTCGAGGACCTTGATCCGCTTGCGCAGTGCATCGACGTCGGCTCGGCTCGGGGCAGTCACCGTGAGTACCGCCTCCCCTTGCAGGCGGCCCGTCCACAGGCCGGGGATCGACTGGAAGCGCGCGTCGGAGGTGATCTCGATCAGCCGGCTGTTTTGCAGTACGGGCTGGTGGACGACCACACGATCGTCTTGCTTCTCGTAGACGGCGCGCACGCGGTAGCGACCGGGCGGCAAGACCTCGTACCACTGGATGGTTCGGTCCCCCCGGGGGCCGTTTACCAACTCGAAGTTCCTGAGCGTGAAGCGCAGGTCGAGATTCTCTCCGGCTTTGATGGGCTTGGTCGGGAGCGGGAAGAACTGGCGCGGCCAACGCACGATGATGCTGCGCGACGCGTGGACCTGGGGCGTGGGCGGCACCGGACGCCAGACCAGGCCGTGATCGTCGACGAACTCCACGCGCAGCGCCCCACCCAGGCGGCCGTCGTTGAAGACGGTCACGGTCTTCTTGCCCGGGTTGTGAAGCCGCACCTTCAGCCCCACAGGCGAACCGTAGCCGCTGGAGCTCTTACCCAGGTGGACGCTCAGCTTCAGCGGGGGGGAGGTGTCCTTGTCGCGACCGTGGGCGGCCGGGGGGCTCGGGAGGGCGGCGGCGACCGCAGCCACGATGATCAGGCGGATGAAACAGCGCATGAAGACCTCGTCTCTGAAGGGCGGACGGATGAACTCGTGAAGCGTCCTGCACAATCCCGATCCCGCAGCCCACCGCGGCCGCAGGAGGACCTCCGCGGGAGAACGCGCCTGCAAGGGGCGCCTCCTGCGCGTAGGCTCACGGACCGACCCCACGGAGATCCCGCCATGACCATCCTTGCCAGCCGGTTCCCCGCCAGCCTGCGCGTGCTCGCCCTGTCCTCGTTGGTTTCTGCGCTACTTCTGTTCGCCGCCGGCTGCGGAGACGAAGGCGGCGAAGACGATCACTCCCACGACGCGGAGCACGGCCACAGTCACGACGACGAAGGCTCACAGCCGCCGCCCGTCGACGTAGGCACGGAGAGCGCGCACGGCCCGAACGACGGCATGCTCGCGCGCCTCTCTCGCGTCGACGAGCCGGACTTCGGGTTCTTGGAGCTCAAGCTCCACGACGACAAGGGCGACTTGGAGCTCTGGCTTGCTCGGGACCGCGAGCTCACGAAGCCGTTCGACCTGCCGCTTGACAGCGTGGTCACCGTGACCTTCCTTGGCGACGCGGAGAAGAAGGTCGAGCTGCGCGTGCGCAACAAGGAGACGAACGAAGACGAAGCCGGCACGGCCAATGTCCGCAAGGGCGCGACCCACTACTTCATCTTCCCCGGCGAGACCGGCGGGGATGCGACCTGGCTCATGGGCGCCACGTTCAAGCGTGTGGTTCGCGTGAGTTTCACGCATGACGGCACGGCGTACGTCTCGGACGACTTCGAGCTGCGTCCCCATGGGCATGGCGCTGGGGGCCACGCGCACGACGACGAGGGCCACGAGCACAAGTAGGCCCTGCGCCCCGGACCTTTAGATCTCCTCAAGGTCCGCGGGTTGCGGATTCACGCACCCACGGGCATCCTGGGTTGTGGGGCTGGCGTCCCTGTGATCCGGGAGCAGTCTATGAGCATGCAACCCGCGTTGCGTTCGTCGTCCCCCTCGGCCCCGAGGCCCCTCCCTGTACGCAGCAGGTTTCGCGCGGTCTTCTTCGCCGCCCTGACGCTTGGGTTGCTCGCGGGCTTGCCTGGAGAACCCGCCGATGCGCGCTGCCGCTCGGCTGGCGGACGCGTGCCCGCGGTTCCGCCGCCCGTGCCGCCTCCGGAGGAGGAGCCGGAGCGTCCGACGCCGCCGACGAAGCCGACGACGCCTCCGCCGACGACGCCCCCGCCGACCGAGGAGCCGACGGATCCGGAGCCGCCGCCGAGCGACGACCCGCGCGATCGTCCCACGACGCCGCCGGGCGACACCCCGCGGCCGGGTCGTCCGCCGGACGACGATCCCCGCGATCGGCCGACCACGCCGCCCGCGGAGGATCCGGCGCCGGAGCCCGAAGCACCGCCCGCGGACAGCGAGCCCCCGACGACGCCGCCGAGCAACCCCGTGGGCCAGCCGACGCCGCCGCCCACGCCGCAGGTTCCCGGCGCGACACCCACGACCGGCGCTGCGGCCCCGGAGATCGGCGGTCGCCGTCGCGGCCGCTCGGCTTCCGCCTCGGAGAGCATCGAGTGGAAGTGGAGTACCTGGTGGGCGTTCAACCGCTGGAACTATCTGCCGTCGCGCAATGACGTGCTGCGTCGCGGCTTCAAGCGCTTCCGCGTCGTAACCGGCGAAGGCGCGGTGATGCTCGACGCCTGGGACAAGCGCCGCGATGCCCTCGGCCGCGCGCGCGCAGCGCCCGCGCTCCAGCGGATCATGCGTGCCGACCTGCGACCCGGCGATCTCGGGCTCAAGGCGGCCGCAGCCCTGGGGCTTGCGCGCGTCTCGACCTCACGCGACGCCGTCGAGGATGTCCTCGTCGCGGCCGAAGACGAGTCGATGATCCACGAGGTTCGGGAGGCCGCCGTTTGGGCTGCGGGGTTGTTCCGCAGGACGGATCCCGAACGCCAGATGTCCGGCGAACGTGCCGATGCGCTGCGTGCGCGCCTCTTTCGACTCGCAGACAAGCCTTCGACGCCGCGCAAGGTGGCGTGCATGGCAATCATGGCCGTTGGCATGTTGGGCGATCAGCCCCGCGCCGGTGCGGTGACTTCGGGCGTCCGCGAGACGCACGGTCTCTGGCGCCGGCTGCTCAAGACGGATCAAGGCACCGAGTTCAACATTGCGTACCTGACGGCGCTGGGGATGCAGCCGGCCGCGGCAGCGGGGGAGACCGTTACCAAGGGCCTGCTCGATATCACCGTCGGCAAGCGCTTTGGCAAGCGCAAGTGGAGCGCCCGCGAGCGCTCGCATGCACTCTGCACCCTCGTGCGCCTCAGTGGTCGTTCCGGTCGCCCGGCCTTGGTGCGACTCATGGCCAACCGGCGCATCTCGACGCCGGTCCGGCGTGCGGCCTTCATCACGTTGGGTGAGCGCGCTGCCGAGTTCGACGCCGAGGGTCGCAAGGACCTCGTCAAGGCGTGGGAGGCGGCCGCCAAGGCCTCGAAAGATCCGCTGACGCGGGGGCTCGGGCTCATCGCCCTCGGTCGCATTCTCGGCGCGGACCTGCGCGCGAAGGACGGCGGCCGTGTGCTGCGCAGCACGCCGGCGGCAGAGACGCTGCTCAGGCGGGTGAAGACCTCCGCCCAGAACACCCGCGGCTTCGCGGTGCTCGGGCTCGCCCTGGCCCTGCGCGAGGCACGGGGCACGGACAATGCGACGAAGCGCTTCCAGGCAGACGCGCGCAAGCTGATCCTCTGGGGCTTCGAGCGCTCGGCGGGCAACGCGCTCTCTCGTGGGCCGTACACGGTCGCCCTGGGCCTCGCAGGCATCCGCGAGGCCCTCCCGGCACTCGAGAAGATCGTCGTCGATCCCAACGAGGATCGTCAGCTGCGGGCCTACGCGGCCGTTGCCTGTGGGCAGATCGGTACGGCGGGCCCGAGCACGGTCTTCGCGCTCAAGAAGGCCGTGGCGGACTACCACCTCGGCAACCTGCGGCTCGAGGCCGCCCTCGGACTCGCGTACTTGACGGGCGACCGCGACGCGCAGCTCTTGCGCGAGGACATCGAGCGGCGGCGCTACACCCACAGCCACCAGATCGGTCATGTCGCCATTGCCTTGGGACAGATGGGGGACCTGCGCGCCATCGTGCCGCTCTCCAAGCTCGTGTTGGACGAGAAGTCCGATCACGGGGCGCGCGGAGCGGCAGCCGTAGCGCTTGGCCTGCTCTGCGATCCGGAGAAGCAGCCCAGCATGACCCGCCTCTGGCAGGACGTGAACTACCCGGCCCGCAGCATCGCCATGCACGAGGCGTTGAACTACTTGTAGGCCAGCGGGGAGCGGCCCGTAGTCGGCTGCACCCTCCGGGGCGGTACACTCCCCGGCGTGACTGCCGCTCGCACCCGAATCGTCTGCACGCTCGGCCCGGCCTCGGGCTCGCACGAAACACTCGTCGGCCTCATTCAGGCGGGCGCAGACGTCTTCCGGCTCAACGGTGCCCACATCGAAGACGGCAGCGTGCGTGGCTGGGTGCGTCGCATCCGACGCGCGTCCACCGCAGCGAAGCGCCTGGTCTCGGTCATGGTGGATCTCCCCGGGGTGAAGCTGCGGGTGGGCACGTTCCAATCCGGCGAGAGCGTCGACCTGGAACCCGGTGCCACCGTGACGCTCGCCGCGGGTCGCGGGGGTGGGGATCCTTGGCGCTTGCTGGTGCATCCCTGGCCCGATCCGCGGGCGGTGCGTCCGGGCCAGGAGGTCCTGCTCGATGACGGCCGGCTCCGGCTGCGCGTCGTCAGGCGCCGTGGCGCAGAACTCGTAGCGACGGTCGAGGAGGGCGGCGTTCTGCAGGCTGGGCGGGGCGTCGCGTTCCCCGGAGTCGAGCTCGGCCTCGAGGTGCCGACGCGGCGCGACCGACGCCTCGCACGCGAGGCCGCGACAGCCGGCGCCGACTGGCTCGCACTCTCCTTCGTGCGCGATGGCGAGGATCTGCAGCGCTTGCGACGTTCCCTGCGACGGGCGGGCGTGCCCGTGCTCCCGGTGGCAGCCAAGATCGAGCGGCGCGAAGCCGTGGCCCAACTCGACGGCATCCTGCGCCACGCCGAGGCCGTGATGGTCGCGCGCGGCGATCTCGGCGTCGACGTCGGCGGCGAGAACGTGCCCGCGTTGCAGAAGGTCATCGTGGAGGCCGCGCATCAGGCGGGCCGTCCGGTGATCATTGCGACAGAGATGCTCGACTCGATGACGTGGCGCGTGCGACCGACGCGTGCCGAGGTGAGTGATGTTGCCGGGGCAGTGTTTGAGGGCACGGACGCCGTGCTGCTCTCCGCCGAGACGGCGATCGGTGACCACCCCGTGCTCACCGTGCAGACGCTTGACCAGATTCTTCTCTCGGCCGAGGCCGATCCGCACGCGCCCTACGCGGGCAGCGGGTTGCTGCCGCCGCCCGCCTCGACCCCCGGCCGACCGGACCAGCACGTGGTGCATGCCGCCGTCGCGCTGGCCCGCACGACGGAGGCTCGCGCCATCGTCGTGTTCAGTCGCTCGGGCCAGTCGGCGATCCGGCTCTCGAAGGAGCGACCCCGCGCCGCGATTCACGCCTTCGCGCCTCGCAGCTCCATCTGCCGGCGCTTGACGCTGGCCTGGGGCGTCTCCGCTCAGAGGATCCCCGCCAGTGGCGGGACGGATGGGATCGTTGGCGCGGTCACCCGGCGGCTCCTGGCGGATGGCGCGCTTGCGGCCGGCGATCGGGCGGTCCTGGTGATGGGGGGCGCACGCGACCCGGCGGGGGCGACCACGCTGATCAAGCTCCTAAGCCTCTGACGCGGAGTCTTGAAGACATCTTTACAGGTTCGCCTGTTTCCCGTTGCCCGTGCCACGGGATGGTCGATAGGCCCGCCGGACTGGTGAACGGATGTCAAACCACAAAGCCCAGACGCGGATGCCTGCCCCCGACAACAAGGGAGTCGGAGCGGTGTGTATCCAGACAGGGTCTCGTGCAGGAGCCGGCTTGGAAGGTCTGGTGATGGCAGCTCGCTTCGGCGGGGAACGGGACGTGAAGAACAGGATTCGCAAAGCACCTGGGGGGGACGGCTCAGACGGCCTCTGCTCTCTTGAGCCGCCTATGCGTGCAAAGCGAACCATCCTGGGCTTCAGTCAGTCTGGCGGAAGGGTGGTCCAGGCGACGTCTCGTCGCATGAGCCACCGGAACGGGAGCCGCCTCTTGCTGCGGGGAATCGGGTTGGGGAACCTGATGACCCATGAGCAGCCTGCGGCGCCGCGAGTCGGCAATCTACGGAGGATCGACGTCCCGTCTGCGTGATGCAGACGGTGTGCCTGACCGCGAGGTCGGGCGTACACCTCCGCTGTTCTTGCGGGGCGCTGCTTGCAGCGCCCCGCCTTCTTTTTTGTCAGCCGGCGAAGCCGCTGAGCATCAGCCCACCCGCAAGCATCGCGAGGCCCACGACGAGTCCTGTGGCGCCCCGCCCGCGGGTTCCCTCGATCAGGGCGCAGAAGCCCATGAAGGCCACGGCGAGTCCGGTGAGGCAGAGCATCACGCCCACCACCGCGCCGAGGACGTCGAGCAGGGAGGCGGCGACGAAGACCATCAAGGGGCCTCCTCGGGGCTTGGCTTGGCCTTGGGGAACACGCTGCGCACCTTGCGCCAGACCGCCACGACCCAGCCGCCGTGCCCGTCGCCCCCCTCGCCATCATCCGAGGGGTGCCCTTCGATCTCGTGGAGATAGAAGCGGAAGCTGCTCTGCAGGAGGCTCATCGTGGGCACCGCCAGCAGGGCACCCCAGATGCCGAAGGCGTGCTCGCCCGCGAGCAAGGCGAAGATGATCACCACCGGGTGCATCCGCGCGTGCGAACCCATGATCATGGGGTTGAAGATGTTGGCCTCGAGCACGTGGATGAAGCCGATCCAGAGCAGCGCCATGATGCCGATGTCGACGCCGCGCGTCGTGGCGATGAGGACGATCGGGATCGAGGAGACGATCGTGCCGAACACCGGGATCAGGCTGAAGATCGCGGCCATGACCGAGAGCATCGTCGCGTACGGCACGCCGAGGATGAGCAGCCCGAGGTAGGTGAGTAGACCGTTCACACCGCAAATGACGAGCTGGCCGCGAATCACGCCCGCGAGGCCGTCATCGATGTAGCGCACGAAGCGGTCGTAGGCGCTGCGGTGTGTCGGCGGCGGAAGGCTTCGGAAGAACGCCGCGATGACGCGGCGGTCCATGACGATGAACGCCGTCAACATCAGGATCAGGAAGAACTCGTAGACCGAGAATACGAGGCTTCCCGCGAACGCCAGGGCGCTCTTGCCGACGCGCTCGGGCAAGTCCTCACGGACCACCTCGCCCTGGATTGCGATGTAGTCGCGCAACAGGTTGGGCTCGACCTTGTAGCCGGCGCCCGCGAGGTTCTCGACGATCGGGCTGATGAACTCTCGCTCCATGAAGTACTCGAAGCCCGTAGCCGCCTCGGTGGTCTGGATGCGCAGGCGCTCCGCATCGGCGATGGAGATCTTCGCGTCCTCCTCCTCCGCGTAGCGTAGGCCCATGAGATCGAGCAGGGTTGCCCCCGGCTTCGCGTCCCGGGCTTCCGCTCCGCGCAGGATCTCGGGCCGCTCGTCGGTCGCGCGCTCGAGCAGCACCGAGACGATGCGCTCGCCGGGCGTGACACGGATCGGGTAGAGCGTTGCGTACTCCGCCCGCCTGGTCACCATCCGACCGGTGCGCGCGTCCTTCATGCTCGTAACGACGTCGAGGCGCGTGTCCTTGGGGATGAGGATGCCGCGCTCGTTCTCGACGTCCTCGTCGGCTGCGTCCTTGCCCTTGCCGGCCTTGGGGTCGGCGTCTTCGGCCGGCGGGGTGAGCTCGAAGGTCGCGCGGTGGCCCTGCTCCTGCACGGCCTCCTCGATGGAGGCCGCCGTGGAGCGAACCTGCTTCGCCATGGTGGCGATGCCCCACCAACCCAGCAGCGACAGCCCGCCGAGGATGAGCACGTAGAGCGTGACGATCGTCGGACCGCGCGTCCACTTGAAGCCCAGGAGCCGGCTCTTCACCACGCGCGCCACGATCGGCTCGATCAGGTAGGCGATGTAGATCGCCATGAGGAACGGGAAGAGCACCCCCCGGAACACCACCAAGAGGAGGACGAAGGCGCCCAGGAACGAGAGCAGGATGCGGACGCGGGGCTTGCGTCCGCCGTCCGATCCGCTCACCGAGCCGCTGTCCGTAGGGTCATCTGCCATACGGGTACGATACGGCTGTGCATCGGGCGGCGGAAGTCGTCAACTCGCCTCCTTCGGCGTTTGGATTCTCGTGGACTCTCTGCGCAGCCAACTTCTTCGCGGCCTACCGCTCCGCAGCCTACTCGCAAGGCAGCGACGGGCCCTGTTCCTTGGGCTGGGCTGCGTTCTGGCTCTCACAGCCGCGTCCCCGGTCTCGGCCGAGACCGTAACCGAGGCCGAGTCGCGGGCCTGCCTGGCGGGGCTTGCGGCCGCAACCTCGGCGGACCGCCTCGAGGCCATCGGCGCCCTGGAGCGCATCGGGCTGAAGCAGCCCGCGCTGGTTGCACGTGCCCTGCCGCGCCTGAAGGTCATCTTGCGCCTGCGCGGCCCGTCCGAGCGTGCTCGGGTCCTCGAGACGCTGGCGCGGGTCGCGTCGCCGGAGGGGCGGGTCCTGTACCTGAGCCGCTTGGATCCCGCGGTCGAGAGCCATGAGGCGGTGCTGGATGCCGCGATGGGCGCGACGGCGGCGGTCGCCCGCGACAGCGACCTGCTCCGCCGATTGCTCGCCGCGGCCGGGGATCGCCACAGCTCGCCTGAGCGCCGGGCGCTTGTGCTCGAAGCCCTCGGACGAATGGACAGTCCCGCGGTGGCACTCTTGCTCGAGCGGCCGCGAAAGAACGAGCACTGGGTCGAAGCCTGCGCGCGGGCCATCGCCCTGGGCCGCCGCGGAGGCACCACGGAGGTGGCTCCGCTCCTGGCCCTGCTCGACCACGCCGAGCTCGCGCCGCGCATCCACGCCCGGGAAGCGCTGGTCGCGCTCACGCATCAGAGGTTCCCGGCCGATGGAAAGCCGTGGCGCGCGTGGTGGTCGAAGCAAGCGGGACGGCTTCCGGCGCGGCCCGCCGCGACCGCGGCAGGCGACCGCTACGCCCGGCCGGATGGTCAGCACGTGCCGCACTACTACGGCATTCCGATTCCGCGCAAGGGCAGTCGCGTCGTGTTCTGCCTCGACGCGAGCCAGAGCATGTACGGCGCCGGAATCACCTCAGCACGCCGCGAGCTGCGCAAGACGCTCATGGAATTCCCCGCCACGCATGAGTTCGAGCTCGTCGTCTTCAATGAGCGGCTCTTCCCGTGGCGCAAGCGCATGGTGCGAGCCCACCCGGTCCAGAAGCTGCTGGCCATCCGCTACCTCGAGTCCATCGAGCCGACCTCGTACACGAACCTCTACGACGCCGTGGACATGGCGTTTGGGCACGCAGGCCGGGGCTCGCGCCCACGCGACCCCGCTGTGAAGCTCGACGCGATCTTCCTCCTCTCGGATGGCGCTCCCAACCGGGGTCGCCACCGGGCGTCGAAGCGCGTGGTCAAGGGCATCCGCGAGATGAGCCGGCGCGACATCCCCGTGCACACGATCGGCGCAGGGGAAGAGGTCTTCTCGTTGCTGATGGCGATTGCCAAGGCCACCGGCGGCGAGTTCATCGACGCATTCGAGTAGGGCTCGTCACGGAGCGGGGGCGCAAGGTCACCGCAAGGCAGGCGCAGGTTGGCAGCCGCCGCCCCGGCCTTGGCGGCTATGCTGGGGGCACGGGTCGCGAGGGACCCGGCGCTGGAGACCATGTGGCCCGCTCGATCGATCAGGAGATCCGTCGCTTCCAGCGTCGCGTGGGCTGGGCCCGCTTCGTCGGGGGCACGTGCGAGGCGTTGGTCGTCGTGTCGATCGGGCTCGCCACGGTCCTCCTCGCCCTCCGGCTCTTCGGTGTCGTGCCGGAGCCGAGTGCCTGGTGGGCGCTGCTCGCGCTCCCCGCCGTGGGCTGGGGTGTGCTCGCCGCGCGCCGGCTCGGCTTCTCGCGTCGTCTCGGCGCGGCCCACCTCGATCAGCGACTCGGCCTGGACGGGCTCCTTCTGACCGCCCTGGAGCGCGACACGCGCGCCTACGACGCGCGCATTCGTGCGCGCCTGGCCGAGGCCCAGGCTGCGCAGCCGCGCCTCAGGCTCCAGGCACCCCTGCTCCGCGTCGGACTCGCCGCCGTCGTCGTCCTTGTTCTCCTGGTCTTGCCCGATCCCGCGCCGGACGCAGCCGCCGCCAATCCGATCGCCAGCGAAACGCTCGAGGCCTACGAGGAGAAGCTCGCCGCTCTCGAGAAGCAGGAGGGCCTGCAAGAGGAGACCCGCGAGGAGTTGGCAAAGCGCCTCGACGAGCTCCAGCAGGACTTCAAGAAAGACGGTCAGGTCGGCTGGAAGGATCTCGACGCGTTCGAGCAAGCCATGCAGCACGAGCAGTCGCTGCAGGGTGCCCGCATCGAGCACGCGCGCCAGGATCTCGCCGCCTTCGCTCGTGGCGAGGATGAGAGCCTCGCCGCCGGCGCCCGCGCCGCGGCGGAGCGCATGGCCGCGCTGCTGGCCGGAGCGCAGAGCGCCGGCCTCCTGGATCGATTGCCCGAGGGCATGCGGGCGCAGCTGGGCACGCTGGCATCTGAGAACGATGCCGCAGGCCTCGCCAAGGCCTTTGATGCCACGGCGCTGCGCCAGCTTGCCGCGGCCCTCGCTCAGTGCGCCGACGACAAGCTCGGCGAGCTGGCCGAAGCCGGGTTGGCCGCGCCCTCCTCGATCCCGCTGCCTTCCCTGGAAGAGCTGATGCAGGGCGTCGACATGAAGGACGTCTTTGGCAAGCCCTGCAGCCTCTGCAAGGGCACTGGCAAGAAGGGCACCGGCAAGAAGGGCGCGAGCGACTGCCCCGGGTGACAAGGCACCGGCACCTGCCAGGGCCCCGGTCGGGGCAAGCAAGGAACGGCCGCCGGCACGCGACCCGGTCGCGGCGGAGTGAACCGCGGCCGTGCCGACGCGCGCCTCGAGCGCACGAACAACACCGAGGGCGCGACCGACGCGTTCACGGCCAAGAAGCTGCCGCCTGGCCAGCGACCCTCCACCGAGTGGGAGCGGACGGGGCTGCGGCGTACGGCACCCTCTGTGGAGGTCCAGCGGGATACGGCCGCCGGTTCCGCCGGCGCCGAGGGCTCCGGCGAGGCCTCGTGGCGCAGGCGCCTTGCGCCGCACCATCGTGAGGTGGTGCGCCGGTTCTTCGACACAGAGCGCAAGACGGGCAAGTAGGTCGGCGCCCGGCCGACGGCCCGGGCGGTGGGGAGAGCAAGCATGACGGATGCGGGTCTGATGACCCCCGAGCAGGTGGAGGCCGGCCAGCGCAAGTTGCTGTCCGTTCGCGAAGCCCTCGGGACGGTGATTCTCGGACAGCACGAACTCCTCGATCTCGTCAGCATTGCGCTGGCGGCTCGAGGGCATGTCCTCCTCGAGGGCCTGCCGGGGCTCGGCAAGACCGAACTCGTCCGCACGCTGGGCCGCCTCCTCGGGTTGAGCTTTGGCCGTGTGCAGTTCACGCCCGACCTCCTGCCCAGTGACATCACCGGCGGGCCGATCCTGCAGGAGGAGGACGGCCGTCGGACGTTCGTCTTCCAGCAGGGCCCGCTGTTTG
>JAJDEM010000065.1 GCA_029259795.1 Planctomycetota bacterium
CACGACGACGGCGACGATCACAAGGGTCACGATCACGACGACGGCGACGATCACAAGGGTCACGATCACGACGATGATCATGACGACCATGGTCACGAGCACGACGACGACAAGCCCAAGGGGCACGACCACGATCATGACGGGGCAGCTCCCGGCAAGAAGTAGGAGCGGCGTATGGGCCACGCGGAACACCTGGGCTTGGGTTGCGGACGGCGCCGAGTCAGTGCCGGAGCGGCGGGACGCGAACCCTTCGCGTTCCCCGGAACCGAGCGGCGCTATGCACCGGATCGTGATGGCGACATCGTCCACACCCGGCTCGAGATCGCCTTGGATCCCGAGGTCATCGCCATTCAAGGGCGCGTGACGCACGAGTTCGTCGCCCTCTCCGACGAGACCACCCACCTGCAGCTGCACGCGGGTGAGCTCACCATCGACGGGGTCGAGGACGTCGAGGGGCGCCCCCTGACCTTTCGCCATGTAGGCGAAGACCTGCGCGTCGAGCTGGGGACGGCGCTCTCCTTCGGCGAGCCGAGCTCTGTCACCGTGACCTATCGCGGCACCCCGCGGCGCGGCATCTACTTCATCCGCCCGGACGACGGCTACCCGTCGAAGCCGTATCAGGTCTGGACTCAGGGGCAGGACGAAGACAGCCGCTACTGGTTCCCCTGCTTCGATCACCCGACCGAGAAGTTCTCGTTTGAGATCGTGGCACGCGTGCCCGCCAAGTACCGGGCCATCAGCAATGGCATCCTCGCCGAGAAGACGGCCCACGACGACGGCACCGTCTCGTGGCATTGGTCGCAGGCTGGTGAGCTGCCCGCTTACCTCGTCACGCTCTGCGTCGGCGAGTTCGACGAGATCGATCTCGGCACGGCCCCGACCCCCATGCAGGCCTACGTGCCCGTCGGGATGGCCGATGTCGCCAAGCGTGCGTTTGGTCGCACGGCCGCCATGGTCGAGCACTTTGGCGAGCGCTTCGGCGTGGACTACCCGTGGGACAAGTACGCGCAGGTCGTCGTCGAGGACTTCATCTTCGGCGGCATGGAGAACACCTCCTCCACGACCCTGATCGATCTCGTGCTCTACGACGATCGGGCGGCACTCGACTTCGACATGGACGATCTCATTGCCCATGAGCTCGCGCACCAGTGGTGGGGGGATCTCCTGACCTGCCGCGAGTGGCCCCATGCCTGGCTCAACGAGGGCTTTGCGACCTGGTCCCAGCTGGTCTGGATGGAGCATGCAGAGGACGCCGGCGCCGCGGCCTACGACCGCTACGAAATGGCCGCTCGCTACCGCGGCGAAGACGCAGGCGAGTACCGCCGTGCGATCGTCGACCGGCACTTCGAGGAGCCCATCGACCTGTTCGATCGCCATCTCTACGAGAAGGGGGGCCTGGTCCTGCACATGCTCCGTCGGGAGCTGGGCGAGAGCGCCTTCTGGCGCGCCATCAAGGTGTATGCCGAGGTCAATCGGGGCGGCAGTGTCGTCACCGAGGACCTGCGCGTGGCGATCGAGGCCGCGACGGGTCGCAACCTGGACTGGTTCCTCGATCAGTGGGTCTACCACTCGGGCCACCCCGAGCTCGCCGTCGCGTGGACCTGGGACAAGGCGAAGCAGTGCATCGCGGTCACCGTGAACCAGACCCAGGCCGCGGTCGACACGATGGTCGGCACCTTCCGCTTCGCCCTGGACATCCGTGCGACGGACGCCGACGGCGCGACGCGCACCGAGCGCTTCGAGGTTACGCAGCGCGATCACACGTTCTCCCTGCCCTGTGCCAGCGAGCCACGCTCGGTGGAGGTCGACCCCGATGGTGATGTCCTCGCGGTCGTCAAGCTCAAGCAGCCTGCGGCTGCGAGCCGCGCGACGCTCGCAAGCGACGCGCCGGTCTACGCGCGCATCCGCGCGGCGCACGCCCTGACCGACGAGCCGACCGGCGAGAATGTCGCGGCGCTTGCCGCAGCGATCCCCGGAGCGCCGTGGGGTCTGGCCGTCGAGCTAGCCAAGGCACTCGGCGCGATGCGCAGCGAGGCGGCGCGCGACGCCTTGATCGCCGCCATTGGAGCGGCCGAGCACCCGAAGGCCCGCCGCGGGGTCGTCGCCGCGCTGGGCTCCTTCCGGCACGACCCGCTGGCGGGCGCGGCCCTCATGGCGGTCCTGAAGGATGGCGACCCCTCGCTCTTCGTGGAGGGCGCAGCCGCCACCGCGCTTGGGCAGACCCGCGTGGCCGGTGCCCGCGAGGTCCTGGAGCAGGCCCTCGCCTCGAAGGACGGCTGGGCCGAGGTGATTCGCATCGGCTGCGTCGGCGGTCTGGCCGCCCTTGGCGACCCCGCTGTGGTTGCGGCGCTCACCGACTGCACCACGTATGGGCGCCACACGCGGCTGCGTGCGGCGGCGGCGAGGGCGCTCGGCGCGGTGGGGGCTCGCCTCACGCAGCAAGACAGCGTGCTCGAGACGCTGGAGGGGCTTGCCGGGGAGTTCGATCTGCGCATCGTGATCGCCTCGATCGCGGCCATGCGTGCCATCGGCAACCCGAAGGCCATCGCCCTGCTCGGCGGGGCACCGGCACGCCACCCCGATGGGCGTGTTCGCCGCGAAGCCAAGGCCGCTGCACTTCGGCTCGGCAAGGCCGATGCGGGCTCGACGGCCGCGGCCCGGGTTGCGGACGACCTCGAGGCGCTGCGCACGAAGCACGCCGCGCTGCTTGAGCGCGTCGAGAAGCTCGAAGGCGGCTCCGCGTAGCCTAGGGGGGCAGGAGGGAGCCGGCGCCCATGGGGCTGCACCACCACCACACCCACGATCAAGACCACGACCACGCCGAGGCGACGAGTCCGGCGCTCGTGCGCGCCAACTTGCGCGTTGCGCGGCTCAGTGTCGTCACCGCCCTGAGTCTGGCGATCCTCAAGCTGGCAGCCGTTGTCATCACGGGGTCGCTCTCGATCGCGGCGGCGCTGGCTGACTCGGTCATGGACGTGATCGCCTCGTCGGTGAACTACTTCGCCGTGCGTCTCGCAGGCCAGCCGGCCGACAAGGAGCATCGCTACGGCCACGGCAAGGCCGAGGGCATTGCCGGGCTGGCGCAGGGGCTCATCATCGCCTTCCTTGGGCTCTACCTCCTTGTGGAGGGAATCCACCGCGTAAGCAGCAGCCATGGGGAACTCGAGCACACCGAGGTGGGCATCGCAGTGATGGCGATCTCGTTGGTGGCGAGTGCCTGGATCGGCTGGTTGCTCCTGCGCACGGGCAGGCGCACCGGCTCTGTCGCGCTCCAAGCCGATGCCGCGCACTACACAAGCGACATCTGGATGAATCTCGGGGTGCTTGCGTCACTGCTGGCCGTGCGGTTCACGGGGCTTGACTGGATCGATGGGGCCGTCTCCTGTGTGGTCGCGGTCATCGTCCTGCGTACAGCGCTCCTGGTCCTGCGCCGCTCTGCCCGCGAGCTGATGGACACGAGCCTCTCCGAGGCCCAGATCCAAGCCATCCGCGCGGCGATTGCGCGCGATGTGCCGGAGACTCGCGACGTCCACGCGCTGCGCACGCGCAAGTCCGGCCCGGATGTCTTCGTCGACATGCATGTCTCATTCGACCGCAGCCTCGACTTCCCCGAGGCGCATCGCCTCTCCGAGAAGGTGCGTGTGGCGGTGGAGACTGTGATCGCTTGCTCGCAGGTCCACGTGCACGCCGACCCGTACCCGTTCCTGCCCGAGGACAACCCCTAAGCCCGGATGTTGCGTGAAGCGTGCGCCGCCCTGGGGGCAGATCCGCCCAGGGCGCGGCTCGGCGGGCGACCGCCAGCGTCGTTCGATGCAACCCCCCTGCTCTCGGGTGCGAGGGTGCCCGAGAGCCGCACGATTCAACCTGTGTTCACGCAACATGCGGGCTAGACCCGAATCAGAGCTCGAATACGTCACCCTCGCGCGCCACGCCAAAGGAGTCAGGCAGGGCCGGCGGGTTCTCAGACAGCAGCGCGTTCGTGTGGTTGAGGTGAATGAAGATCACCTTGCCGCTGGCGTCGCGGAAGCGCTCGACGCTCTCGGTCACGAACGGGTGGCGCACCTCGAGGATCTCCCGGTGGGGGAGCTCCTCGCGGTCATGGAAGGTGCCGTCGATCAAGGCGACGTCGGCCTCCTCGATGCGCTCGGCCAGTGCGGGCGGGAACACATCCGCGTCGGGCATGTAGACCAGGACCCGTTCCGAGCCGCGGATGGAGAGCCCGATCGTGTCGGTGTCCTCGCTGCGGTGGGGGGTGAGGTAGGCGTCGATCTGCGCGCCATCGAACTCGAGCCCCTCACCGGGGCTCAGCGTGTGCAGCTCGATCTCCGCCCGCTCGATCAGGTGCGACCACGGGCGGTTGTGTTCCAGGAACCGACGCATGCTGAGCGTGCAATAGACGGGCACGGCGTCCGCGCTCATGGCTTCGCGACCGAGCATGGCCAAGCCGAGGTAGTGCCCGATGTGGGCGTGGGTGAGGATCAGCGCGTCGACCTGGGGGGGGCGGCGACCGGCTGCCTTGGCCAGCGCGGCCTGCTGCGTGCTGAAGTCCGGCGTGGCGTCGACCATCAGGCACTTTCCCGTGGCGCCGATGAGGCCGATGCACGAGACGAGTCGTGCTTGGCTCGGGTCGGCACGCGCGCCGGAGCAGGCGTCGCAGCCGCAGCCTGCGTGGGGAAAGCCGCCGTCTTGGGCCGTACCGAGGACATGCACCTGGATGCTCATGACCGCAGCGTACTCCGCCGGTCGATCGATCGCATGGATCCATGCCCCGCCGGTCCATGCCCCAGCGAGTTCCATGCGGGCTAGACGGGCGGCACCATGTTGCGACCCGCGTCGAGCTCGCGGAGGTCGGTCGGGACGGGCGCGGCGATCGTCACGATCTCACCGCCTACCGGGTGGGGGAACACCAGCGTCAGGGCGTGCAGCGCCGGGCGCGGCCACGGCGTGCCCCCGTACTTGGCGTCGCCCCAAATGGGATGCCCCAGGAAGGCCCACTGGGCGCGAATCTGGTGGGGGAGCCCCGTCTCGAGACGGATCTCCAGCCGGGCACAGAGCTTGCCACGGCCCGCGACGCGATAGCGCAGGCGGGCTTCGCGCGCGTCGTCGTCGCCCGCGGCGGCGATCTTGGTGACGCCGCCTTCTCGCCGCAGCCGATGCACCAACTCCCCCTCGTTCTGTAGCGGGTGGCGCTCGACCCACGCCAGGTAGGTCTTCTCGAGCCCGGCGTCGCGGTCGCGGAAGAGCTTCGCGAGCCGGCCCGCGGCCTTCGAGGTCTTGGCAACCACCATGGCGCCGGAGGTGTTGCGGTCCAGCCTATGGACGAGACCGACGTAGGCCTTGCCCGGCTTGCCCTCGGCCTCCCGTCGATAGTCGTCGAGCAGGTCGGGGAGGGACACAACGCCCTTGGGTCCGCCCTGGGAGAGCAGGCCTGCCTTCTTCGAGATCCCGAGGAGGTGGTTGTCCTCGTAGAGCACGAACGCACCCCGGCGCAAGAGCTTGCGGCGTGCGGCTTTTCGTTCGGGGGTGATCTCGACCTGCATGGCTACCCACTTCCCTACCCGAAGCCTGCTGTGCTCACCAGGGGTGAATCGGCCCCTTCGGATGCACAATGGAGCCGTGCCTCGCCTACCGACCGAGTTCCGGATCACTGCCAGCGTGAGCGTGCCCGCTCACGAGGTAGGACTCTCCTACGCCCGGAGCGGCGGTCCGGGCGGGCAGCATGTGAACAAGACGGCCACCAAGGTGCTCCTGCGCTGGAACCTCGAACGCAGCGGCGCCGTGACCCCTGCCCAGCGCGAGCGGATGCGCGACAGGCTTGGCCCGCGCCTGACGGAGGACGGGGACCTGCTCGTCACCTCCGAGCGGCACCGCGAGCAGGCACGCAATGTCGAGGACGCCGCGGCGAAGTTCATCGCGGTCCTGCGCGAGGCGCTGCGCATCCCGCGCAAGCGTCGGGCGACGAAGCCTACGCGAGGTTCGAAGACGCGCCGCCTCGACGCCAAGCGGCGGCGCGGCGACACGAAGCGCCAGCGCCGCAAGCCCGGCGGCGACGAGTAGGGCTCCCTACGCGAAGAGGTCCTTCACCACGCGGCCATCCTTGTAGACGATCTGGATCGGACGGCCCTGGCCTGTGTAGAAGGTCTTTGCGGCGTCGATGCCCGTGGCGTGGGCGATCGAGGCGTAGAAGTCCTCGGGCTTGACGTGGCCGTCGACCACCGTCTCGGCACGCGCGTCGGTCTTGCCGATGACGCGGCCACCCTGCACGCCGCCACCGGCCATCCAGGTCGACCAGGCGCGCGGGTAGTGCCCGCGACCGTTGCGACCGGTGTCGATGCGCGGGGTCCGGCCGAAGTCGCCGACCCAGACGACGAGCGTCTCGGCGAGCTTGCCGGACTTCTTCAGGTCGTCGAGCAGGGCGCTCACGGCGGGGTCGAGCTGCCCGTTGAGGGCGCGGACCTTGTTGAAGCCGTCGTCATGGGTATCCCAGCCTCCCATCATGACCTCGACGCACTTGACGCCTTCGTCGATCAAGCGGCGGGCCATCAAGCAGCCCATGCCGAAGCGCGACTTGCCGTAGCGCGCGATGGTGGCCTCGCTCTCGCCTTCAACATCGAACGCGGTGTTCTTGGGCGAGTCCATGAGGCGCCGGGCGCGCTCGAACATGGCGGTCTGCGCCTCGCCGACGGCCTTTGTGCGGTCCTTGCTGAACCGGCCGTTGAGCTTCTCGAGGAAGCCGATGCGCTCGTCGCGACGCTCGGGGCTGACGGTGCTGGGCGAGGTGAGGTTCTGCACCACCGGACGCTTCCCGCGGCTGCCCTTGCGCGCAGCCCCCGGACGCTGGCGCTCGTCCATGCCGCCGGCCGGAGCCTGGACCTGGATCGCGAAGGGCGCGTGCTTGACGCCGATGTAGCCCGGGCGGGCGCCGGGGCCGTTGATGGAGATGAACTCGGGGAGCTCTGCGGTCGCCAGGCCCAGCTCGTGGCTGATGACCGAGCCGAAGCCCGCGTGAACCACGGTGGGGGTCGGCGCGTAGCCGGTGTGCATGAGGTAGCGGGCGCGTTCGTGGTTGCCTTCCTTGCTCGACATGCCGCGGATGAGTGCGATGTCATCCATGTGCTTGGCGATCTGCGGGAGGCTCCGGGCGATCTTCACGCCGGAGACAACCGTGTCGATCGCCTTCGAGTCACCCTGCGTAGCCGCGCCGGGCTTCGGGTCGAACGTATCCAGGTGGCTCGCCCCACCGCTCATGTACAGGAAGATCACCTGCTTGGCCGTGCCGCGGCCCGCGATGGTGAGGTCGCGCTGCTCGATGCCCTCCTCGGCGAAGGCATGCCGAAGGGGCGAGGCCATAAGGGCTGCCGCGGCGGCGCCACTAAGGCTGTAGCGAATGAGGTCGCGGCGGGAGACGCCCTGGCGGACGGTTTCACACTTGTTGCACATGGGGATTCCTGACTCTGGGGGCTGCGGGAGGGGCTGCTTGCGGGCGGTCGGCGTGCTACCGACTAGTGGTTGGTCATGAACTCGGCGGAGTTGAGGATGGCCCAGAAGAAGTCCTCGTAGGCCTTGGCGTCACCGCCCTGGGCCTTGAGGAACTTCCTGGCTTCGGCGCTCTCGTCCGTCGTGGGCTCGCGGCCGTAGGCGCGGACGTAGAGCTGGCTCACGCGGGCCGTGTCGCTCGACTCGCTGCGCAGGAGGTTCTCGAGCATCGACTGCGCGGGGCGCTGCCGACGGCGGCGGTTCTTCCCGCCGCGGCGACCCTTTACCTCGGGCAGGGCCTTGCCGCCGCTGAGGGCGCGCTGCAGGAGTTCGCCGTTCATCAGGAACAGCCCCTGGGGGATGCTGCCGGAGAAGTCCTCTTCGGCCTTGCCCTCGTCGTCATCGAAGACAAACGTGAACACCGAGAAGATGGCCTGCTGGATCTGCTGCTGCTGACGGCGCGATGCCTGGTTCAGACGCGTCTCGATACCCGTCGCGCGGATGAGGGAGAAGTAGAGCTGCTCCGTGTTGAGCGGGCGGATCGGCGCCTTGGCGAACAGCGCCGCGTCGGGCTGCGTCTCCTCCGACCAGCGCGAGCTGCGCTGGTAGGTGGCGCTGTTGAGCAGGATGCGCTGGATGCGGCGCAGGTCGTGGCCGTTTGTCTTGAAGTCCTCACCGAGGAGCTTGAGGAGCTCGGGGTGTGACGGTGCCTGGAAGCTGTTGAAGTCGTCGATCGGGTCCACGATGCCGCGACCCATGAAGTGGGCCCACATGCGGTTGGCGAGGGTGCGCGCGAAGTAGGGGTTCTCCTTCGACGTGACCCAGCGCGCCAGCAGGTAGCGCCGTGAGATGCCCGGTACGTCGGCGGCTTCGGACGCGAGCCAGAACTTGGGCGTCGTGCTCATCAGCTCGATGCGTGCCAGGGCGTCCGGATTCTTCTTCTTGGCGACCTTGAGGCGCTCCATGGCGCGCTTGGCGCCGCGGGCGTTGGCCTTCTGGTCCGAGACGACGACGATGTTGGCGTACTTGCGAAGCTCGCGCATGCGTGCGGCGATGGCCTCCTTGGCCATGCCGGCGCGCTCCTTGCCGCCGCCCATCTCGTCGGAGCCCTCCATGCCGCCATCCATGCCGCCGTCCATGCCATTGCCAGGCATGCCTTCGCCGGCTGCGCCGGGGCGCTTGAGCTCGCGACTCGCCTTGCCCTTCTTGCCGCCCTTCTTGTTGGCGGGCAGCTTGCCGTCGTTTTGCATGCGCGTGCGCAGCTGGCGAAGCTCGCCGTACTCGGGTACGCGCTGCACGCGGGTCCCCGCGAAGAACGCGGCCATGCCCTGGAAGTCCTTCTGCTTCCAGTCGGGCTCGTAGATGTGGTCGTGGCACTGGGCGCACTGGATCTGCACGCCGAGGAAGTGCTTGGCCACCGCGCCGGCGGTGTTGTTGGCGTTGCTCTCCCAGCGAGCGATGTAGCCGGTCGCGCCGTTCTCATCCGTGCGACCCGTAGCCGAGATCAGGTCCTGGGCCATCTCGTTGTACGGACGGTTGGCCGCGATCTGCGTGGCAAGCCACTGGTGGAAATTCTTGCCGCCCTCGCCGGTGACGTAGCGACCGCCCTGGCCCTCGCGCTGGCGACCCTGGTGGACGGAGAGCCCGGTGAGGGTGCGGAACCAGAAGGACGCCTGATGCTCCGAGTAGCTGTCACTCGCCAGAAGCTCCTCGATCTTGGCCGAACGCTTCGAGCGGTTGTTGTCGGCCGAGAAGACCCTGACCTCTTCCGGCGTCGGCACGGTGCCAAGCAGGTCGAGGTAGAGACGGCGGAGGAACTCCGCGTCGCTCGACTGCTCGGCGGGCTTCACGCCTTCCTCGGCCAACTTGGCCCCGATCAGGGCGTCCACCTGGGCGGTGACCGAGCGCCAGTCGTCCGTGCTGCTGGCGCCCCGCTCGTCGGCCTGGCCGATGCCGGCAACCGTGGCCACGAGGCCCACGGCCACGAGAAGGCCGAAGGCGGCGGGGATCAGGCGCAGGGCCCTGCGGATGCGAGGGGAACGAGTCGGCTTGATGTTCACGAGGCGGGTCTCCGTGTGCGGGACAAGAGGATAAACCCGCGTGCCCGAGGGAGGTTGCGCCTCGATCTGAGCCAGGCCCCAGTTACTGCCGGTAGGGGGCGAGAATGGCCGCGAGTCGCTCAAGGGTCGCGGCGGGCACCGTCTCCAGGGGCGTGATGATGGCGGTCTTGAGGACCCCGTTCTCCGGGAGAGCATCCACAGGCACCAGCGGCACGGCCGCCCGCAGGATCTCCTTGGCCACGTGGCTGTTGTGGCGCAGGACCTCCATGATCTCGGCCGCGTCGACTCCAGCCTCCTCGGGACGCCAGGCGTCGTAGTCGGTGACGAGGTTCAGGCTCCCGTAGGCGATCTCGGCTTCCCGGCAGAGGCGTGCCTCGGTGAGGGCCGTCATGCCGATGACCGAGCAGCCGTTGGCCTTGTAGAACAGGCTCTCCGCGCGCGTGGAGAACTGCGGCCCTTCCATGCAGATCTGCGTGCCGCCATCACGCACGGCGTGCCCCGCGGCTGCCGCCCCGTCCAAGAGCACCTGACGCATGGCGGCAGCAAAGGGTTCGGCCAGCGACACATGCACCACGAGCCCGTCGCCGTAGAAGGTGTCCTGCCGATGACGCGTGCGATCGAGGAACTGATCGGGCACCACGAGACTCTTCGGCGGGAGGTCTTCCTCGAGGCTGCCCACGGCCGAGGCCGCGAGGATCTTCGAGACCCCGAGCAGCTTCATGGCGTAGACGTTCGCCCGGTAGGGGACTTCGGTCGGCAGCAGGCTGTGCCCGTGGCCGTGGCGCGCGAGGAAGGCCACCGCGCGGCCATCGATCGTCCCGCAGCGGAGGGGGGAGGACGTGGCCCCATACGGCGTGTCGAGAACGACATCACGGACGTCCTCGAGCCCCTCCATGTCGTAGAGGCCGGTGCCCCCGATGATGCCGATGTCAGCGCGTGCTTCGTTGCCCATCTGCCAGGTCTCCAATTCCAGGGCGCATGAGGATAGTCGCGCGGCTCCCGGTAGGCTGCGCTCGGAGGGAGCGACGGATGGCACAGCGCACCTGGCGACCCCGCAAGGCCGTCCGCGAGCTCGCGGCAGGCGATGAGCGCTTCGCCCGCCTCGTGAAGGCCGTCGGTCACCCCTCGGTGTCGCTCCGCGACTCCACCTTCGGCTCCATCGCCCGCGCCATCGCCTACCAGCAGCTCGCCGGCGCCGCCGCGAATGCCATCTGGACCCGCGTTCTCGCCATCTTCCCCGGCGACGAGCCGCTTGACCCGGCCGCGGTACTGCGGCGGCGGGACACGACCTTCCGCAAGGCCGGCCTGTCCGGCGCCAAGACGAAGAGCATCAAGGACCTGGCTCGCCACATCCGTCGCGGCGACTTCGACCCCGCGGACTTCCACAGCATGGAAGACGACGCCGTCATCGAGTCCCTCACCCAGGTCTGGGGCATCGGCGCGTGGAGCGCGCAGATGCACCTCATGTTCTCGCTGGGCCGCAACGACGTCTGGCCCACCCTCGACCTCGGCGTCCGCAACGGCTGGGCCAAGTTCACTGGCGACCCCGCCCCTACGCCGAAGCAACTCGAACCCCTCGGCGACGCCTACCGCCCCTACCGCTCCATCGTCGCCTGGTACATGTGGCGCGTACATGAGGTGGGGGAGTGGACCCCGTAGTTGCCCAACGTTGGCGCGCCTGCATCAGCCTCGATCAGACAGCGATTACGGGTCAGTCCCCGACGCCCCAGATGACCCACGCAGCCCAGTAGTAGGGGTGCTTCCACTTCTCCTGTGACCGCACGTACTCCTGCGCCTTCTTCAAGGCCACGGCGGCGGGGATGCGCTTCTTGCCGTCCTTGGGCGTCCAGAGTTCGTACATCTTCACCATGAGCGCTTTGGTGGCGTCGTCGTCCACCTTCCAGAGGCTCCCGATGACCTGCTTGGCCCCGGCCATCTGGAAACCGCGCACGAGGCCGATGACACCCTCGCCGGACTCAGCCGTCCCGAGGGCCGTCTCGCACGCAGACAGGACAACGAGTTCGACGCCGTCCAGGTCGAGGTGGGACGCTTCAAGGGCCGTGAGGATGCCGTCGTCGTCGCCGCCGCCCTTGCGCGTGTTCGCTCCCGCCATGGCCAGGCCGGAGAGGTTCATTGGATCGTGGCCCGCTGCAAGTTGGCGTTCCATCGCGGCGCCCAGCCAGCGCTTGTCGTCACGTCGGCGGATGAGGCCGCGCATGAGGTTGTTGCGTACGAAGCCGTGCGTGGCGAAGTGGATGATCCTCTTGCCCTTCGACGTGGAGCGGACGAGTGACTCCGTGGCACCGGCTCCGAGGACAGTCGTAGTTCCCCTGCCCAGCCCCGGCTCGATGGCCTCGACCTCTGCCTTCGTTCCGGCCAGGTACAGGTACTTGCCGCCGCGAGGAGCGCGGTCCACGAGGACACGCGGCTCTTCCTTGGCTGTGAACTCCGAGGCCTTGCCGTAGTTCACGCCGCCGAGAAGAAGTGATCCGGTGCCAGGCTTGGGGGCGTCCTCCCACGGGACCAGATCCTGAGCCATCGAGAGCGTGGAGACCGTGTACTTGGTGCCGAGGAGAGACTCGCCGCCTGCTGAGGGAAGGGCCCCGAATGGGACGGCGGCGAGCGCTGCGTCGGGGCAGACATGGATGGTCGTGGTCCCCTTTGGGAAGTACTGCTCCAGGGGCTTGAGAATCAAATCGCCGAGGGTCTTCCCTGCCATCCGCCAGGACGCCTCGTCGGAATCTGCCGCCTGCTCGGCGAACGCAGCCGCAGCCGCGTCGATCTTCCCGGCCTTGCCAAGGTCAACTCGTCTTAGTTCGCCCTTCTGCGGCACGACCCAGGCGATGTACTGCTCGCCCGAGCGCAGGTAGTCCACGAGTACCGCATTCTTGCCGAGCGCTGTCTGGATGTCCGGCAACTTCAGATCAAGCCGTTCGAGCCCCTGGCGAAGTGGTGCGAAGTCCTTGGCCAGGGCGACCGCGAGTTTCTCCCGCCGCGCCGCAGCCTTGGCGTACGCCTCTTGCCATTTCGCCTTCTTCTTCTTGTCGCGGAACGAGGGAGGCGCGTTGGCGATCTTGGCAAGGTGGCGTTCGGCGGCGCGTAGTGCTGTGACAGGCGTGGCCACGTCCGCTCCGCCTGCCCGCGCCAGCCTCCGCTCTGCTGTCGCCACTCGCGCCAGCAGCCCCTTGAAGCGTAGCGTCACGGCATAGTCGCCAAGTCGTGTCTTCGGTGCTAGGCGTAGAAAGGAACCCAGGTACAGGCGCGTACTACGACGATAGACCGTGCGGTCGGCGCTTGAAAGCACGGCGCAACTGCGCCGGATTCTCCCTTCCACGATGACGAGAGACCGTTCCAGCAAGGACCTCGCGCGCTCCTGCTCCCCCTTGGCCCACAGCAGCACGGCTAAGTTCCGGAGGCTTGGAGCCACCAGTGGGTGCTCTCTGCCGAGTGCGTCCTCCCGAATCTTCGCAATGCGTTCTGCGAGAGGCAGTGCCTGTGCAATCTCACCGCGTGACTGAAACAGGTAGGCGAGATTGGTCAATGCGGCAGCACACGACGGATGATCCAGCCCAAGGGCTGTCTCCTTGATCCTGAGGGCCCTTTCGTACAGCGATTGCGCCTGTTCGCTTGCTCCCGAGTGGACCAAGGACAGGGCCAGGTTGTTGAGCGCCGTCGCTAGGCCGAGGTGCTCGTTTCCGAGCCGCTTCTCGCGGATCGATAGAGAGCGTTCAAGGACTGGCACGGCCTCTTCGTGCTCTTCCCGGTCTTGGAGCAATAGGGCCTCCATGTTGAGGGCCTTTGCGACGTAGATGTGATCGGGGCCCATCGTCTCTTCGTAGATGCTGAGTGCACGCCCAACGAAGGGTTCAGCCTGTTCATGTAGACCAAGCGTGCGCAGAACGCTGCCTAGGTTCAGAAGATCCGTGGCGACCGATTGGTGGCGTGGCCCCTGGGTCTTCTCGTGGATGTGGAGCGCATGCTCCAATAGTGTCCGGGCTTCCCCGTACTGCCCTAGCCCCTTCTTCACCATCGCCAAGGTATTGATTGTGGAGGCAACATGAGGGTGCTCGGGTCCCAGGATCTCGCGCCGCATCTTCAGGGCTCGTTCGCAGAGGCGCAGGGCGTCCTCGTATGCGCCAAGCCCATGAAGCAGCACGGCGAGGTTATTCAGGCTTGAGGCAACGTCGGCATGCGAGGAGCCGAGTACTCTCTCTCTGATGGCAAGCGCTCGTTCATGAAGCCGCCGCGACTCGTCGTACGCTCCGTAGTTCCCAAGGTATGTGGCCAAGTTGCTGAGGCTGGTTGCAACGTGGCGGTGATCAGGCCCGAGTATCTCCTGTCGAATGCTCAAGCAACGGCGTGCTAGCGGGATGGCGCTCTGGTACTTCCCCGCCCTGTAGAGTGACAGCGCGCGGACATGCAGGTCCGCCGCCCGCTTCAACGCAGCCTCGCGCTCGGCCTCGGTCATCTCCTTCGCAGGCTTCTTCGGCTCCTCCTCCTTGCCG
>JAJDEM010000066.1 GCA_029259795.1 Planctomycetota bacterium
CGTAGGGCCGCTCGTCGGCCGCATGGGCGTAGAGCGTGCGCTGGGCCCAGTGGGGGAGAGACGCCATGGAGGCGTAGGCGTCAGGCAGGTGGATGCAGGTATTGCCGCTGAGCTCGCGCCACGTCACGACCTGATCGAGGAAGGCCTCGGCCTCGGGGCTCATGCCCCACCAGCCCGTGCGCTTGCCGCGGGCGACCGTATCGAGATCGTCGACGGTCCAGTCGTCCCTGGATGCGACGGCTCGAAGGACCTGGTGGACGCCCACGTGTCCGAAGTGCAGGTAGGGCGACAGTCCACTCGCGGAGTCGTCGTCGGGATGGTTGCGCTCCTCGGCATAGCGCTGCAAGTCGCCGGATACGAAGCGCTTGAGTCTACGCACGCCCGCCTTGGCACCTCCGCGCTCGCCTGTGGGCGCAACCGTGTGATCGATCGGCAGCTTGCGAAGTGACGCTGTGCCGGCGCCTGCAAGGAGTTCTGGCCAGCGCTGTGTGATGGAGCGACGCACGACGGCTGCGCGCATCCCCTGCAGGCGACGCAACGGATCCGCGAGCGGCTCGGACGTCAGGTGCGTCGGTAGCTCACGCTGGAGTTCCCGGCGAAACGCGTAGGCCGTCGTGAAGGCCTTCGGGGTACTTCGCATCGGGAGCAGCCCGTAGGCGTCCACGCACTCCAGGCGGGTCTCGATGGAAGGCAGCACGCGCTCGGCAAGGTTGCCGAGGGGGTGGGCGGGATGGTCGTCCATCACGACAACGGCCGCATCGCGCGCCAGCCCGGCGATCAGGCCACGGCCCGCGCCGGCTACCGGCTCGACGTAGGACAGGTAGCGGACGCCGCGCGCTTGGCAGCTCGCTTCGTTGTCGCGCATGCCATCGAGTGCGAACCGATGCATGCGATCGCTGGCGTGCTCGTAGTTGGCCGCGAGGGCCTCGAGCACGAGCAGCGGTCGGCGCAGGGAATGCGCCCAGGTCACCGCCCGATCCAAGGCGAAGTTGCGCCGCGTACGCCGCTGGGCCGTCATCCAGTAGAGGACGTAGCGTGCCGGCGAGCGCGGGGGCTCATCGCGGCCGACGGCAACTCGTTGGCTCATCGGGGGTTGGGGCTGCATGGCGGGAGTCTCCCAGCGCGCCGAGGAAGGGCGGCTTTGCGTGTAGAAAAATATCTTGACCCCCGAGAATGAGAAGGTATTTTCCTAAACATAACCCATAGGAGTTCCCATGAAGCCCTTCCCCTCCCTCCCTGCGGCCTTCCTCGCCATCCTAGGCGCTGCCGCCCTCGTCATCGCGCCGACCACCACGCAAGCAGACGAAGTGCCGTCTTGCTCGGGTGGCGCGTCGGACTGTGCCGGCAAGGTAGCCGCCGCGCCGATGGACATCGTCGACACGGCGGTCAAGGCCGGCTCGTTCAACACGCTCGTCCAGGCCGTCAAGGCGGCCGGTCTCGTCGAGACGCTCAAGGGCGCCGGTCCGTTCACGGTGTTTGCGCCGTCGGATGAAGCGTTCGCCAAGGTCCCGGCTGCGACGCTGAAGGCCCTGTTGGCCGACAAGGCCGCGCTCGCACGCGTGCTGACCTACCACGTGGTTCCCGGACGTGTCTCCGCGGCGCAGGCCATGAAGACCAACTGGGCTCAGACGGCGATGGGGCAGAGCCTGCGCATCAAGACCGACGCGCACGGCGTCACGGTGGACGGTGCTCGCGTCATCAAGGCGGACATCCAGACCTCGAACGGCATCATCCATGTCATCGACCGCGTTGTCCTGCCCCGCAAGGACATCGTCGACACGGCCGTCGCTGCCGGTTCGTTCAAGACACTGGTGACGGCAGTCAAGGCCGCTGACCTGGTCAAGACGCTCAAGGGCAGTGGCCCCTTCACGGTGTTCGCACCGTCGGACGCAGCGTTCGCGAAGCTCCCGGCCGGCACGGTGGGGCAGCTTGTGAAGAACAAGCCGGCCCTCACCAACATCCTGACCTACCACGTGGTCCCGAGCCGCGTCCTGAGCACCGACCTCAAGGTCGGCACGGTCGAGGTCAAGACAGCGCAGGGCCAGACCCTGATCGTCACCAAGTCCCGCGACGGCAAGGTGACCGTCAACGGCGCCAATGTCTCCAGCGCAGACATCCTCTGCGGCAACGGCGTCATCCACGTCATCGACAAGGTCGTGCTTCCGAAGCCGGCCTCAACCAACTAGCAAACCAGACTTCGCAGCCGCGCGTTCTCTCCCCCTCGCCCCCAGCACCTGGCGCGCGGCTCCCCGCCGTTGACGCCAAGAGGGCGCCGGTCTGCCCCGCGACGGCGGTCACCTTGTGTGGCCGCCGTCGCACCTTTGCCCAAGGAGACAGCGTGAGCCATCCCACCCCGACCGCTGACGAATCGACAGACACGCGCGAACCCCTGCACCCACGTGTCGGGGTGAGTCGCTGCCTCCTCGGCGAGAACGTGCGCGTAAACGGGGGTCACTGCCAGGACAAGTGGATCCTCAACGCCCTAGGGGCGGAGGCCGATCTCGTAGGCGTTTGTCCCGAGGTCGAGCTTGGCATGGACACACCGCGGCCGCCGCTCCGCCTGGTTGCTGACGGCGTGACGAGTGGCGTCGACGGCATCCGCTTGGTCGAGAGCAAGCGAGGGACGGATTGGACCGAGCCGATGGCAGCGTTCGCGAAGGCGCGGGCGGAGGCGCTGGCCTCGGAGAACCTCGACGGCTTCATCCTGAAGCGGGGCTCCCCGACGTGTGGTGTGTTTCGCGTGAAGGTCTACGACCACAACGGCTCGCCTTCAGCGACCGGCATCGGGCTCTTCGCCGAGGCCCTGCGCCAGCGCTTGCCGAACCTCCCCGTCGAAGAGGAGGGGCGACTCAATGACCCCGCGCTTCGCGAGTCCTTCCTGGTTCGCGTCTACGCCCACGCGCGCTGGAAGCGGTTCTGCGCCGAGGACGGTTCCTCCGCGGGGCTGGTCGGCTTCCATGCCCGTCACAAGATGCTGCTGCTTGCTGCCGACCCGACGGGCTATCGGCACATGGGGCGGCTGGTCGCGGGGCACCGGCGCGGTCACCGAGAGCTTGCCGAGCTGCTGGAGGACTACGCCAGCGCCTTGCTGGCCTCCCTCGCACGCCCCGTCTCCCCGGGGCGGCATGTGAACGTGCTGCAGCACCTGCTGGGCTTCTGCAAGTCCGCGCTGGCCTCCGAGGAGAAGCGTGAGCTCGAGCGCACGCGCGGCCTCTACGTCGAGGGGCACGTCTCGCGCGCGGCACCCGTGTCGCTCGTGCGCTACCTGCTCCTCAAGCACGCCGCCTCGCCGTGGGCCCGGCAGCAGCTCTACCTCGAACCCTATCCGAGTCGGCTTGCGCCGGCACTGGGCGCCTGAGGATGGAGGCGGCGGCCACCAAGCCTCGGACGACGTCGCGCTGGTGGCTCGCCCTCGTGTTCATCTTGGGCTGCCAGCTGGTTGGGGCGCTGGGCGCCGCGACCACCGATACAGGCACGAGCCCGTGGTACGCGACGCTGAACAAGCCGGCCTTCCAGCCCCCCGGCTGGCTGTTCGGGCCCGTGTGGATCACGCTCTACACCATGATGGGCATCGCGGCGTGGCGGGTGTGGGAGCGCCGCGAGCGCGTCGCCGGCGCCAGCGCCGCCTTGCGGCTGTTCTTCGCCCAGCTGTTCTTGAACGCGATCTGGACGCCCGTCTTCTTCGGCGCGCACCGGATCGGCCTCGCCTTGGCGATCCTGCTCGCACTGGCCGTGACGCTGGCGTTCACGCTGCGGGCGTTCCGACCCGTCGATCGCGTCGCCCTGTGGCTGCTCGTTCCCTACCTGCTCTGGGTGCTGTTTGCGACGGTGCTCAACGCGGCGATCGTCTGGCTGAACTAGGCTGCGTCATGCGCTCGCGTGCGTCGCGAATCTGAAGGCTGCGCGCCGGCCTCGCGTGCGTTCCAATGGTCTCCATGCGATGCCGCCTCTTCAGCCTGGCTCTACTCCTGCTCGCCGCCTGCGGTACGGCGCCGGCGGGGCGCGGTGGGCCGGAACCTGCGCCGGAAGCCGCCGCCGTCATGGTGGCGCTCGAGAGGGCGCTCGAGGATCCCGATCGCGGCGTGCGCTACGGCGCGATCCTCGCGCTGGGCAAGGGGGGCGTCGATCCGGAAGTCCTCACGCCGCTCACCCGCGACGAGCATTGGTGCGTGCGCACCGAGGCGCTCTGGTGGCAGAAGCGCCTGGCGATTCCGGGACGTGGCGCCGACCTCGCGGTCGACGAGCACTACGAGGTGCCCGAGGCCGCGCCGCCGCCGCCGCTGGATGCGGCCGCAACGCGCCTTGCGGTCGAAGCCCTCGGCGCAGCGGAGCGTGCTGTCCGCGTCCGCGCCGCCCTCGATCTGGGCACCGGTGGCGCTGGGGCGCAGCTCGCTCTCGAGGGTGCTCTGCGCGATACGAGCTGGCGCGTACGCGCAGCGGCACTCAAGAACCTTGGGCGCCACACTCCCGACGCTGCGCTCGTTGCACCCTTCCTACGCTCGGAGATCGTCCCCGAGGCCGAAGCCGCGCGCGACACGCTGCGTCGCCTCGGCGCGCCGGCTGCCGCACCGACGGCGGACGCGATGGCCACCGCGCACTACGGCGCGCTGCACTGGGGGCTCAGCGTGTTCGAGGCGCTCGGGCAGCAGGGCGCCGCCGGAGTCCCCGCGCTGATCAAGCTGCTCGCGCACGCTGACGTCAACGGCCGGGAGGTCGCTGCACGCTGCTTGCGCATGATCGGGCCGTCCGCGCGCGAGGCAGCACCTGCCCTCACGCGCGCGCTCGAGGATCCGCGGCTGTGCGTCATTGCCAATGCGTCCCTGGCGCTGGGTGCCCTCGGGCTGACGGCGGAGGCGCTCAAGGCCCTGGAGCATCCCCGTGCGCGCGTGCGCGCCTACGCCGCGTTTGCACTCGGCTGGGCACTGGGCACGGCGCGAGGCATCGATCAGGTGCCCTTCGAGCACCGCTTGCCCGTTCTCGACATCGGCAGCTCAGAACCAACGCCAGGTCCTGCCGAACTCGATGCGGCGATTGCGCTGCGCGAGGAGTCCGAGCCCGAGGATGAGCCGGACCGGCCGTTCGATGACACCATCCTGCGGGCGATCTGGTCGCCGCGGGCCGACATCGCCATTCGCGCAGCCGCCGAACTCGGCCACGAATACCTCGACGCCCGGCATGCCGAGCGCGTGATGGAGTTGCTCCTCCCCGAGGGTGGGCGCCGCGGCGCGCCGGGCGACTTCGAGAAGATCCGGAGCATCATCGGAAGCGCCGAGGTGCCCGCCTACTTGATGTATGTGTTCAAGGCGGGCCTGTCCGAGGGCCGGCAGGAGTCCATCGGCGGCAACTTTCATCGACTCGCGCTGCCGTGGCACCTTCCCGTGCTCTGTTGGTTCACGCGGACCCACGACGACGAAGGCCAGAAGCACGCCGGCGAGCTCTGGTTCTCCCAGTGGTATTCGCAGCAGCACGCGCGCGTTACGAGCATGGACGGCCGCGACAAGGACCCTGGACCGGAGCTGCGCAGGATCGTGAGGCGCACCCTCGAGGACGCCATGAACTCCGTACCGGCGTACAGCGTTCTGCCGTTGCCCCGCTGGCACATCAACACGCTGCCGTTTCGCGACGAGGACGCTGCATGGCTCCTCGCTGCAGCGCCTCGGCTCAAGGACGACCAGACGCCGGGCCTGAGCACCTGGGGCTCTGCCTGGTGGGCCGTGGTGCGTGCGCTCGGACGGCTCGAGGATGACGCGAGTCGTGCCTACCTGCTGAAGCACGCAACGCCCTGGGCGGAAGGCGACGCCGCCGCCATCGCAGCGCTCGTGCGCCGGGGCGACCCCGACGCCCTCGCCGAGCTGACGCGGCGAGCGCAGGCGTGGACCGACGAGACGGTCGACGCATCCGCGTGCCTCCTTCGGCTGATCGAGCTACGACCTGCCCTCGGGCGGCGGCTCGCCGCGGCGCGGATCGGCGAGCTCGCAGGACCGCTGGCCGACGGCGACGAGGGGGACGAGTACTCCGTGGCCTTGTTCTCGCAGTGGAGCCTCGACGCGACCTACATGGGGATCGAAGTCGACGCGTCCGACTTCTTGGGACTTGCCACGCTCCTCCAACCGCACCTCGCAAAGCTGACGCCCACGCAGCTGGCCGAGCTGCTGCGGCACGTGCCGCTCTGCAACACCCGGCGCATTGCAGATGCGTTGCTGGTTCGGCTGGAGCAAGCCCGCGGCTTCGAGGCCTTCGGCGTCGCAGGGTCAGACCTCGACGAACTGTATGGTGTTACGGCCGAGATGGATCATGCGCTCGCCTCGCTCTACGCGTACGCACCGGAGCGTGTCCTTCGGCTGCTACGACGCTTCGCGGCCGAGGCCGCGCCGGCCTCGAAGCACTGCGCCCTCAGCCTGCTCCTGCGACTTGGTGACGCGGCGTCTGCGGACGCGATCCGTGCCTGGGCGATCAAGCGGCTGCCCGACGCCGTCGACGAGCAGTCCGATGGCGATTGGCGCCGCTTTCCTGGCAAGGCGACCGAGGACTACCTCGCGAAGGTCGTCGCGCTGCAGCGCAAGGACGACGAGGTCCCCCGGGAGAGTCTCGCCGATCTCGCCGTGCTGCGGGGACTGAGTCCGCGCCTCGCCGACGGCCTGAAGGATGTGGTCTACCGGCTGCCGAGCGAGGGCGCCCAGGCCCTCATGGACCGGGTGGCCACGGGATCCATGGAGAAGGCGCAGGCGCAGATCGCAGCCTTGGACGTTGCCTACCCGCCGTACGCCACCAACCGCCTGTTGTGGCAGACCCGGGCGGGGGACGCGGCCGCCCGCGCCGAGCTCTGGTCGATCTGCCGGGCGACGCGCTACCGCCCCGTCCATCACGCGCCGCTACCACTCTATGCACTGCATCGAGACCTCAGCACGCTGCCGAACTGGCTCACCGAACTCGAGAGCAACTGCTGTCGCGTGAGTGATGGCCTGGACAGCCTCTACTTCGAGGACCGTCTGCACCTGCCGTCGCTCTACGGGAGCGAGTCCAATGGCGTCGGGACGTCTCTCAAAGACCGCGCGCTCCGCTGGCTCCGCGTGATGGGGGGGGACTTCGTCTGGAGCCCGATCATCGACGCGTGGATCCCGCGACCGGAGTAGCGCCGGCTCGGCGCCATGGGGTCTTCCGGACCCGCTGCGGGCCTTGCGCGTACCCTAGGCGCCATGAAGCTCCTCAAGCGCCTGTTCTCCGTCATCATCCTCCTTGTCGTTCTCGTGGTCGGGGTCGGCCTGTTCGCGGACAGCCTCGTGAAGAGCGCGATCGAAGAGGCCGGCTCCGAAGCCCTCGGGGTCAAGACGACGGTCGACAACGTCAGCATCGGCCTGCTGCGGGGCCACTTCTCGCTCAGCGGGAACCAGATCGCCAACCCGGCGGGCTACGGCGATGGCAACTTCTTCGAACTCGGCGCGGGCAACGTGGAGGTGTCGCTTGCCTCCCTGCTCGCCGACAAGATCGAAGTGCCGCTGATCGAGCTGTCGCGCCTGCGCGTCAACCTCGTGAAGGGCGCGAAGGGTTCGAACTACGGAACGATCCTCGACCACCTCAACAAGTTCCAGGGCACGGGCGACGCCTCGAAGGACGACGGCGAGGGCAAGCGCTTCATCATCAAGAAGCTGACGATCAAGGACGTCGTCGTGCGCGTCGTGCCGGTGCAGGAACTCAATCTCGGCGCGCTCGACGTGCCGATCGATCTCATCGAGCTGAAGGACATCGGCAGCGATTCCGACAAGGGCGTGTTGCTGCCCGAACTCGCGGGCATCGTCGTGGAGGCGGTGCTCAAGCGCGCCTCGGCCAGCGGCCGCTTGCCCGACTTGATCAAGGGCGGCCTGGACGGGCAACTCAGCCAGCTCGATGGCCTCGCCGATGCCGGGATCAAGTCCCTGGAAGGTCTCACGGGTGGCACGCAGCTCCCGGGTGGCGTCACCAAGGGCCTCGAGAACGTGAAGAAGGATGCTGCGAAGAAGCTCAAGGGCCTCTTCGGCAAGTAGCGGCGGGCTGCTCGGGCAGGTCCTAGTCGATCCGCCGCAGGATCATCTGACTGAAGCCCAGCACATCGCGGCCCCAGGTCAGGTAGCTGTGCTGCGCACGCCGCGTGATGGCGAGTACCTCGGCGCGATCCGGATGGTCGGGGAACGCCTCGGCCCAGCGATCCACCGAGAGGGACTGGAGCATCTCGTAGCGATCCCAGTCCTGGCCGCTCGCTGCGATCTGGTAGGTCACGCGAAAGCCTGCGGCCTCGCACGCGGCGAGCAGTCCGCCGAGATCCGTGAACAGGTCGCGCGTGAGCCCCTCGGCTTCCAGGTAGGCGGCGGGGGGCTCTGCGACCTTCCAGTAGGGCTCGCCGAGCAGGACCAGCCCGCCCGGTCGCACGAGGCGATGCAGTGCGTCCAGGGTGCCGGCGTAGCCACCAAACACCCACGAGGCCCCGACGAGCGAGGCGATGTCGTGCACGCGCCCGGCAGGGGGGACGTAGTCCTTGCCGTCCATCAGGACGAACTCGAGCGTCGCGTCGGGCAGGGTCTCCTCCTGCACGGCGCGTGCGCGCGCCAGGGCGCCTTCGGAGACATCCACACCGACAGCGTGGACCCCATGGCGCGCGACCATGCGCAGGAGCAGTTCGCCGACGCCGCACGCGATGTCGAGGACCTGCATGCCCGGCTGGGGATCCAGCGCCCAGATCAGCTCGTCCATCACCTCCTCGGAGACGGGGTTCCAGAACGTGTGCAGGTGGTGGGCGACGTCCATGCGCTTGAAGAACTCCATGGCGGCCCATTGGAGCAGGCCTTGGTCCGCCCGGCGAGCGGTCCTCGGCATCCGCGGACTTGGGGATTGCGGGGAACTCGCGTGGGACGCCTGCGTCCAATCCCCTGGATCCACCGGAGGACGCCTGATGACCCGCCGATTGCCCTGGCTCAGCCTCTGCCCGCTGGCGCTTGCCGTCGGGCTTGCGCTGGCCGTGCCTCTTGCGAAGGCCTCCCCTCGGACCCCGCCGACGCTCGAGGAGTTCGTGATCTCAAACGACCTGATCGTGATCGCGACGGTCGCCAAGCCGCCGGCGCACTCCAGCGCCTGGTACTCGGTCACGCCGGAGCTGGTGCTCAAGGGCCAAGCGCCCAAGGGGCCGCTCCGCGTCCAGGCGCAGTCGGCCTTCTCGTGCCTGATGGTCGAGGACGAGACCAAGCATCCCGCACCGGATGCCGACGCCAAGCGCGTGCTCCTCTTCCTCAAGGCCACGAAGGACGGCAAGGGCTACTGGACCGACGGGCACCGGACCCTGGCCGCCACCAAGGGACCGGAGAAGGCCCTGCAGTTCGGCTTCGCCAAGGCCAGGCCCTACAACGAGGTCCTTGCCGCGATCCGCGCATTGGTCGAACTGCACCGTCCGGGCCTCGAGACCTCGCACGCTGCACTGCTCTGGCTGCGGGGCCTCCGCTCGGACAACACATGCCTCGTTGCCTGCATGGTCGCGCGCACCGGTGGCCATGTGTCCTACGGCCCGCCGCGGGAGCGGATCACGGCGCAGCGCGTCTCACTGGGCGCTACGCTGCCCCAAGAGCTGCGCAGTCTCCTTGCCCACACGGACGCTGAGATTCGCGCCCAAGCAGCGCTCTACCTGAAGGGCATCGTGGACGGCCTCGCGGACAAGAAGGCGAGTGCGGCCGAGCGCACCCCGCTCATCGTGGATCTGCGCCGCAACCTCGATGACAAGGACGTCACCGTGCGTGCCCGCACGCTCTCTGCGCTTGCCGAACTCGGCGACGGGACGGTTCGTCCCCGCATCCTCAAGCTGCTGAAGGACCCAAACGCAACCACCGAGGAACGCGAAGCAGCGCTCTGGTCCGTTGGCTACTTGACCCGCGTCGACCCCAAGCAGAAGGGCCAGGACCTCGTGGCGGCCGTCCTCGGCTTGCTTGATGACAAGCGGCTTGCGGGCTACGCGGTGGCAGTCCTTCGCCGGCTGACGGGCGCGCAGGAGCGCAAGTCCGTTGCCGCCTGGAAGGCCTACGCCAAGTCGCTCGAGGCGGGACGCTAGCGGCCGGATGCGTGCGGCTTAGTTGACCTTCCACACGATGTGGAAGCCGTACTCGGTCTCGACGACCTGCGGGTGGATCGTGCCGGGCTTCATGTCGATGGCGAAGCGCTCGAACCCGGGGGGCATGTGCGCGTTGTGGAGCACGCCCATGCGTCCACCGAGCGGCCGCGAGTAGGGGTCGTCGCTGTAGCGCTCGACGATCTGGTTCCAGCGGCTACGGTCCGCCATGACCTCCTTGAACGCCTTCTCCGCTCGTGCACGGGCGGCCTCACGCCCGCGAGCGATGGAGAGCGGTCGCTCCTTGCTCTTGACGTGCTGTACGAGGATGTGCCGGAAGAGGCTGCGCATGTAGCGGCCCCGCAAGAGAATCGCAATGCCGCCGGGCGTGTCGAGGGGGCCGAGGATCTGACCCGGCTTGGCTGCTTGAAGGGCCTTGAACATCTCGGCGGTCTGGCCTCGGTTCGAGGTTGCGCCCAGGTAGGCCTCGGGGCGCTGGGAATCCTTGGCCATGTAGCGCTTCGTCGCCTGGTCCAGCGTCACCGTGCCGTTGGCGAGCTGCTCGCGGAGCTCGAGCGCCAGCGCGTGAGCCTGCTCCTTTGTGCGGCCGGTCTTGCCAACGCGGGCGATCCGCTCGGCATCGTCCCAGCCGATGAACACGCCGTGTGTGGGGATGGCAAAGCGCTGCTCGAGCTCGCGCGCTTCCTCGAAGCTGTGGCGCTTGATGATGTGCCACCCAAGGGATGTACGAATGGGGGGGCTGACCTGGCCGGGCCGTAGGCACTGCACCGCGCCAGCGAACGCCGTGTCGACCGCCGTCGGGACAAAGCCAAGGAAACCGCCGTCGGGGGCCTCGGCACCCTTGGAGCGCGCGCGCGCGACCGTGGCGAAGTCCTTGCCGGCTTCGAGCGCTTTGTGCGCCTGCTGGATGAGTGCCTCGGGAATCGCCTGCGGGCGTCCCTTCTCGACGGGAATCAGGATCTGCGACACGCCGTAGGCCACGCTGTCCACCTCGAGAAGCGCGACGCTCGTCGGGCCGTTACCCTCGCCGCAGCCAGAGGCGAGGCTGGCCAAGGCGAGCAAGGCAAGCCCGATCCAGAGCGGCTGCGCGCCTACCCGTCCCGGCCTCTGCTTGACGTGTCGTTGCACCGTGCGTGCTCCCATCACTTGGTCGAAATCTGGTTGGCGTTCTCGATCACCATCTGCGGGTTGCCCTTGTGAAGCGTGATCTTGCCGCGGACCGTGGCGTAGCGGGCGTCGAGCGCGTCCATGTCCAGCGCGTCCACGACGGCCTTCTTGAAGAAAACGAGCGGGAAGCCCCGGCCGCGGACATGCGACATCAGGAACACCCGTCGGTCGTCGGTCGAGACCTTCAGCTCACGATCGAGCTTGCCAAACACCGTGGCCTCCTTGCCGACGAGCGCCTTGAGCTTGGCGTCGGTGGTGGGGGTGCCCAGCGTCACGCGATCCGGCTTGTCGCCCAGCGCCCGCCAGCGATCGATCTGGTCGGCGCGCGCATGCCACCAGGCAAGGCGCTCCGGGTAGTCGGGATAGTGGTCCGGGCCCGTGCTGCCCCAGATGCCGAGCTTGGCCTTGCGCGCCTCGGCCTCGGCCTTGCGGAACTCGGCGTCGAAGCGGCGCGACCGGCCGTACTTCGTGAAGTACGGCGAGTGCCCGCGACGCACGAGCTCGACGGCGAGGTTGATCTCGCCGGTCGGCTTCACGATGATGACGTGCGCCAGCATGCGGCCGTAGTAGCCCCGGGCCGCGGCGTCGACCGCGTCCCGCTCGAGCCGCATGCTCGTGGCGTCCTTCACCAGCGCCTTGGCATGGTCGCGCGCAGCGTCCCCGGCAGGGGTCCCGTACTTCACGGGCCGCGGCTTGCCCTTGCGCTTGGCCTTGGCGTAGGCGGCGAAGTCCTTCGCTGCGGCGACGCGGTCCTTCTCGCGCTTGAGGACCTCCTCGCAATCGATGCCGAGGACCCGGACCGAGGGGTTGCCCTTCGGCAGCCGGACCGTGTCGCCGTCGACGACGCCCTCCGCGGTGATCGGGTAGCTCCCGAGCACCAGCGGGTCGGTGGGGGCCGCGGGCTTGGCGGGCTCCGCCTTGCCGGGGACGGGCTCCGCCGGTGCGACCGGCGGGGCGGGATCCTCGTCGGCCCAGCTGGGGGCGGGGAGCAGGCTCCCTGCGGCCAGCAGCAGGGCGATCCCCCAAGAGCAAGCCCGCCGTGGCGGGAACATCCGGTGCGGTCCGAGCGGCATGGGCGCCGATGATACGGGCGAGACCCGCATCCGCCCGAGCGTGTTCCAGCGGTGTAGAGTGGAGCCTCATGCGACCGCGACGTGCCCTGCCCCATAGTCTCGTTCTCGGCCTCCTGGTCTGCGCCTGCGTGGCGCTGCCCTTGGCGCCCCCCGCCGCCGCCGAGGTCTCCAGCGAGGCCCGCACCGCGGCCGAGGTGTTCGAGCGCAAGCAGCACGTGGGCGAGTGCGTTCGCTACGTGGCGCGCGACCTCAAGGCCCGCTGGGAAGCCGACAAGACGCAGGAGCCCGCGGAGCTCCTTCTGGTGGTCGATCCCACCACCAGCATGAAGGACGAGATCGAGGTCCTTCAGCTGAGCTTGGAAAGCGCCTGGGAGGAGGGACCTGTCGGCCTGCGCATCGGCGTGTACGGCGTCGCCGTCGGCGTGTGGCAGGCTCCGAGCCGCATTCCCAAGGATGCCCGCGGCCAGTTGGCGAGTCTCGCCTTCCTGCCCTCGGACGGCCCGCGCAACATGCTGGAGTCCATCCGGGCTGCCGCGACCCGCTTCGCCGAGACGGGGACGGGTCCGAAGGCTCTCTTGCTGGTGAGCCAGGGCTTTGACGGCGGCGAGGACGATGTGGAGGCCACGCGCGAGGCGGTCCTCGAGAGTGGCGCGGCGTTCTACGCGCTCGCTGGCGAAGCGGGCTTCGAGCGTCCGTGGCTGCAGGAGTTCGAGGCGCGCGACTACCCCGACCTCGGGCTGACCGAGCGCTACAACCCCGCGCCCCGCAAGCGCGTGAAGCACGCCCTCTACTACGGCGGCGACACGGCCTTTGGCCTGATCCCCTACCGCTGGGAGTTCGATCTCGCCCAGGCCGACTTCGTCTGGTCGCGCCCGCCGCGCTACCCCGTGCCGTCGGGCTTCGGCTATTGGTCCCTCGCCACGCTCAGCTACAGCAGCGGCGGTCGCTACTTCATCTACGACTTCGGGCTGCCCGCCAATCACCCGACCCGGCTCCAGCCCAAGGAAGTCGAGGGCACGGGGAAGACCGGCAAGAAGAAGGCCGGCAAGAAGAAGCGCGGGTGGTGGAAGGGCCGCAAGGGCAAGGGCCAGCAGAAGAAGGCCACGACCTACGACTACGCCCGGCTCGCGCTGTTCGCCCCGGACCTGCGCCCCCGCAAGCGTGTCCTCAAGAGCCTCGGCAAGGACTGGCGCGCCCACACCATCGTTCGCGTCTGGGAGCACCTGGCCAACGACGCCTTGCCCGTCATCCAGCGCATCGGCGCCCTGGAGCGTCGCGGCAGCTCGCTGGCGACGCGCCCCGAGCGTCCCGTCCGCTCGCAGAACCCGCCGCTGACGTGGTTCGAGGACATGAACGACGTCAAGAAGGCCAAGACCTTCATCAAGGATCGGCTGCGCTCCGTCGAGACCGCGCTGAAGTGGTGGGAGTCCGCCAACGCCAAGGAGCGCACCGCGAAGCCCGGCTCCGATGCACTCAAGGAGCGCATCGAGGCCGACTTCCAGCTGCTGGGTGTCCAGCTGCGCAAGGTGCGCTTCCACCATGGCGAGGCGCTTGCCGCGCTGGATTCGATCAAGCCGCTGGACGTCACCTACCGCCGGGCGCGCATCCTTCCCCGGCCCATTGCCATGGGCGTCGAGTTGCCCCCGAAGAAGATCGACCTCGGCGACGAGAAGCGCGAGGCGAGCTTCGCAGGGGTCTTCCTCGCCCAGTCGCGCATGGCGCGCAAGTACCCCGACACCCCGTGGTCCCTCGTGCTGAAGAAGGGCTGGGTGATGACGTTCCGCAAGGACGTGCAGATCATCGAGCCCGAGCGCACGGTGAGGAAGCGCGGGCCCGAGCCGCGCGAGGGCAAGGGCAAGGGCGGCAAGAAGAAGCCGCCCGCGAAGCCCCCGACGCCCAAGCCGAAGCCTCCTGCCGGCCCGCGACCAGGCAGCAGTGGTGCCGGCCCGGTCACAGGCGGCAAGTAGCGGTAGAGTCTGCCCGTTCTTCGGCGCAGGCCCGCTGGCCCGCATGAACTCGAATCGGGGTGTACCTCAGTGGTAGAGGGGAAGCTTTGGGAGCTTCCAGTCGCGGGTTCGAATCCCGTCACCCCGACCATCTCCCACGGCGCGGCTGCCGCTCGGGCTCCCTACGAACGCCAGGCCCCCGCCGCGGCGATCGCAGCGGCCATGGCCATCCGGTGGTCCTTGCGCCACGGCGGGCCGACGGCTGCTCCCACCTCGGCCAGCCGGTCGGTGATGCTCTCGCGCTCAAGGGCTTCAGCGGCCCGTACGAAGACGTGTTTGGGGTCGTAGGCGTGCACGCGCCAGCCCCGTGCGGCGGCGGCCTCTGCGAGGGCGCGGCGAACCATCACGGTGTCCGCGACGCATTGGGCGCGGTAGTCGCTGATGCGCGCGGCGACTGTCTCGGGCAGTGCGGGGCACGCCCGGATGGCGATCCCGTGGATCGGCGTCGCCGTCTCGCGGGCCAGTGCGTCGAGACACGCCCGAGCGTGGGACGCGGTGGAGGCCTGCACCCGGCCGATGAGCGCTTCGGCTTCGGGCAGAGGGAGCGCTTGGGCCTCGTGGTGGTGGGGGAGCTTGGGCAGGTCCTCCGCCACCAACGCGACCCGCCGGCGGTCGAGTAGGGACCCCTCACCGGTGGCGGTAATGAGCACCGCCCAGCCGGCGTGATCAGCGACCCCTACGACAGCCAGCGGCGCGTGCGCTTCTCGAGGCATCAAGCGGCCTCCGATGGGTGGGCGGGGCGTCAACGGCCTGCACACGGCGCAGGAGCGGATCGCCAAAACGAACAACGGCGCGGCGTGGGAGTACCACGCCGCGCCGTTTCAATCTGCGGTTCCGACAGGAACCGCTACAGAACTAACCGCAGGACTTGCCGCCACCGCAGCTCGAGCCAGCGGCGGGAGCCGTGGCAGCCGGCGCGGCGGCCGGAGCCGGCTGTGCGCAGGGGTCGCAGGGGTTGGGCGTGTCGCACGGGTTAGCGCACGGGTCGCACGGGTTCGGTGCGCAGGGATCGGCTGCGGGTGCGCCGCAGGGATCACAGGGGTTCGGTGCGCAGGGGTCGCCGCAGCAGCCTGCGGTGAGGGTCATCGCGCCCACGAGGAGCGCCAGGACCGCGAAGGTCTTAACCTTGGTCATCTTTCTCAATCTCCATGAAGTGTTGCGTCCAAGGACTCTCGCGTCCGAGAACCCTTTGTTTCGACGCCACGTCCCTCCCTATGAGGGAACAGAGGCCTCCGGTGCGGGGCGAACCCCGCATCGGCCAAGATCATAGGGAGCGGGAGGCAAAGTCACAATTGTGCTTGCCCGCTTCCATCATTGTTTTGAACACCATTTTTGGCGTCGCCCGAGGGCCTTCGACGCGGGAGGGGGGCGTGGAGCGCCCCCATCGACCGCCCGGAGGCGGGCCTGACCGAGTGGCTACGAAAAGGGGCGCGGGGGGGAAAAACCCCCGCGCCCCCGGGGGGTTGGGGGGGTTG
>JAJDEM010000067.1 GCA_029259795.1 Planctomycetota bacterium
CGAGGAGTGCGAGGTCGAGGCCCTGCTCGCGACCGGCGGTGAAGTCTGCGCGCCGTCCGGCCCTGCGGCAAACGATGCGCTCGGCCACCGCTATGTTGCGGCCACGGTGAGAGCCCTCGCTGAAGGCGGCAGGCTCGAGGGGCTCAAGCTGGCAGTCGACCTCAGTGCGGGCGCCGCGACCGCAAGCGCACCGACCGTCCTGGAGGCCCTCGGGGCCGATGCCACCTATCTGCATGCGGCGGGGAGCCGCCCGATCAACCAAGATTGCGGCACGGAGTCTCCCGCGGCCTGGCTGGCGGCGGTTGCGGAGAGCGGCGCCGACGCCGGACTCGCCTTTGACGGTGATGCGGACCGTGTGCTCCTCTCCGACGAGACGGGCGCGTTGCTCGACGGCGATGACCTGCTGGCGATCCTCGCAGCGGACGCCTTGGCTCGCGGTGGCGTGCCCGGCGGCTGTGTCGTCTCGACCGTCATGGCCAACCTCGGCCTGCATGAGTACCTCGCGGCCAACGGCGTGGGGCTCGAGCGCACGGCGGTCGGGGACCGCAACGTCGCGGCCTGCATGCGCACGATGGGCGCTGCCTTCGGCGGGGAGCCGGCAGGCCACATCGTCTTGGAGCGGGCTGACCTGCGCTCGGGTCCCATGCTGATCGGCGACGGCCTGTTCGCCGGCGTGCGCGTGCTGCAGGCGGCCAAGCGCCTCGGCCAGCCGCTGTCGGTACTCCGCGCACTTCGGCCGCGGCATCCGCAGCAGCTCGTCAACGTGCGCATGCGCGAGCGACGCGCGCTCGATGCATGGCCGGCGTTCCAGGATGCCTGGGCCGGGCAGCGCGAGCGGCTCGGCGACCAGGGACGTTTCGTGATCCGCTACAGCGGAACGGAGCCGCTCTTGCGCATCATGGCCGAGGGCCACGATCCCGCGCTTGTCGCCTCCGTGGTCGAGGCGCTGGCCGAGGTCGCGCGCGCGGAAGAGGGGTAGCCTCTCGCCCCACCCTGTTTCGTCCGGGCCGGGCCGGGCCGGGCCGATCCGGGCTGTGGCTAGGGCGTCCGGCGCTTGATCTTGACGGTGAAGCCGTCCTCGCCGCTGTTCTCCTTCGGCACGAAGCGCACACCCTTGTTCTTCCACTCGGGGCGCAGCGGGACCCACTCGATCCGCGCGGGAACGTTTTTCTTCCACTCGTCGGCGGCGACCATCGTGCTGACCGGCCAGCCGTCGCTGGGTTCGGCAATCCACATCTGCCACATCCACCCGGCGAGATCCTTCGCGATCTCGTCGAGGATCCACTGGGGGCCACTCAGGGTGCCCTTGAACTCGTACGGGGGGCCCGGCGTGAAGTCCGGCTTGGCCGAGGACTCGGCCCACTCGAACTGCGGATGCAGGAGGACCTCCATCCGATTCTTGAACGTGGCGTCGGCGGGTCGGTAGAGCGTGAGCGTGGCCGTGACCTTCTGGAGTCCCAGGCGCGACCGGTAGGGATGCGCGCTGCGCCACTGGTTGAACGTGAGGCTGAACGTCTGGGGCTTGCCGAGTGGGGGGGCCTCGCTGGCGAGGATGGCGTTCAGGTCGATCGGATCGGGCTCCATCGAGAGCCCGCCCTCGGTGGTGTCGGAGAAGACGGCGCGCGGGGCCAGGAACTCCATGAACGCATGATCGAGGCGGATGTCGACGGGCGGCTCGGAGTCGGGATCCGTGATGAGGATCTTGTAGCCGAGCTCTGCGAGGCCAGCCGCATCGGGAATCGTTCGCGGCTTGGCGATGTGGACCTGCTGCATGCCCTCGATCCGGTACACGGTTCCCACCGGCACCTTCGGCACCCGCATGCCGAGTTCGGCCGCGTTGTCGACCGGCCAGAGCCAGGACTCGATGGAGAGGTCGAAGGGGCGCTTGGCGCCCTCGAGCCGCGGGCTGACCTTGAGTCTCAGCGCGGGCGTACCGCCTCCGGTCTTGGTGAGGGCGGCGAGGACCGCGAAGCGCTCCCGCTCCGAGCAGGTCATCTCGATGGTGACGGTCTCATCCCGATTGCTCAGGACGGCGCCGATCTGCTTCTGGTCGTCGTCGCTCACATCCAGGAGCACCCGCACGCCGGTGATACGCAGCTCCCGGATAACCCGCGTGCTGGTCACCTCCCACAGGATGATCGCGAGGACGGCGGCGAGCAGGATGAGGCCCCACTCCTGGAGGATCCAGACGCGAAAGGGAGCCTTCCGTGCACTTTCCAGGCTCGGGCGATCGCCGGAGGCGCGGTCGGCTGTTGTGGAGGCACTCACGTCAGTCCCTCTCCTGCGGGGCGAGTCCCGTCTTCTCGGCAAAGACGACACTGAGGTAGGCGCGCAGCCACTCCCAATCCTCGACGAGATCCATCTCGCCACGTTCGACGATGTGGACGTCGCCGCGTTCCTCGGAGACGACGAGGACCACCGCGTCGCTCTGCTCGCTCAGGCCGATCGCCGCGCGGTGCCGCGTGCCGTAGTCGCGCGCGAGGGCGGGACGTTCGGTGAGCGGAAGCAAGCAGCCGGCGGAGGCGATCCGGTCGGCTCGGACGAGTAGCGCGCCATCGTGCAGGACGGTGTGCGTGCTGAAGATCGTGTCGAGGGTCTCGGCGCGGATGATGGCGTCCATGGGGACACCCGTGTCCATGTAGTTGCTCAGGTCGATGTTGCGTTCGAAGGCGATGATGGCGCCGATGCGGCGCTCGGCGAACTGCCGGCACGTACGGATCACCTCGTCGACCGGCTTCATCTGGGCGGGGCGGCCGTCCTTCGGGCCGAGGAGTCGGCGGAGGAAGCTCACGTTCCCCAGGCGGGCAAGACCGTGCCGCAGCTCCATCTGGAACGTGACGACCAGGGCCAGCACGAACACGGGAAAGCTCGCCGCCAGTATCGCGTTCAGGACGTCCAGCTTCAGGCTCTGCAGGAGGAGGAAGAGCCCGAGGATGCCGATCCACAGCAGCATCGCGGGGCCCTTGAAGATGCCGCCGGCGATGGTCCGCCGGAGGAACCGCAGCAGCAGGTAGAGCGCCGCGAAGAGAAGACCCAGTTCGATCCAGTTCTTCAGGACCAGGTCGTGCAGTAGGGCGAAGGCTGACATCGTTGGCTAGATCGTACCCTTGCGTTCTGCGTCACGCTCACCGGATCTGTGTGAAGACCTCGATCATGTCGCGGGTCTCGCGCACGTCGTGGACGCGTACGGCGTCGACCCCCGACTCGAGCCCGCGGAGTGCGCAGGCCAACGAGCCCGCCAGCCGCAGGGACGGATCCGACTGCCCGGTCAGCGTGCCGAGGAACGCCTTGCGCGACGCCCCGAGCAGCACGGGACGACCGAGGCGCACGAACCCCTCGAGATCCCGAAGGAGCGTCAGGTTGTGCTCGAGGGTCTTGCCGAACCCGATGCCCGGGTCGATCCACAGCCGCGCGCCGTCGACGCCGGCCGTGACGGCAGCTGCGGCGCGGCTCTCGAGGTAGGCCGCCACCTCGGCGGTGACGTCCTCGTAGGTCGGTGCCGCTTGCATGGTGCCCGGGGTGCCCTGCATGTGCATCAGGACCAGGCCGGCACCGTGCTCCACAACCGTGGCGAGCATGGCCGGGTCCGAGGCGCCGCTCACGTCATTGACGATCGAAGCCCCCGCGCGCAGCGCGGCGTCCGCCACGGCGGCGTGGCGCGTGTCGATGCTCAGGTCCGCCTCGATACCGGCCGCGTGCAGTCCCTCGAGGACGGGGACGACGCGGGCGGTCTCCTGCGCCTCGGATACCGCCTCGGCGCCGGGGCGCGTGCTCTCCCCGCCCACGTCGATGACCTGGGCGCCATCGGCCGCGAGCGCGAGGCCCTGCTCAATGGCTCGCTGCGGATCGTCGAAGCGACCGCCGTCGCTGAAGCTGTCCGGTGTGACGTTGAGGATGCCCCAGATCTGCACGTGACCTCGCAGGCTCGTTGAGGCTAGTAGGCGAAGCCCTCGGTCGGGCGCTGGCCGTC
>JAJDEM010000068.1 GCA_029259795.1 Planctomycetota bacterium
ATCAACAACGTCGCCCTGGCCGCCACCGGCTGCCCGCCCCTGACGCTCGCGCCGGCGCCCGGCGAGGTCACCACAGACGGCGTCACGCGGGGCTCCGGCGTGGGTGACGTCTTGCCGCGCGGCCGGCCGCCCGAAGCCGCCACCAGCTAGGCCCCCCTCGGGGGACCGCACACGCTGGCTGGCGCACCCTGGCAACGGGCCTCCCGAGCGGGCTCCAGCGCTAGACTCGCTCCCATGGCAACCAACTACTGGGACTACGTACGCGTCGAGGAACTCCTCCGCCTCCAGGGCGGGCTGGAGGACGACGAATCCAAGGTCAGCGACCACGAAGTCGTCTTCATCGTGGTGCACCAGGTGTTTGAGCTGTGGTTCAAGCTCGCGCTCCGCGAGCTGACCACCCTGCGCGACCTGTTCAACAGCTCGCCCGTGCCGGAGAACGCCATCGCCGGCGCGTCTGCCTCGATGGACCGCCTCACGCGCATCTTTCGCGCCGCGGTCTCCCACTTCGAGGTCGTCGAGTCGCTGAACACCCGCGACTACCTGGACTTCCGCGACAAGCTCTTCCCCGCCAGCGGGTTCCAGTCCGCGCAGATGCGCGAGATGGAGATCATCCTCGGCCTTCCGGACGACGAGCGCATCGGCATGGGCGCGAAGGAGAAGTACCTCGACGCGCTCAAGGATCCGTCGGGCCAGTCGGAGTCGCCGGCCCACGCACGCGTCATGGCGCGCCAGCAGGACACACCCACGCTGCTCACCGCGGTTGGCAACTGGCTGCACCGCACGCCGATCCGCGGATCCCAGCCGGATCAAGCTGGCGACGAAGCCATCGTCGACGGCTTCCTCGAGGACTACGTCGCGGCCGTGCGCTCCTCGGTCGACGAGACCCTTGCCACCGTCATTGCCGCCGGCGCGAGCGACCCCGAGGCGATGGCCAAGCGCTACGACGCCGAGGTCGAGCAGGCACGCACGTTCTTCTTCTGCGACGACAAGCGACTGCGCCGCATCCGTGCCGCCGTGCTCTTCATCGAGAGCTACCGCGAGCTGCCCTTGCTCTCCTGGCCCCGCAAGATCCAGGCGCAGCTGGTGGAGTTCGAGCAGTCGATGATCATCTTCCGCCAGCGTCACGCGCGCATGGTCGAGCGCGTCATCGGCCGCCGCATCGGCACCGGTGGCTCCTCGGGCGTCGACTACCTCGACGCTACCGCCCTCAAGTACCGGGTCTTCAAGGACCTCTGGGCCGTGCGTACCTTCCAGATCCGCGCCGACGCCCTGCCGCCCATCGAAGACGCCTCGCCGTACGAGTTCAACGCCACGTTCGACGCGTAGCTTCCGCCGGCGCCCCTCGGCTACCCTGGCGCCATGCGCGTCCTTGGAGTCTTGCTTGGGGCAGCCCTGCTTGCCGTAGGGGCGTGGCTGCTCTGGGGCGGCCAGCAGTCGGAGGACGCTGGCCCCACTGCGGGCCGTGGAGCCGACACCCCGCCCACGCTGCCGGCACTGCGTGGCGCCAACGCCAGGCGAGATGCGCGGACGGAGGAAGCCACGGCTGCGCAGGAGCTGACCGACGACGCGCTCGCCTACCGCCAGCGCCTGAAGGATCCCACGCCGCACGATCGGGCGCGCATCCTTGGGCAGCTCAGCGGACCGCAGGGGGAGTCCATCCACGACGGGAGCGTGGATTCCCACAGCCACGACCCCGTACCCTCGGACGGCGATTCGGGCTACGACGATGGCCGCTTCGTCATCGAGCTGGATGCGAAGTACGAGTACCAGCTTGTGTTCACGGCACTCGGCTACCGCCCTTGGGTAAGTCCCCCAAGGCGCTATCCGGGAGGCAAGACCAGCGACTTGGGCACCGTCACCCTGCAGCGCGGACTGATGATCCGCGGTTACGTTCTCGACAAGGGCGGCAAGGCCTACGCCGACGTCTCGGTCCACCTCGAGCCGGACGTAGATCCTGTGCCCGCGTGGTGGACGCCTGTCGCTCAAAGCAACGGCACGTTCTCAATCCACGAGTTTACGGACCCAGAGGGATCCTTCGCATTCGATCAACTGCCGCCAGGCCCCTACCGCCTGCGCTTCGACACCGAGCCCGTGTTCGACGCGGCGATCCTCGATCAAGTCGCGGCAGGCACGCATTCCGTTCGCGTCGTTCTGCAGCGGCAACGCCCAGCCCCGGACTCGGCGACACCGGAGTGGGAGGCAGCTCTGGACTTGCGTACGAGCGACGGCGGGGAAGTCCCCGAGATCGGCCTCGACATCGACGGGAACTACGAAATCTTCGGCTGGGATCAGGTAGGGGCGGTGGCTGAACTCGAGGTTCACGGTATGGGCCCCGTCGACCTGTTCATCACGCCCGGAGGCTCCTATCGCCCCGTACGGGTCCTGCAGTTCGCCCGCAACGAGGAACGCAGGACGGTCGTCCTCGAGCCCGGACTCGTCCTCACCGGCCACGTTCGAGGCGCTCCGGCGCGGGTGCTCGAGGGGACGACGCTCGAGATCAGCGGCTGGCTGGACCGGCGGGCGCACCTCTCGCTGGAGCCACCCGCGGAGGGGGCGCTGGAGGCGTACTTCCAGGAAGAAGTCGTGCTGGATGCGCACGGCGCGTTTCGCTTCCTCGGATTGCCGCCGGGGCGCGGACGCCTCGCGCTCGGGACGCCCGCGCTGTCCATCCCTGCGCGCGAGTGCGTCGTGTCGACGGACAAGTCCCCGCTCACCGTGACCTGCGAGACTCGTAGCGCGGTGGACCTCGTGTTCAAGGCAGCCCCCGGAATGCGCCTCGGCACCCTCACATGGGAGGTTCGGGAACAGACCGATGGCGGCGAGAGCCTGGCCGACTGGGGCTCTGACCATGAGGACACCCGGCGCGAGTTCCGCACGCGGTTCTATCGGCCGCACCCAGGGCAGCGCTACACCGTGTACGCCCAGACGTTCGACCCGCCTACGGCTGAGATGATCGAGGTAGAGATCCCGGCGGATGCCGACGAGGTGATCATCCCCATGCGGCGTCCGACCGTCCTCGCCGGTCGGGTGGTCGACACCGAGGGGCGTGCGATTCCCTACGCGCTGGTCAAGCTGCATCCCGCGCGCGGGCTCCTGCGCGAGCGCGAAGTGGATCCTTATTGGGACAGCAACGACGTCGGCGAGCTGCCCTACCGCCAAGCGCGCAGCGACGGGCGCTTCGAGATTGCCATCCCCCCCACCGGCACCGCCCGACTGACCGCTCATCATCTCGGGTGGTACTTGCGTGACTCGCCCGCCACGGTCCGTGCTGGCCAGGGCGAAGTGATCCTTGTCATGCAGGCTGGCAAGCGGATCACCGGACGGATCAAGGCTCCAGACGCCTTGGTAGGTCTCGGTGCCTTCCACCACTGCGAGGTCGAAGCGTGGGCCAGCGAAGACGGTCCGGTAGTTCACGCCTCGGTTGCGTCGTCCGGATTCTTCGAGCTGCATGGCCTACCGCCCGGCAAGTACACGCTCGTCGCACACCACGATGGCGGGGGCGGCGCGCCGGGCGTCATTCGCAAGACGGCGATCGCCTCCGGCGCACGCAATGTGGCGCTGGAACTCAAGCCCGCCCATGCCACGGCGCTCGACATGCGCGACGAGTCCGGCGCGCGGCTGACGAATGCCGTCGTCTACCTCCGCGGCCCCTACTTCGCGCGCCGACTGGAGACGACAGGCGGCAAGGAACCGCTCTTCGTCTGCCCCGGCGCGCCCGCAGGCCAACTCCACTTCGACATCACGGTTGATGGCGCGAACACCCATCGTGTCAACGTGAAGGCCGGCACGACGACGCGCTACGTCGTCCGCTAGCGGATGACCACGACGCCCGTCTCGCCCGCGCGAACCTCGGTACTCTGCTTGCGGCCGGATCCGAGGTCGATGTCGAAGCGATGCACGCCCGGCGCGAGTCCGGCTGCGACATAGGCCTCGTCTGCCGGGGACCACCACACCCGCTCGCTGCGAAAGGGACTGCGGAGCCTGACGTCCGCATCCTTGAGCACGGTCCCGGCCTCGTTACGGAGCACGAGCCCGGCCGACGCGCCGGCCACGAGCGCGAGTTTCACACCACGGGCACCTGCACGAACACGTTCGAGCCGCGCGTAGCCAGCGAATGGGCCGCGCTCACCGAGCACATCCCCTCTGACATGGACCGTGAGCGTGTGCGCGCCGTCACCGAGGGACTCGATCACGAAGTATCCCTCATCGTCGGCATGCGTCTGGATCGCCAGTTCATCCCCGCCCGGCCAAGCCGTCACGACGTAACTGCCGTAGTTAGCCTCCGGGTCGCCGGATAGCCGACCTGAGATGCGCCGCGACGGTTCCATGAGGATCTTCAGTGGCACGCCGGGCGCTGCGCTGGGCGGTGTCCCGACCATGCGATGCGTGCGTTCCGTCACGACGACGCGCCACAAACCTTCATGCGGTAGCGCGATGCGGAACGAGCCGTCAAGGGAGGTCCCGCTGGATGGCGGCGGGAGCACTCCATCCCAGGATGGCAGCCCCTTGCGTGCCTGCCTGTGGACTAGCGGCGTGCGCGCACGCGGGCTGCCGGCAGAAACGAGTTCGACCCAGGCCTCGGCCAACCCCTTGCCGTGGCGATCCACGACCGTCCCTGTCAGATAGCGAGGCGCAGGGAAGACCACGCGCACCTCGCGGGCGCCGCGGGGAATCTCTACGCGCACAGGCCCGAGCACCGGTCGACCGCGCGAACGTGCGTACAGCACATGCTTGCCCGCGCCCTCAGCCAGGTAGAGACTGTCGCGGATCGTGCGGGCCTTCGCGGCCGGAACGTCCGTCTCGCTAATCGCGGTCCCGCCGCGCACGTACGCCTCACCGCCCGCGCCCACGCGATGGAGTACCCAGCTGATCGATGCGTCGCCACGGCCGGCCGGCAGGTCGAAGCGCGCCTCGAGGGGGCGATATGCCAGCCCTTTGAGCTGGAGGTTCCCAACGTCTGTGCGAAAGCGAACCGGCGCGTCCTTGAGGCGGCACTTGCTGCTCAGGAGTTGAACAAGCATCTCCCCAGGCGGTAGGTGGTTGAGGATGAAGCGGCCCTCTCGATCGACCTGCAAGCGCTTGTGCTGCCACCGACGGCTCGCACCGTTCGCCGGCTGCTCCGAGGCGATGCTCCCGTCAGGCAGCAGCCAGCCCCAGGCCGAGAGAAAGCGCCCGTGGATCGTGCGCTCGGGGATGCCCGTCACGCGACCCTCCACGCTGAGACCTGTGCGCAGCGGCACACGAATCTGTCCTCCAGGCTTGTGAATGTCCGGAACGAAGGCTGGACGGAACGCCAACGCTGGAGCGCTCACAAGGGCATGGAGCGGCCCCGCCCCGACGACCTTGATATGGATCGCGCCGTCGACAAACCTAGCCTCCACGTGGTGCCTCTCACCACCCCAGTGCGCTACGGCATTGGACGCTGTCAACTCGAACGGCCTGTCGGGCTCAAGCACCAACTCCACGTGCCACGGCGCGCCGTGGTCCACGGGCGGCTCGCGCGGGATCACGACTTCGAGATCCTCCCCGCCTGCCGTGACCTGCTCGAAGACCACGTCGGAGCCGGACGCGCCCCGTGTGTTCACGCGAATCCGATAGCGCCCCTCAGGCAGTGAGTCCCAAGCAAAGTGCCCCTCCGCATCGGTGTTGCGATCGAAGCTGAAGTTCACGTCGGAGGCGACCGCCGTGTGCCACCAATCCGCAACAGGATCGTCATCGGGCGTGAGGTGGAGGCTCGCTTTCCAGGGCTTGCCCTCCTGATCGACCACCCGTCCTGCGAGGCGCAAGCCGGGCTGCAGTGTCACCGTCCCGACGTCAACATGCTCCTGCTCCTTGTAGTGCCGCAGCGGCAAGACCAGGGGGACGTAGCCAGGCGCATGGCACACCACCTGGTATGGCACATCGAAGTCGCCCTCGACGGTGAAGCGGCCGTCGTCCTCCGCGTAGACCCCGGAACCCCCGTCGTGGGCCCTGACTGCAACCTCGGCATCGATGGCCGACTTGCCGTCCGCTGCAACGACGCGCCCCGTCACCCGGAACTGAGTCTTCTCGATGGTTCGGTCGATCCGGCTCGTGGGCTCGAGCCCGCGCAACGCGTCCTGGCGCGCTTCGCGCTGGTCTCGGAGTCGCTCCTCCCACGCGGCGCGCGCTGCCGGGTCTGCGCCGCGCAAGGCGGGCCCCTCTTCCGCATGCGTACCGGGCGGGGCATCGACGGCCGAGGAACGCTCCTCGCCGTCGCCGAGCAGGAACCAGAGCGCGGCCGCTAGGCCAGGCAAACCGAGGAGCAAGAAGCCACGCCGCATGCCCCGCAGGGTAGCGCGGCGCGCGGGCCGCTACTTGGGCTTCACCGGAACCGCCACGCAGCGAAAGCCCAGGTTGGGTGAGGACCGAATGGGGCGCATCCCGCCGCGCCACGCGGAGCGGCAGGCGCCAAACGGCGCGTCGGCCGCGCCGCCGCGAATGATGCGCAGCTCGCCCTCCGCGGGACCGGCCGGGTCGCGGGTGACACTCAGGTCGTAGGCCCCGGCACGGTCAGCGCACCACTCGTAGACATTGCCGATCATGTCGTAGAGGCCCCAGTCATTGGCTGTGAACGAGCCGGCAGGGCTGGGTCCCACATGGTTGTCGATCGACGCGGACCAGCGCCAACCGGCCGTATCCTCCGCCGCCTTGCGCAGCTCGCGAGGCATCTGCATCTGCGCCGTGCGATCGGCGACGTTCGCATGGCGTCCCGCGAGCACCTCGTTGTCGCCCCAGGGATACCGCGAGGTCGACTTCGCGCGGCAGGCGTACTCCCACTCGGCTTCGGTCGGGAGGCGGTAGTCGTAGCGCGGGTCGCGGCTGGAGAGCCACGAACAGAAGTTGTTGGCGCTCTGCCAGCCCACGGACGTCACGGGCACCCCCGCCTTGTTGAACCCCTGCATCCCGGGCGGGGAATCGCTCTGGTGCCGCTCGCGGTAGCGGCGAAACTGCGCGTTCGTCACTTCCGCCGTCTGCATATAGAAGGGCGTCGTGATGACGACGGGGTGCTGCACCTCGCCCTTGTCGCGTCCGGCTTCGGCCAGGGGCGAGCCCATCTGGAACACGCCGCTCGGCACGAGCACGAAGCGCATGCCGAGCTCGTTCTCGTAGCGGACGGCTCGACCCAGCTTCCCAGCGGCCGCCACCTGCTCGCTGGCCAAGGAAGCCCACGCGACCTTCGCAAGCACGTTGGAGCGGCGGCGCGCAGCCTCGAGCCTGCGCTCCTTGTCCGCTTCGCGCTTCTCCGCCGCCTTGCGCATGCGGTCCAGCTCGGCGAGGTGGTCTCGCGCACGCACCTCCTCGACCGGCTCCCGGAGCAGGCCGCCGTCCCATTCCTCCTCGGGGGACTCCTGCGGCAGGCGAGCGGCGAGCTTCGAGCAGCCGTAGATCAGGAGGAAGATCACGCCACCAATCCAAATCCACGATCCCCCGAGGCCCTTGCGACCTGAGGTGCTGACGCTGGCACGGACGGTGCGATGAACGTCGATCGGCTCCAGCGGGAGCTGGCTCGGCAACGGCGGCGGCGCGCGGCGTGCGTGGATGTCCTCCGCGGAGTCGTTCCAGTTCCACGCGGCCTCGGCGTCGGTCGGCACATCAGGCTGCGGCTCGTCAGCGGGTACGGGCTCGGATTGGATCTCCGGTGCCGCCTCCCCGAGGATCACGCGGCGCCAATCGTCTTCGACTTCTGCGACGACCTCTTCGTCGGGTTCGACCTCGGCCTCCTCGACATCGAGGACCGCGTCGAGATCGAGGTCTGCATCAAGGTCGACCGGCGCGTCCGCATCCTCCGCGCTGACTGCCTGCACACCGTCGGTGACGGACGCGGTGGGAGGCAGCGGCGCGACCTCCAGTTCAGGCTCGGGCTCCAGTTCAGGCTCAGGCGCCGGTTCGGGCTCCGGCTCAGGCTCCAGCTCGGGTCGAGGCTCGGCGGCCGGCGGCGGCACCTCGTCTATCGCCGAGCGGGCGCGATCCAACACGGGCACCAACTGCTCGTAGGTTTCCCACGTATCGCTCACGTGATACAGACTCGGCGACACGCCCCGGAGCGCGGCTTCGTAGTCGGCCAGGTAGCGACCCGAGGCGACATAGCTCTCGGCGAAGGCCCGCCCCTCGGCGTTTAGGTGCTCCTCGCTCAGCGTCCCGTCCATGAACTGCAGCACGTAGTCGCGGCCGGAAATCCAGCGCCGCTGAAGCCTGGCAAGCTCCTCGGGATGCTCGCGCGCGTGCCACGCGCTGAGCAGCTCACGCGCCGCGCACCAGGCGAAGAACATCCCGATATGGGTCGCGCCCGCTTTACGGGGCAGGTCCCCGGGCAGTGTGCCTCGGTGGTCCCCGGCGTCGTCGTACGTGCGTGCCATCCCAGGAATCGTACTCGGAGGACCCGGCTCCCCGCCCAGGAGCGGACGGGCTTGGCGCGCCGTCGCTCCCTCCCGCCCGCGGGCTGGGGGCGGGCGATTCGCCGCCCATCCATACCGACAGTGCGTGCCTTCCAGAGTGGGGTGCCTATGATGCGCGGGTGGCAGACCATCCCCTTCCAAAGATCATCCAAGGCGGGATGGGGGCTGCGGTCTCGGCATGGACACTGGCAAACGCCGTCTCCAAGACCGGCCAACTCGGGGTCGTTTCGGGCACCGCGCTCGACCTCGTCCTCGCCCGACGCCTGCAAGCGGGCGACCCCGGCGGTCATCTTCGCCGGGCCCTGGCGCACTTTCCCCAGCCGGGTGTGGCGGAGCGCATCCTCAAACGCTACTTCATCGAAGGGGGCAAGGACCCCGAGGCCAAGTTCAAGTCGAGCCCGATGCAGTCCGTCAAGCAGTCGCCTCTGCTCGAAGACCTGCTGGTCGCTGGCAACTTCGTCGAGGTGTGGCTGGCCCGCGAAGGTCACGACAACCCGGTAGGCATCAACTACCTCGAGAAGATCCAGCTACCGAACCTCGCCTCGATCTTCGGCGCCATGCTGGCTGGGGTCGACTACGTCCTGATGGGCGCGGGAATCCCCACGGCCATCCCGGGCATCCTCGACGACCTCGCTGCGGGCAAGCCCGTGAAACTGCGCATCGATGTTCGCGATGCCGCACGCGACGACGTCCTCTGGCAGCACTTCGATCCCACGCGTATCTGCGAGGGCAACGTACCGCAGCTCGAGCGCCCGAAGTTCCTCGCGATCATCGCGTCGGTCACAATGGCCCGCGTCATGGCCAACAAGTCCAGTGGCAAGGTCGACGGCCTCATCATCGAAGCCCCGTCCGCCGGTGGACACAACGCACCGCCGCGCGGTCGCCTGCAGCTGAGCGAGACCAACGAGCCGATCTACGGACCGCGCGACATCCCCGATCTCGAGCAGATCGCCGCGTTCAACCTCCCCTTCTGGCTCGCAGGCTCATGCGCCGGACCGGAGCGCTTGATCGAGGCGCTCCAGCATGGTGCGACCGGCATCCAGGTCGGTACAGCCTTCGCCTACTGCGCAGAGTCCGGGATGTCTGCCGCGGTTCGCAAGCGGGTGCTGGCCCAGAGCGCACGCGGCGAAGCCGAGATCTT
>JAJDEM010000069.1 GCA_029259795.1 Planctomycetota bacterium
AAACGGCAGCCCACCCTGCCAGCCCTTGGGCACCACGGCACCCGTGAGGCGCGAGAGGATCTGATGCGCCGCCTGCCAGCCGATCGGCTGCACGGGGATCGTGGGCAGCCCGACATCCTTGGGGTTGAGCCGCTTCGCATCCTTGGTCGCCGGCTCGAAGGGGGTGAGTGGATCCCCCGGGTAGGCCAGCGTCTTGATCGAGCCGCGCTGGATGCAGTAGGGATCGGCGTAGCCGCCCTCGGGGTAGGGCAGTCCCTTCGCGTAGCCGCTGTCTTGCGGATCGGTGTAGAGCAGCGCGCCCACCGCACCACGGGCCTCGGCATACTTCGCCTTGAACCCGCGGTAGTTGCGACCGTAGCGCGCGATGACGATGCGGCCCTTGACCGGGACGCCCAGGCTGTCGAGCCGCTCGAAGTCCTCCTTCGTGCCGTAGTTCGCATAGACCACCGGCGCGCGTACGTCGCCGGTCGCGCTGTAGGCGTTGAACGCGTGCGGCACGATCTTCGCGATCTGCGGATCCCGCGCGATGGGCTTCTCGATCACGGGCAGGCGGTAGGTGCCGTCCGCGGCCATGAGGTCGAGGCGTGCCTGCACGAAGTGCGGCAGGTACGCGTAGAAGTCCTCACGCTCGGGCGCGAGGCCCAGCGCTTCGAACGCCTCGAGGAGCTTGGTGATCATCCGCTGGTCGGCGGGTGTGCCGGCGGGATGCGACTCCGAGCAGAAGTCATCATGCAGCGCGCGCAGACGCGCGGCGCTCGGGATCGCCAGCAGCTCCTTCTCGAGGCGTTGCTGCGCGGCGGCGGCTTGGGCCGGCCAGGCTTCCCAACCACTGCGCGCGTCGTCCGCCGCCAGAGCCCGACCGTCAAACGGAGGGGACCCCACCAGCAGAAGCAGGAGAGCGAGGGCAATCGAGATCACACGAAGGGAAAGGCAGCGGCGCATGCTTCGGAGTCTACCGAAGGCCGGGCAGGATCGGGGCATGGCCAAAGCCCGCCCTCCCCGCCGCCGCTTTCCCTGGTGGAGCTACGCCCTGCTCGGCGGCCTGCTGGGCGGCGCCGCCTACGCGGCGGGCTGGCTCGCGCCCTGGCAAGCGGTGCTGGCCCACCTCGCGCATCTCTCCCTGGTGACGGGCGCTCTCTTCGTCTTCGACAAGCGCCGCTCGCGGGGCGACGGCCGGCGCGTTCGCGAGGCCACGCTGCTCGGACTCGCGATCGCAGGAGGCGCGCTGGGTGCGTTGCTCGCGATGCGCGGCGTGCGCCACAAGACGAAGACGTCCCGCTTCGTCTGGCTTGTGCCGCTGGCGCTCGGGGCCCAGGTCGCGTTTGTTCTCTGGCTGGGCTTCCGCTGAGCCCTGCGTCAGGGCATGACGGAGACGGTCAGGCCGAAGACGACGTGATCGTTCTTCGCGGACGCGTCGCGCAGGTCTCCATCGATGAGACTCGAGAAGCGCACGGACGGTGCAATCGTCCACCGGCCTAGCGGAAGCCCCCAGGACGCGCCGAGGTAGACCTCGCCGAGCGCGTTTGTCGGCGCGCCCAGCAGCGCGCCGAAGTGATGCTCCTCGCCCGCGCCAAGGCCGCCGCTCAGGGTGAGGGATCCGGGACCGAGCGCCACTTGGTGCGAGAGCGCCAGCTGCGCATACAGGCCCTCGACCTGCACGACGCCGACGTAGACCGTCACGGTGGGCTGCAGGAAGACGTCGAAACCGACGCCTGCGTAAATCTCGGCCAGGTCCGTGAACCAGCCCGTCGGGCTCGTGTACCAGATGCCGCCACCGAACAGCGTTGCTGGCACGCGCCCGTCTTTGATCGTGTGTGAGTACGAGAGCGTCAGGTCGACCTCGTTGACTTCCCCCGCCCTGCCGTTGGCATCCCCGAGGTCGATGTTGCCCCAGACGTTGAACGACCAGCCGCCGTAGCCCAGCGTGGCGGTCGGCTGAAGGACGGGATCATCCACGAGCAGCGCGCCCCGCCAGACGTAGGCCGAGAGCAGCGCGACGTTGCCTTGAAGTGTCCAGGGGGTCGGTACGGCTGCGCGCACGGCCGCGCGGGTCGGGACGGCCTGACTGCTGGCGGCTTCCGGCGGCGTCGTCCACGCTGCGGCGTAGGCCGCTTGGCCAGCTGCTGCCCGCGGGAGGGGTGCAGCGGCAGGCGCACGGACGCGGCAGCCCGCACACACAAGGAGCGCTAGGAGCACAGTCGACACGCGAGGCAGCATGGCGCGGAGGCTACCATTCCTGCATGAACGACGCTGCGGCCGCCGTGATCAAACGCCAAGACCTTGCACGCCATCCCGAAGGCGGCTGGTTCCGGGAGACGCATCGCTCCCCCGTCGTGATCGAGGCCTCAGCCCTTCCGCCCGGCTACCCCGGACCGCGCGCGGCCCTGACGAGCATCCTGTACATGCTTGCGTGTGGGGAGCAGTCGCGCAGCCATCGCGTGCGCTCGGAGGAACTCTGGATCCACCAGGGCGGCGACGAACTTGCGCTCACCCTGCGCGCCCCCGCTGGCGAGCCCAAGACGGTGATCCTGGGGCGCGGCGAGAACGCCGCACCCCAGGTGGTCGTGCCCCCAGGCTGGTGGCAAGCCGCCAGACCGCTGAGCGGATCCCACGGGTATGCACTTGTGGGGTGTGTCGTGGCGCCGGGCTTTGACTTCGAGGACTTCGAGCTCGAAGACAGCGCGGGGGACGCCGACTAGCAGTCCGGGGGAACATCCGGAGGCGCCACAAGGTAGCGCTCGAACGTGTTGACGTACGGGCGGTCCACGTCGACCCGCAAGACCTGGTCGTAGCGGATCGTCGTCAGCTCGTCATCCCACTCACCCGTGGTGCTGAAGTAGCGCAGTCCGAAGGACTCCGCGCCCACCGCACCCACGACGCCGGGGGAGTACCAGTCCGTCTCGTCGTCGGCGTAGCTGACGCCGATGGCCTTGCCCCACTGCTTCAGGGACTGAGCCAGCGAGCGGCAGTCACCGATCTGGAGCCGGTCGGGCAGGCCCCCGCGCGGCACACAGCCCTCGTTCTCGAGGATCGACTGCCAGAAGACATCGCGCGCGGAGCTCTCCACCTTCTCGACCGCAGCCAGCGGGAAGATCTCGAGCCCGTCGGACTGGAAGTCCACGACGGCGTGCATGGCGACGAGTTCGTCGCTCACACCCAGCACAAACCCATCCGTGTACGCGCTACCCGGCCCCGACCGCCGGGCGCGGACGAGGTGACGGCTCTTCAGGTAGCGGACGAGTTCACGTAGGGCATCCATGGCTCTGCTCTCAGGCACCCGGCGCAGCCGGGCAGACGCTGTAGTACGCAGCGCGCAGAGGCTGGGTTCCGTTGCTGCGAACCCGCGCTCAGGACGACGGCAACTCGCGCACGTCGAGCACTTCCGCGTCAATCACACCGGGAGACTCCGACGCCATCCCGGGGCCGGCGAAGCCGGGCGGCGGCCTGCCACCGGGCGGCCTGCCACCGGGCGGCGTGAAGCCACCCATCGAGACCTGCTGGAACATGCCACCCAGCTGAACCCGACGCATCATCCAAAGCTGGAACAAGCGCCCCGACCAGCGACGCGGCCCCGGCAGGAGCAGTACCAGGCCGAGCAGATCCGTGAGCAGGCCGGGGATCATCAGCAACACCCCCGGAATGCGGCGGCCGGGACCGCGGCGGAAGATGGCCCGCCCCAGGATCCCTGTCGCCACCACGGTGCCGAGTGCGACCCACAGTCCCGCGAGCATGCCAAGGGCAATGAGGGTGCCCAGCTCGAGCAAGACGAACAGGAACAGGAGACTCCGCAGGCGCATCGAATCAGCGTACGGGGAGGTGGAGCACCATGTGCGTCTCGTCGTAGAGCCGGCCCGCATGCCGCAGCGAGCCGGGCTCGACGCCCCAGGCGCGAAAGCCACAGCGCTCATAGAGGCCGCGGGCCCCGGGGGCGGCGGCGCTCACACCCAGGTGCACCTGACTGACCCCGGCGAGATGGCGCTGGCCGTGATCCAGCGCCGCATCGACCAGGGCACGGCCAAGCCCCAGGCGTCTTGCCGCGGGCACGACGTACATACCCCAGATCGTCGCGCGGTGAGCCGTCTTGGCATGCGACTCGCGGAAGATCCCCACGGTGCCGACCAGCTCGGGATCGAACGCGCCGAAGATCACGTTCTCCTCGCTCGCACCGAGAGTGCGCTGCATCCGCTCGAGGTCGGACGCAAGGTCCGCGTCGGGCGAGGCGAGGAACGCGACGGGGTGCGCCGCGAGCATCGCCTGACGCAGCGCGACGTAGGCCGGGGCGTCTGCAGACTGGAGCATGCGGATCGTGGCCGCCACGGGCGTCTCCCGAAGGGCTCCGTTGACACGAATTCGCCCCACCACCATCATGCCCTACGCGCCGGGGCATGGAAACCCGGTGGACGATGGGGAGTACCCATGAGCGACCTCGAGCGCGGCCCCGGCCGCTGTGCCACGCATGAACCGAGTGTAGCCGATCGCATGCGACTGCTCGCGATGGAGCGCAGCTTCTGCGAGGAGACGGGCATCCTCGAGCAGCGCGTGCAGTTGACGATTCCCGTCGCCTTCGTCCATGTGACCGACGAGAAGGAGGGCGCCGTCAACAGTGCCCAGCGCACGCAGCAGGTACAGGTGCTGAACGACGCGTTCGCCGGTGTGCAGACCCGGTTCACGCACGATGCGGAGGACGTCGTGGCCGTCGACCACGCCGCGTGGTTTCGCATGGGGCACGGCTCGCTACGCGAGCGTCAGTGCAAGCGCGCCCACCGCCCGCTGCCTGCGGCCGAGGGTCTGACGATCTACACGGCGAAGCCGCGCGGCGGTCTGCTCGGCTGGGCGACGTTTCCCGTCGAGCTCGAAGGCGATCCCGGGATGGACGGGGTGGTCGTCCTGCACTCCACGTTGCCGGGCGGTGGCGGAGCGCCCTACGACCTCGGCATGACGGCCGTTCACGAGGTGGGCCACTGGCTTGGGCTCTTCCACACCTTCCAGGACGGCTGCCGGGTGCCCGGCGACGAGGTTCCGGACACCCCGCCGCACAGCGGTCCCAACTACGGCAAGCCAGCCGACGAGGACCAGCCCCACAACCTCTGCCGCCAGGCCGCGTCCGGCGCCCTCTGCCCCATCCACAACTACATGAACTATGTCGACGACGCCTGGATGACCGAGTTCACCGACGGCCAGCGCGAGCGCGTCTGGGCCCAGACCGGCATGTTCCGAGAGGCCCTGATCGATCGGCCGAAAGCGCCGCTTGCGCTACGAGCCGCGCCGCGCGTCGTCTGGTAGCGGCTCAACCGAGGAGGGAGCCGACAGGGGCCATCGCGATGGTACGGGCGAAAGGATTCGAACCTCCGACCTTCGGTTCCGTAGACCGACCGCGTGCGTGCGTAACTCGTTCACTGTGTCGACTTACCTCTGCCTCCGCGCCATCGGCCCCACGGCAGGCCCCACAACTTCACGCCGAAGCGTTCCCCGCCCCCTACCCGGCGAACGCGGAGCCCAGCTTGCGTGCGGCTTCGCGGCTCGCCTCGGGTGCGAAGTGTGCGTAGCGTTCCGTAGTCTGCACCGTCGAATGACTCATTTCGTACTCCTTCTGCGCCGGTCTGCAAACCGGATAGCCGAGATGGCTACATGCACACAGTAACGCGGTGAATTCGCCAACGCAATGCGACAGACCGCATGACTTCAAGTGCGTTTGGCTACGATCTGCTCGGCTGGCTCTGGAAGTGCGGCATCCGTGCCGCCTCCTTCTGCGCCAGTCCGGGTCCGGGGGCTGCAACCCGCCGGGCCACTTTCAATTCGGAACTGTGGGGCGGGGGGCGAACCGAAGTCGTCGGAGTCCCAGGAGTCCCGTTTCCTCGTAGGCGGTGATCCCACACCCTGTCGGACGAAGCCTGCCTTTGGGGAATGGACCTACCGCGGGTTGATGACCCTCCAAGCAGCAGTGGTCATTTCCAACTGCTTAGTCTTCCTCGCGGCGATCTCCTCTGCCGCCGAGATCGCGCGCGTGAGTCGTCCGTTTACGCGTCGAATCAGTTCGATTGCCTCCTGCGCAGTCTCACCACCCTTCGGGCGGTGGCCACGCCCCAGGAGCTCCTTTACCTCCGGCGGCCACACGCAGTTCCACGTGGCGATCACCCATTGGTCGATGCCACGAGCCGTCGCGTTCGTTGAAGAGTGCTGATCTGGTCTGGAGTTGTATCCGTGGCCGTGGCTGAGATGTACGTGCAGGGCGTGTCCACGCGGCGCGTGGCCGAGATCACGCGCGAGCTCTGCGGGCTGGATGTGAGCTCGACGGACGTATCGCGAGCAGCCGCGCTGCTCGACGAGGAGCTTGAGCAATGGCGCACGCGGCCGCTGGGCCGGTACGAGTTCTTGGTGCTCGATGCGCGCTACGAGAAGGTGCGCCACGGCGGTTCGGTGCGGGACTGCGCGCTCCTGACGGCCATCGGCATCGACGAGCACGGCAAGCGCGCCGTGTTGGGCACGAGCGTGAGCCTCTCCGAAGCCGAGGTGCACTGGCGCGAGTTCCTGACCTCGCTGCAGGACCGCGGGCTGCACGGCATCAAGCTCACCATCAGCGACGACCACAAGGGCCTCGGGGCGGCGCGCAAGGCGCGCCTCTCGGGCGTGACCTGGCAGCGCTGCCAGTTTCACCTGCAACAGAACGCACAGAGCTACGTTCCGCGCAAGGCGCTGAAGAGGCAGGTGGCCGAGGAGTTGCGTGGCATCTTCAACGCCTCGGACCGCGCCGAGGCGGGCCGCAAGCTCGCGGAGTTCGTGAAGGCATGGCGCAAGCCGGCACCCAAGCTCGCGAGCTGGGCCGAAGACAACATCCCTGAGGGTTTGGCCGTGTTCGATATCGGCCTGACGGAGGCGCAGCGCAAGCGCCTGCGGACGACGAACAGCCTCGAGAACCTCAACCAGCAGATCAAGCGGCGGACCGCGGTGGCCCGCCTCTTCCCGAACGAAGCGTCCTTGCTGAGGCTCGCGAGCGCGGTGCTCATGGAGATCAGCGAGGAGTGGGAAACCGGACGTAGGTACTTGCCGAGGGACGACGCCTGATCAGCCGCGAACGCTACTTACAGAAAGAATGTTGCTCAGCCGAACTCTTCCTCGAACTGTGGCCTGAGTTGTCAGAGGAGTGGCGGGAGAGGCTCGTGGAGGAGGTGAGGGAGGTTGTGGAGTTGCTGCTGTGGTGGCGCGGCGAAGACGGACAGGCCCAAGACTACAGCCACTCCGCCCAAGACTCGCGACAGCGCATTCGCATCCCGCGACTGCCGCCTGCGTGTGTCATACATGTTTGCCCATGCAGCAAGCGCCCCCGCTCGCGAAAGTACCTTTAGCTCTGGCTGGGTCCATTAGCGGGCCGTCGACAAGGCGCCCCAGCAACGGCACCCACAGCTTGCCAGCTATCAGCGACACGCCGGTTGAGCTGCGATCGACCCGCGCAGCATTGCGTCTTGACGGACCCGACTCTCACTCATATTGTGTGTGCACACTTGTGGGAAGTGTGGAGGTTAAAGAATGGGAAATCGAACTGTCCGTATGGCTCGAGGTGCTGCATTTCTGACTTTGTTTTGCGCACTTTCGATCGTCGCTTTCGGCGCCGGAAACGGCGATGGCTCTGCTGGCTCACTCTGGGTTAAGGAGACGTGGACTAATCCTCAGTTCATTGACCACAGCCAAGCCGGCGGCTGCACATGGGTCTGGAGCGCGCTCGCTCATACCAGCGGGGACGACGGAGCTCACGACCCCACGGACGACGAGGAGTTCTGCACCCAAGATGCCTACGCACACGTTATTGCCGACGGCATGCAGATTTGGGGCTACGCCTGGGCGAAGGAGACATGCTCTGGTCAGACCGCCTCGGCCGCTGACTCGGACTCGAGCAGCGGCGCAGTCA
>JAJDEM010000070.1 GCA_029259795.1 Planctomycetota bacterium
GTGGCGAGTCACACGTTCCGTTGCATGAGCTTGTGCTGCGCCGTGGGCTGGGGCCGACCGGGCCCCTTCATCGCGCTCGCGTGACAGACCACGCCCCGCACTCTTCATGGGCCATTCGGCTCCCATCCACGCCGCCGATCAAGAGCGTCCGGTCCCCGAGCCTGCTCTCGAAGTGGCTCAGACGTGTCGAGTTCGTGGTTGCGAACATCCAGAGCAGGGCGCTAGACGCCCTGCACATGCACCACGAGCCGCCGCCGGTGCGGTCCGGCGCGGTGCTCGGCGAGGAAGAGCCCCTGCCAGGTGCCGAGCGCCGGCTCACCAGCCGTGATGGGAATGGTCTCGGAGGTGCTGGTCACCGCCGCGCGCAGGTGCGCGGGCATGTCGTCGGGACCCTCGGCCGTGTGGGTGTAGTGGGGATCCCCCTCAGGGGCCAGGCGCTCCAACCACGTCTCGAGATCCCGCCGGGCGGAGGGATCGGCGTTCTCCTGGATCACGAGGCTGCAGGAGGTGTGGCGGCAGTAGACGATGCAGAGCCCCGTCTGGATCCCAGCCTCGGCCACCACGCGCGCGACCTCCCCGCTGACCTCGACCATGCCGCGCCCAGGGGTCGCAACGACGAGTTCCTCTTGGTGCATCTTCATGCGCCGCTCCCTCACTCTCTGGCAGGATGCTCGGACGACGCAACGACCAGCCCCGGAGAGCAGCCATGAGTGCCACCGCCGCAGGATCCCCCGCCCCCGCCTTCGCGGTGCTGGACCACACTGGAGAGCCGTTCGCGTCGACCGACCTTGCCGGTCAGGCCTATGTGCTGTGGTTCTACCCCAAGGCCTCAACGCCTGGGTGAACGATCGAGGGTTGCGGGTTCCGCGACCAGATCGATGCGTTCGCCGCCGCTGGGGTCACCGTGCTCGGGGTCAGCCCCGACGCCCCCGCCAAGAACGCGCGCTTTCGCGAGAAGCGCTCGTTCCCCTACACGCTGCTCAGCGACACCGAGCATGAGCTCTCCACCGCCTACGGGGCGTGGGGACCCAAGTCGTTCATGGGCCGCTCCTACGAGGGCATGCACCGCACGACCGTGCTCGTCGACGCCGAGGGCATCGTGCGTGAGATCTGGCGCGAGGTGAAGATCAAGGGCCATGTCGGCGCGGTCCTCGCCGCGGCCGAGGGTCTCGGCCGTTCCAACGCATGACACTCGCCATGTTCCTCGACCTGCTCACCACGAACCCCGTCCAGTACATCAGCTGGGTCGTGGCCGTCGTGATCAGCATCACGCTGCATGAGCTCGGCCACGGCGTCGCTGCGGTCTGGCAGGGCGACGAGACTCCGAAGCTGCTCGGACACATGACACTCGATCCCCGCGCCCACATGCCTGGCATGTCATGGGTGCTGCTGCTGCTCGTCGGCATCTCCTACGGCCTCATGCCCGTCAATCCGTCACGCTTTCGCAGCCGCTACGGCGACGCCATGGTGGCCGCTGCCGGGCCGGCAGTGAACCTGATCCTCGCGATCCTCGGCTTCGGCGTCTGGCTGGCTTGGCTGAAGCTCGGCGGGGTGGCCGAGCCCGGGACAAAGACGGGGAACTTCCAAGAGTTCTTCCGGCTGTTTGGCAACCTCAACATCGTGCTCTGCATCTTCAATCTGATGCCCCTGCCTCCCTTGGATGGCAGCACGATCGTGGGCAACTTCAGCCCGGCGTTCGCGCGAGCCGCCCGCGACCCGCGCAAGCAGCAGATCTTCTTCGGCGTATTCATCATGATCTTCCTGTTCGCCGGCTTCATCTTCTGGGACACCGCCGATGCGATTCAGAACGCGCTCCTCGAGCTCGTGATGGGCGGCGGCGAGCCCACGCCGGGGTAGAGTCGCGCCATGCAGCGCATTCTCCTTCTGCTCGTCATCGGCTCTCTCGCGGCGGCGGCGTGGTTCATTGCCCACCAAGAGGAGACCCCCGACGAGGGGCTGGTCGTCCACATCTACCTGCAAGACCGCGCGGGCAAGGCCGTCTCGCTCGCCCAGGTCATCGAGATCTACGGCGAGAAGCGCACCCGCGTGGATTCGAACGGCTACGCCCGCATCACCGGGGTCACCCTGCGCGCCGGCGAGGAGCCCTCGGCCGAGGCGCTCAAGTACGCGTTCAAGCCCTTGGCTCATTACCACGCAGTCCGGCGCGGCTTCGAGCCGACCATCACCCAGCGCGAGGATGGCGCGTGGGACGTGCACTACGCGCTCCACCCCCACGGGATCCTGCGGGTGCATGTGGAGTCGGTGGCCCTTGGCAAGTGCAAGGCCTACCTCGAGCGCGACATGCCCCTGCAGCGCTGGGAGCCCGTGGGCGGGCACGCGGTCGTCCGCACCGGCAGCGTCGTGGACTTCCGCATCTTCGAGGGCTGGGACGACAAGCTCCCGGTACGCCTCGAGGGCAAGGCGGGCCCCGACGGCGTACCGACGGTCGCCACGCAACGACTGCTGATCGATCCGCCCTCCCCCGGGCACACGAGCCAGCTGCGCATCGTGCCCGAGCCGGTCGATCCGATCGCCGGCGTGCTCGTCTTCACCGGCGAACCCACGCCGCCGACACTGCGCGGGACGCTGGTCGTGCGCCGCCTCGCCGCCGACGGTTCCCCGGTCGAGATCGGACGCATCCCGATCGAGGACGACGGCAGCTTCGTCGTTCGCGATGCAGGCACCGCCGAGTACACGCTGGAAGCCTGGCCCTACGCGTTCGACGGCCCGACCACGGTGCACACCAAGGGCGGCGAGTATGTAGAGCTTGCGCTCGAGACCGAGGCCCACTGGCTGGTGATCAAGCACCCGAAGCTCGACCTGCAGGGGCGCGCACCGCGCTGGTGGGCCCAGGCGCCACTCAGGCCGGGGAGCTTCCAGCCGGCGCCCATGGCCCTCACGGTGCTGGTGCTGGGCGAGACCGAGACGCTCCTCTCGATCCAGCATCAGATGCCGTTCGACGCGGAGGACGACTACTACCGGATCGCACTGGACGTCGCGGGCAGCGCCAAGGCCCCGCCGCTCCGGGGCACTGCCGAGTTCGGGATTCCTGCGTCGGGCTTGCCGACCGGTGAGCTCACGCTGGAGGACGTGCCGCACGCAACCGTCGTCGTGCGCATGGATCCCGCGACCTGGGGCCCCTCCACGAGTGCCCGCGTCGAGGTCGACGGCCAGGTCGCCACACTTGTCAAGGGCGCCAAGGACGAGGCGACGTTTCGGCATGTTGCCTGCAAGCCTTCAGTGGGCAGACCCGAGGGGGCTGAGACCACCCTTGCGGTGGAGTGGAACGGGAAAGCCGGGGTGCCCTTGCAGCGCGTCCTGCTGCTCGACGGCGGCGCACGAGAAGAGATTGAGGTGCGCCGCGTCGAAGGCGGCTTCCTGCAGTACGAGGGCACGGGTCCCGGCCGTCAGCCGAACCGTGGGGAGGACATCTTCGCCCTGTTGCGTCGTGCAGACGGCGATGTGCTCTCTAGCGGCCCCCCGAAGCAGAAGGTCCGAATCATTCGGCTCGTCCGCAAGGACAGCCGCCTCCGCTGGGAAGCGGAGGCTCCACTGGCGCCGGGACACTACGATGTGCGGGTGGTAACAAAGTTCCAGAGCTGGGGCTACGAAGCCTGGACTGGCGACAGCGGCGATTTGACGTTCTCCGCTGAGATTCGCGCCGGCGAGACCACCACTGTGAAGTTCAAGCGCCCCTGACCGTGACGACACCGAAGCCCTCCCCCGCGCCCCACCGCCGCGTCCTCGCGCTCTCGTTCCTGGCCGGCGCTGCCATCATGGCGGCGGAGATCGCCGCGCCGCGGCTGACCGCGCCGCATCTGGGCCTCACTGTCCTCTCCTGGAACGCCGTCTTCGCGGTGTTCCTGGCTTCCATCGCCCTCGGGAACTTCATCGGCGGCCGCCTCGCCGACCGCGGACGGCCGAAGGCCCTGGCAGCCATGTTCGGCGTCGCCGGCCTGCTGATCGCAGCGGCCATCCCGCTCGACCTCTGGCTGCGCGCCGGCGCGCTCGATGGCTTCGATCAGACCCTGCGCACGCTGCTGGCCGTGACCATTGCCTTCGCTCCAGGGGCCATCGCCTTCGGCTGCATCGGCCCGACGCTCGGCCGCGCGGCGCTCGCGACCTCGAAGCACCCGGGCCGCGCGCTCGGCATGGTCGGCGCCATGAGCGCGCTGGGTAGCGTGTTCGGCACGTTCATCACGGGCTTCCTTCTCGTTCCTCATCTGGGAACGAGCGTCATCTACCTCGGTGCGGGCGCGCTGCTGCTGCTCTGCGTACCGATGGGCCTGCGCATCCCCACGGTTGCCCGCACGCCAGCGAACGAGGGCAAGCCCCCCGTCATGCCCCGCGGGTGGACCTTGCTTGCCGTTCTCGCAGGCGCTCTGTTCCTCGCGCTCGAAGTCATCGCCGCGCGCGTCGCCGCCAACCGCCTCGGGACGTCGATCTACACGTGGACTTCGGTGCTCGGCGTCGTGTTGATCGCCCTCGCGGTCGGCAACGCGATCGGCGGTCGCCTGGCCGATCGACACTCCCCGGCCCCGCTCATTCGCAAGCTCCTGCTGATCGCCTCGGCGTCGGTTGCTGCGTGCCTCTGGACCCCCGCACTGACCACCTATGTCACGGGCCTCGATATGAGCTGGATGCTGCGCACCCTGCTCGCCGTCGCAGCCGGGTTCCTCCTGCCGGCGATCGCGCTCGGCACCTTGACGCCGGTGATCATTCGCGGCGCACTCGGCGAGCCCGGCGCCGACGGTCGCACGGTCGGTCGCCTCTACGCCCTGGGGACCCTGGGCGCGGTGGCCGGCTCGCTGCTGCCGTCGCTCTGGTTCATCCCCCTGATGGGGATCCCCGCACTCATCGCGCTGCTGGCGCTGATCCTCGCGCTGGCTCCGCTACGCGCCGGCGGGCGCCCTGAGATCCCGTGGCTTGTAACGCTCTCGGTCGTGCTCTTCCTTGCCGCACCGGGTCTCGATCTCACGCGCGACGTCGGCGTCGCACTGGGCCTGCGGGAAGACGCCGAGGACGTCGTCGTCGAGGACAGCCGCTACTTCCACATCCGCGTCGAAGACCACGACGTGCGCTGGGTGCCCATGGCCCCCCACACCAAGCTCGATACGCGCTACCTCGCAAACGATCCCCTGCTCAAGGCCCAGCTCTCCTTCGATGCCGACAAGCGCCTGATCCTCTGGAAGGGGCCCATGAGCCCGGAGCAGAAGGCGCAACTCCTCGAAGGCGCCCTCGACCCGGGCAATCGCCTCGCCCTCGAAGCGCTCGCCGAGCGTGCGGGCCATCGCGTCCGCCTGCTGAGCCTCGACCGCTTCGTGCACGGCTTCGTGGATCTCGACGACCCGCTCTGGCTGGAGTACGAGTACGAGATCCTCCAGGGCGCGCTCATTCGTGCGCTATGGCCCGCGGAGGGGCGCGTCGACGCCTTCTTCATTGGCGGCGGCGCCTACACGTTCCAGCGCCGGCTGATGAAGCTCTACGGCGACCGGGCACAGCTGGTCACCGCCGAGATCGACCCCGCGGTCACCGCCGTGGCACGCGAGCACCTCGCGCTCGAGGACTCGAAAGCGCACGAAGTCCGGCACCTGGACGCACGCACCGCGCTGCGTCAGGGCACTGGCGAGCGCCGCTACGACTTCGTCTTCGGCGACGCGTTCCACGACCTCGGCGTGCCGTGGCATCTCACGACGCGCGAGTTCGCCCAAGAGGTCAAGTCACGCCTCTCAGGCAAAGGCGTCTACGTGATCAACATGATCGACGTCTTCCGCCACGGCCGCTTCCTGGGGGCGATGGTGAAGACGCTCGAAGACGTCTTCGCCAACGTGCGGGTCGTCGGGATGGGCCCGCGCAGCGACGACACCCAGCAGACGTTCCTCCTGCTGGCGTCCGATCACGCGCTGACGTGGGGCGCGCTCACCGACGACCGCCTCGTGCCGCTCGATGTCGTGACCTACAGCGCAGCCGACCTTGCCGCCGTAAAGAAGCGCGCGGACACCGGTGTACTCACCGATGACCACGCGCCCGTGGAAGCGCTACTCGCGCCCGTGGTCCGCCTACGCGCGTCGGGCGGCGCCCGCTCGCGCAGGTAGCGACTACTTGTGATCGTGGTCGTGGCCGTGGCCGCTGTCGGCCTTCTTGGCGGCGCCCTTCTTCGGCTCGTAGACCTTGTGGAAGTGCACGATGGCCGCCTTGAGCTTGTCGGCGTTGGCCGTATCGGTGGTCTGCTTGCACTTCATGGCGAGCGTCATCACTGCGTGCGCTGAGGTCAGCCGCGCGACGTAGGTCTCCTGGCTGCCCTTGATGCGCTGGGTCATGAAGTACTGCGCGATGATGCCCTGCGTGCTGGTCGCGTGCTGCTCCTTGGTGTTCACCCAGCGCACGAGCTGATTGGCGGACTGCGCATCCGTCTTGCCTGCGAGGGCGGCGATCTGGTCCATGGCCTTGTGGATCGTCGCCGTGTCCTCGAGCATCTGCTCGAAGCGGCGCTGGTCGGCGTAGATGCCACAGGGCACCTCGCAGTGCGCCTCGGCGACGCGGCTGCCGGCCAGGGGCAGGAGGCAAAGGGCAAGAAGCGAGAGAGTGAGGCGCTGCATGGCGAACTCCAGGGGGGATGCGGGGTGCGCCATGATATTCCAGCAGCATGCTCTTGGGTCTCGACGAACCGGACGAACTGCCCCAACTCGCCCCCGTGGCGTTCTGGAGCCTGATTGCCCTCTTGCTGGTGATCTGGCTGCTCCTGCGCGTTCGCCTCGCCCAGCGCCAGATCGAGCGTCACGGTGAGGCGAGCACGCGCATCGGCCTCGTCCGGCGTCTGGCGAACCAGCCGCGCATCAGCTGGATCCTCGGCGGGGTGGGCCTGGCCCTGGCTGTCGTGGTGGTCGTCTTCCGCTAGCCGGCTTCGGGCGGGCCCCGCGGGGCGACGCTACTCGAGCAGGCGCGCGGCGATGGTGAGAAAGTCCGCCTCGGTCAGGATGCCCTCGAGCTTGCCACCCTTGACGACCGGCAGGGCGCTCAGGTGGTTGGCGCGCATCAGGTTGATCGCTTCGACGGTCGAGGTCTCGGGCGTCACGGTCTCCGGCTCCCGATGCATGATGTCACCGATGGAGAGCTCGACTTCGTCGGCATCCTTCGCCCGCAGCGCGCGGACCACATCGACGATTGTGAACATCCCGACGAGATCGCCATCGGCG
>JAJDEM010000008.1 GCA_029259795.1 Planctomycetota bacterium
CCATGCCACGGATGTCGTCGAGTGCGACGGTGGCAATCGGCGTTGCCGCGCCGGTCGAGATATCCAACTCCATGAGCGTGCCAGTCGGCCGATCGATGGCGAGGAGCGCGGCGCTGTCAGGGTCGAAGGCCAGCGCTTCGATGTTCGCGGCCGGCAGGGGCGAGCCGATGCTCGTCGCGGTCCCGTCGGTCGTGTTGATGGACACGAGGACTCGTGCGATGAAGTCGAACCCGAAGAGCACGCCCGTGCCGCCTCGCGGGTCGAAGGCCAGGCTGCGCACGTCCCTCGCGCCCAGCGCACCCGCGGCGCCGATGCGCGTGAAGATGCCCTCGCCACTGACGCGGTAGAGGCTCTGGCTTGCACCGTCGACGGCGTACGTCGTCGTGGTCAGGGGATCGTGGGTCATGCCTTCGATGGCAAGTCCGGCAGCGCCACCCTGCTCGGTCGCAGTGCCCGACGACAGGTCGACGATCAGGCGAGTGAACGTCGTCTGGTCGAACGCGGTGAGCTCGTTGCCCGCCCAGGCGAGTGAGAGGGCGTGCACCGCGTCGTGGCCGAGGTTCGGCACCGTGAGCTGCTCCACGGTCACGAGGGCATCTGCGTTGAGGTCCGATCCGACGAGCCTAAGCTCGGGCGGCAGCCAGGCCAAGGCGCCCAAGGACGCGAACGACCCCTGGTCGAGGAGGGTCGGCACGCTGCCCGGGAGCGGCGCGAACGCGAGCAGACTCTGGCTCGTGTCGGCGAAGGCAAGTAGCTCCTCGCGAGCCGGGTCGTAGGCGAGGCTCTGAATGCCCCCATGCCCCGTGAGGACCGTCAGCACCGTGCCTGCGCCCGTGGACGGCACGATCTCGAGGACGGTACTGGTCGCCGTGTGGACGGCGTAGAGCGTTCCTCCGACACAGGCAAGGGAGTCGAGCCCGTTCCAGGGCCCTCCGGCCGCCGCAACGGAGGCAAGCGGCAACACACTGCCCGTGGACGGGTCGACCTGATGCAGCTGCAGGCTGGTGCCTGCGATGGTGTAGATCGAGCCGTTCGAAGGGTCGAAGGCCGCGCCGCTGAGTCCCGTCACATTGATGACCGTCGTCGGCTGGCGCCAGCCCGTCGCCGCGTCTGCGTGGAAGACGAGCCCGAAGTCCGGCTGCACGCCGTAGATCTCGGCGGTCGCGGGGTTGGCGGTCAGGCCGAGCACGCGGTTCCATGCGATCCACGAGCCTGAGGGATCGAGCTCATGCAGTCCGCCGTCACTCGCGGCGACACCGAACCAGAGTCCGCTCAACGGTGCGTGCGCCAGGCACTGCAGCGCGCCTCCGGGCAGCGTGACCAGCCGCCGCGCATCACCGCTTGCAGGATCGACCAGGACGACGTCGCCCCGCGTTGCATCGACGCCGATCAGGCCGAGGTTGGGCGCGCTGGCCAGGGCGCGGACGTCACTGCCGCTTGCGCCCAGGGGGCCGACCGTGGTCGGCAGCCCGGTGAGCGGGTTGAGCTCGAGCAGCACGTCGCTCGCGGTGTCGATGGCATACAGCTTCTCGGCTCCGACGTTGCCGTGGAACGCGAGGGCCTCGATCGCGCTGTAGCCGGAGATCGTTCCGATCGTCTGCGTCGCGACGTTGGTCGGATCGACGGTGTGGAGTACGTCGTCGTTTCCGGCGCCCCCCCTCGTGACCACGAGCAACCGCTGGTTGGCGGTGTCGTAGCTCATGCCGCGGACGGCGCGGAGCGTCGAGACGCCGCGCAGCGTGGGCTCGCTATCGCCCGGGCCGAGTACCCGCAACACGCCAGTCTCTCCGTCGAGCGTGTAGACGATGTCGCTGTCCGGATCGATCGCGGCGCCATGCACGGCGGCAAAGCCGCTGTGCGACGGAAGCACCGGGAGCGGCACCACCGTCGGCGCGGGAGGCGGCGGCGGCGGCGGCGGATCCGTGGGCGGCGGATCCGTCGGGGGCGGATCGCTGGGCGGCGGATCCGTGGGGGGCGGATCCGACGGCGGAGGATCCGAGGGCGGCGGGTTGCCGCCTGAAGGGCCAGGCACCTCGTAGGTCGTCGGCCCACCCTCTGTGGAGCTTCCGCCGCCACCGCCACCGCAGCCCAGCAGAGGTGCGGCGGTCAGCGCAAGGACGATCCCGAGAAGTCGAGTCGTGTTCACCATGGGAAGCCTCCTGGCGGGCGTTGGAATCCGCTCGCCTAGCGACGGGGACACTTGCCCATCGACTTCCTGCGACCGCTTAGGGGAGACCTCCTACATCAGATGCTTGCAATGGCTGGCGCCGCGGGTGCTGGTCTCAGCGCGGCGACACGGGCGTCGTCTCGTAGCGCACGGCGCCGTTCTTGAGGATGACGAGCGCGCCCTGGGCGGGGATCGGCATGTAGATGCCGAGTGCCTCCAGGGTGGTCGCGCCGGCGGCTGCCGGTGCCGAGGAGGAGCCGCCGTACTTCAAGGACTTTACGACGACGTAGCCGCCAAACAGGGTGAGCGAGAGCCCGTTGATCGCCAGCCCCGCCGGCTTCCAGCGAACGGCGCGCTTCAGCTCGTGCTTCGCAACGCGGTCTTCGATGCGGATCTGGCCGTCGCTCATCGTCACGTAGAACACCGGTGCGTCGAGCGGCAGGTCCTTGGCCCTCGAGCGGTCGCCGCCTCCCGTGGCACTGCCGCCAGCGCCGCCAGGTACGCCATCCGTGCGCGCCTTCGCCTGTTCCGCGACGACGGCGGGGATGAGCTCGGAGATGCCTGCCGCCTCTGCCGCGTCCACGATCGATGCCAGGGCCGCGCGGCGGCCGCCGAAGTCACCGAGGCCACGCCAGGCAGCGGCTGCGTCTCGCGCCGCCGCCGGGAAGTTCGCCTTGCCTGCCTTGTTGGCCTGCACGAGAGCCCGGGCCGTCTTGGCGCGCGCGGAGAGGTGCGGGGCGCAGGGGCCCGTGCCGATGCTGAGCTTCTTCAGCGCGAGCAGGGCCCGCTTGCTCTTGCCTTGGCGCGCCGTGGCGACGGCAGCGCGGATCGTGAGATCCGCCTGGAGCTCCGGTACGGAGGCCTTGGGCGGCTGATGGAGGATGGCCTTCGCCAGCGCGAGGATGGCCCGCTTGTCGTTCGTCTTCTCCGCAATCAGCAGGGCTTGACGATCCAGGAAGCTGGGCGGAACGACGGCGCCGTAGCCCGACCGTGCGCTCGCCTCACGCAGCGCGCGCAGCCACGGCGCCGCGCGTTCATCAGGCTTCGCGTGCAGCATCTCGATGGCCTTCTTGAGGTTCCACGCCACCGCCTGCTGCGGCTGCGGAACCCGCTCGGTGTGCACGAGCTTGTAGACCCGGCTCAAGGGGTCCAGCGCTTCGGTCAACGCATTGCCGACGAGGTGCAGGTTCGCGAGGTTGTTGAGGCTCCAGGCTTCGCCCACGGCGTCGCCGATCTCCTGACGAATGTCGATGGCACCTGTGTAGTAGGCGATCGCAAGCCCGCTCGCCTTGTGCCTCACGGCGAGGGAGCCAAGGCTGTGCAGCGTCTGCCCCCGCAGCTTGTGCAGCTGGCGCGACTCGGCCGCTTGCTCGATCGGTGTCATGAGCGCCTCGGCCTCCTCGAAGGTCTTGCGCGAGGACGCTGCTTCCCAGAGCGCGCTGAAGGCGCTCGTGACCTCCGGGTAGACGCTCTCCTCGACGACGGCGATGTCCATGAGCGTCTGAAAGGGCTTCTGGATCTCCGTCATGAGCCCGGCGCGTACCAGGTTCCAGATCAGGGCCCGCTGGGTGATCGCGCGGTCGGCGGGCTTCTCGCCATCTACGCGTGCGTAGATCTCAAGCGCCTCGCGGAGCTTCTTGACGGCTGCCGTGTGGTCTTTCTTGTTCCAGTCAGCCGCCGCGTCGTTGCGCAGGGTCTTGGCGCGCTCGAGCGGATTGTCATCGGCGGCGGCGACGGCGCAGGTCAGGCAGATGCAGGCCGCAGCGAAGCGCAGGCCGCGCAGGGTGAGAGTCGTCATCGGGTCCTCCTCCTCAGGGCTGCCGGCTTGGACGATCCTACGCCGAGATGCTTGCACGGGGGGCGCGAGAGGCATCGCTCGCGTAGAGTCGGGCGCGCCCGCGCCCCCCCCGGAGTCGTCCCATGCTCTCCCTTCGCCGACTGATCCTGACCCTTGGCCTCGCCAATCTGATCGTGCTCTGCCTGATCGCGTGCGGCGACGACGGCGTGGCCTCCGATCCCGAGCTCGAGCGCCGGGTCGAGCAGCTGGAGTCCTGGCGGATGCTCGTCGAGCAGCGCGATGCATCCTCCACCGCGTTCATGCGCTCCCAGCACGAGCTGAACAAGGTGGTGCAGGGGAGTCTCACCCAGGCCTCCGAGGCGGCTGTACGGGCCGATGCCTCCCTGACCCGGCAGCGCGCGGCCTTGAATCAGCTGGCCGACATCGTGAAGGGCATGCTCGAGCGCAAGTAATCTGCGCCGCTTGCTGAAACACACAGAGGCTGGGAGGCGTCAGGTCTGCATGCTCTGAAGCCTCAATCATCCCCGTCGGATCGCGGTCGCGGTCCTCTTCGCCGGTGCCGGCCTTCTGGCGCAGTACGCCTTCGGCCTCGCCAATGGCTGGGCCTGGGGCCTGCTCGCCGGGCTCATCGCCGCGCCGCTCATCCCCGTGCCCGGCGCCGGCTGTGGTGTGCGGAGCCCCGACGAGGGCGCAGCGCCCGGCGACGACACGCCGTAGGGATCCGCTGCGGTGGATCAGCGCACATCGAGGTCGATGACGATCTCCGTGTGCCCGTCGCACTCGATGGTCTTATCAAGGCTCCCCTTGGCGGCCACCCCCGACGTACCGAAGCCGCGCATCGGCATGGCGTGCAAGTCGAAGGTACCCGCGCCCAGACCCTTGAGCAGCACTTCCGCCTCGCCGCGTGAGTTGACGTGGCGGGTGTAGGTGAAGCCCGTCTTGGCGTGGGCATTCGCGTAGATCCGCGGCGGATCCTGGCCCTCCTTCACCTTGAGGCGGAACCGGACGGTGGCCCCCGCCTCCGTCGTTACCGTGCCGAGGTCGGTGCCCGTTCCCAGCGTCACCTTCTCCATGACGGCTGGCGCCCGGCCCTGCTGGTCGAAGACCATGGTGTAGGTGCCGGGCTTGAAGCCAGCCAACGCGTAGGCGCCGTCCTTCAGGTTCGCCATCAACCTCTGGTCTGCCGTGCCTTCCGGAGCGCCCGTGTAGAGGTACACGCCGACCTGGGAGGTGCGCGGGTTGCGGGTCTTGGGCGGCGCGGGGTCCATCTTGAAGGTTGCCGACCCGCCTGCGATCAACTCCAGCACCACATCGGCGCGGATCTCCTTGACGTCGACGCGCCCGCCGGGGCTTGCGGCAATCAGCTGCGGATGCGTAACGCCCAGCGTCACGGTGCGGTTGCCGGGCACACGGATCGAGAACGTGCCATCCGCGCGCACGCTCGTACCGCTGAAGCGCGCCATCGGATCGACCGTCCCATCGGCCGCCAGGATCGAGACGCGTGCCCCCCGCGTCTGGAAGCCCTCCGGCACCGTGACGCGCCCGGCCAGGTTGCCGACCGTGGAGAGGTCAAGCTCGACCACGGACTCCTTGCCGGTTTCGACGGTGAAGGCTCCGGAGCGTGCTTGCGACTGCGCGTCGCTCGCCTCGTACTCACCCGGCGCGAACGGGCCCAGGCGTCGCAGGACCCAGCCGTTCTCCGTACCCAGCTCGACCGGGCCTCCGCCGATACCGGGCGGGCGGAAGCCGCGAGCCATCTGCCCCGCCTTGTTGACCTGGACGTTGTGATGGCCGTCTGTGGGCGGCTTGATCTTGAGCAGCACCGTGCCGCCACGGGCGAGCGTGATGTCGACCTTCGCGAGCGCGTCACCCTCGGCGGGAGGAATCGAGAACGGGAAGGGGAGGAAGCCCTGCGCGTTGAACGACGCCTTGATCTCGGTCTCCGAGCGGGCAACCTCGAAGCGGAGCGTGCCCGCCGCCGGGTCCTCGTCCTTTGCCCCGACGCCGCCGCCCCCCTGGACGCTGTAGTTCGGGGGTAGGCGGGCCTCACCATCGATCAGGATCCGCAGCTCCACCGGCCGCTGCTCGGGCAGGGTCGCCTCGACACGCCCGCCGGTCTCCTCCTTGAGGTTCACGGAACCGAGCGGGATGGTCCCGTGCGGGGTTGCCGTGCGCGCGGCGAACACATCGAGCAGGTACTGGTAGGGGATCACGAACTCGTGCTCCCCTGTGGGGCCGAGCTTCTTGGGGTCGACGACGACGTTGTTGCCCTGGCCGCGCATAGAGACGTAGTAGCCCTCGGCGGGGGAGCCGTCCGCGTGCGTGAGGACCACCGTGACCCTGCGCGGGATGGCGAATGTCGCCTCCCGCAGCGCCTGCCCCACAGGGCTGGCCATGACGCTGGCGAACGCGCCACTCGGGGCGACCGCGATCACATGGAACAGCCCTGCGTTGCACTCCTCGGCCACGATGTGGCCGTTCTCGATACGTGCCGAGGTCGGGAGCGTTGCCGTGACGGCGCCGCGGGCCTGCTTGAAGGTGAGCTCGGTTCCCTCGGGCGGCGCGTGCGGGTTGTCGCTTGCGAGCGGCCAGCGAATCTGGCGCGTCTTCTGCAGCTCGATCCGCACTTCGGTATCGCCCGGCTTGATGCTGCGGTGCATACGGATGTTGCCCCGTCCCGAGTAGCCGGCCGCCTCCGCATTGACCTGTACGGCTGCTTCAAGCGACAGCCCTGGGATGCTCGCCTGCCCCGCCGCGTCGGTGACGAGCTCGGGCATGGCGGGGACCCAGGGCAGCATCCGGCTGTAGGTGGTTCGGACCCTTTCGTCCACGACGATTTGAGCGCCCTCGATGGGATCGCCCGTCTCCTTGTCGACGACGGTTGCGAGCAAGGAGCGCTCCGGACCCAGTGTGATCACAAGGGCGCTCGGTGTGGGCTGGGGCAGGCCGCACTTGGCGGTCCCGCGCCCGTAGCCGTCCGCGACGCCGTGTACGCGGTAGCCCCCGGACGCTAGTGCGGGCAGGTGGGCCTTGCCCGCGGCATCAGTGCGTACGTCTGCGACGACGGCGCTCGACCACATCACGTTGGCTTCCAGCAGGACGCGCGCGCCCGAGGCTCCTGTGCCGTCGGCGTGCTTGACCTGCACGTCCAGCGCGTGGCTCGGGCCCAGCACGGCGACCGGCATCGTCAGCTCCGCAGGCATCGCCGTGTAGGCACTCGCGCCCACGTCGATGGCGAAGCGCTTGTGGCGGGCGCGCGCGACGATGTGGCCCCACGTTGAAGGGCGCACGAGTCCTTGGATGCGGTAGTGGCCGCTTGCATCCGTCGTGCCCGTGGGCGGCTCTTGCTCGCTCGCGTAGCTGACGACGATGGAGACCGTCGCACCCGCGACAGGGCGCCTGCGGTCGTCGAGGACGCGACCCAGGACCGTCACGCTGTTCGGCGGCGGGGGCGCCGGCTCCACCGTCGGTAGCTCCGCAGGTTTCTCCTGCCCCTTGGCTTCCAAGGCGGGGCCCTGCCCGGACTTCGTCCGGGGGGTCTCGTCGTGATCGGCGTCGCCTTCCTGGAGCGGCGGCGCGCTCGGCGGCGTCTCGGGAGCCGTGTCCGGGGCGGGTTCCTCCAGGCGTTGCAGGCCGAGCCAAGCCAGCAGGGCGAGGGCAGCAACGGCGAGGGCGACGAGCAGCGGTCGCGGCATGGGGGCCTCCAGGAGCGATCAGGGCAGCCCGCGAGCCTCTCGGATCCGGGTCATCTGGAGGTCTTCGCGTGGCTGTTGGGCGGGAGGAATCAAAAAAGGGCGGCCTCAGGGGGGCGGCCGTTCCCGGATTGCCTAGAATCCCGCTGTCCCTCAAGGAGTTCCCATGCGCCTAGCCATGTCCCTCGCGCTCGCCGCCCTTGTCCTGTTCGCCGTGCCGACCACCGTTCGCGCCGAGGATGTGCTCAAGCCCACCAAGGCGCAGAGCGCGCTCCGCAAGGCCCTCAAGAAGATCCGGGGGGACGCCGCAAAGGCCGACGAGGAGAAGCGCTACGCCACCGAGTACCTCGCCAAGTGGAAGGCCTCCGGCAAGAAGCCCACCGCCGCCGATGGCTACGCGCTTGCGCAGTTCCACCAGTCCGCTGGCGAGCGTGCGAAGGCCGCGGGCCTGTTCCGTGGCGTACGTGTCAACGAGGACGCGAAGGAGAAGACCCGCGACTACGCCGCGACCGCCGAGGCGCTGCTGCTCCTCATGCCCGACGTGCGCACGGCGCTCGGCAAGGACGGCTTGGCCAAGTCGATCAAGGAACTCAGTGGCTGGGCCGCCGACCAGGCGGCTTCGCCGATGCGCAGCAAGAACCGCACGAAGCTCCTCAAGGTGCTCGCGAGTGTCCACGCGATGGGCGGCGACTCCGCCGCCGCGCACGACCTGCGGATGGAGATCATCACGCAGGACCCCGGCTCGCTCGGCGAGTTGGTGCGTCCGATCATGCAGGGGATGCTCGGATCCACGTGCGCCCTCGCAGACTTCGACGCGCTGCGCACCAAGGCGGGCACGGTGCTGAAGACCATTGCGGGCGTGCAGGCCGGCATCGTCAAGGAGAAGAAGACCAAGCTCGACAAGGCCGTAGCGAAGCTCAAGGGCTCGGATGCCAGTGCCTTCGGCAGCGATGGGCGCTTGAAGAAGACGAGCACGCGAGGCATGTCCGCGGACGAGAAGGCCGTCTACACCGCCCAGCGCTCCTACGACTCAGCGGACAAGCTCCTGCAGGGCCTCGCCGCCAACAGCGCGCCGTTCGAGCGTCTTGGCAAGGCGGCCGAGGATTGGACGCTCACGAAGGGCTACGGCGAGGTCACGACCCTGGCCTACCTCAAGGGCAAGGTCGTCCTGCTCGACTGCTGGGCCACCTGGGCCGACCAGAACAACTTCCCGGTGGTTCGCGACCTCGTGCGTGACTTTGGCGAGAAGGGACTGGCCGTCGTCGGCCTGACCTCGAGCGCGTCGGTCGTCTACGCGTCGCGCTACGACGCCGATCCCGACATGGCGGCGAAGCTCGAGAAGGGGGCCCGGCTCTACTACGCCGCGCGCTTGGCCAACGAGAAGTCGCCCGCTGACGAGGACAAAGCCATCTACGACTCGAAGGAGTACCGCGAGATCGAGATGCAGGCGATCGCGCAGTTCAAGGAGAACCATGAACTGCCCTGGCCCCTGGCCCTCATCGACGATACAGAGCCCGAGGAGAAGTACGGCGCCGCCGGGCTGCCGCACCTCCTGCTGCTCGACAAGGAGGGCCGCGTGCGGCTGATCCGCAGTGGCATGGTCTCGCGCGACAAGACGGCCTTGGTCGCTTCCTTGCGCAAGGCGATCGAGACGCTGCTCGCCGAGTAGGGCTACGAGATCGTCGCCAGCTCGAGGAGGCCGCCGCCCGCATCGCGGAGCTTGCCCTGCGCGACGAGGAACGCCCAGATCTCGGGCGGATACTGCTCCGGCGGACGGACGCCCAGGATCGACGACTCCTCGCCCTTGCTGAGCGGGTTGCGCGAGCCCGAGGACTCATCGTCGAGGCGCATGAGCTTGAGCCGCTTGCGGTAGGCCTTGAGCGCGCGCTTGAGGACAGCCTTGTCCCACTCCGGCAGGTGGACGCTGCCGTTGTCCCAGCCGTCGAACACGGCCTGCACCTCGGTGCGGCTGCGCTCGAGAACGGGCAGCGCGAGGTCGGCGTCTTCTTCAGCACCGGCCTTCTCCAGTGCCCGCTCCATCTGCCGCCAGATCGCTGCCGAGGCAGCCTCATCGGCATCCGGCGCCAGCGCGTCGAGGTCCGCGGCGAAGGCCCGCATCCGCAGGCAAAGCAACCAATTCTCAGAGGCGTCCATGCACGCCACGATACCCGCGCGGGGCCCGACGGGATCACGCGGCCTCGACGAGGCGGGCGGCGGCCGCGCTTGTGGGCTAGGCTGGCGCGATGAACGCACGCAAGGACACGATCGAGAGCTGGGTGGGGGACTTCTGTGTCTCCTCGGCGTTCGTGGATCATCCCTCCCTGGTGCGCGAGTACGCGCCCGAGGTGCTCATGGCGTTTCTCGAGGCCGCGTGCGACGCTCGCGACGTCGCGCCGGGCGACCTGGAGGAGGTCGACTGCAAGCCGGGGCTGTTCGCCGGGGTCGGTGCCCTGGAGATCCCCGCTTCGGTGCGCACCGATGTCCCCGCGCTGGTGGCCGCGTTCCTGGGCAACCTCGAAGAGGTCGGACGCCTCGCCGGCGGGCGGACGCTGGGGCTCTACGTCCGTGCGCTGCGGGAGCCGTACCTCGAGCGGGCAGCCGGCAAGGGCCACACGATCCGCTCGCCCGCCGCAAAGGTGGGGCGCAACGACCCCTGCCCCTGTGGCTCTGGCCGGAAGTACAAGAAGTGCTGCATGGGCCAACTCGACGGCTGATCGCCCGCGAAGGGGATTCTCCGTGGGTAGAAGGGCTCGGTTGATCTAGTCTCGCGCTGGAAGCCGTGGAGGCCCGATGGAAGCGCGACAACTCACCATGAACGCCGATCGCCTCCGGGTGGTGGCAGACATGCTGCCGCTCGTCGAGGGGCTCCTCTCCAACCTCAAGTCGGTCGAGGAGAGCTGGCAGCCGTCGGACTACCTGCCGAACTTTGGCGGGGAGGGTTGGCGCGAAGAACTCGCCACGCTGCGCGAGGAGGCCGCGAACCTCAGCGACGAGATGCTCGTGGTCTTGGTGGGCAACGTCGTGACGGAGGAGGCGCTGCCGTCCTACCAGGCGGCGCTCAACCGCTTCGGTGGCATGACGGATCGCACCGGCGTCGAGACCCACGCGTGGGCGCAGTGGAGTCGGGGCTGGACCGCCGAGGAGAAGCGCCACGGCGATCTGAGTCGGGCCTACCTCTACCTCAGCGGGCGCGTCGACATGCGCTCGGTCGAGCAGACGATCCAGCACCTCCTGCGCAACGGCTTTGACACGGGGGCCGATGGCGATCCGTTCCTCGGACTCTCCTACGCGTCGATCCAAGAGCACGCAACGAAGACCTCGTGGCGTCAGCTCGGGACGGTGGTCGGCAAGGCCGGCGCCCCCATGCTGCACAAGTTCTGTGGCCTGATCGCCGCCGACGAGGCGCGCCATGAGCGTGCCTACCGCGCGATGATGCGCGGCATCCTCGAGCGCGATCCGGCGGGTGCCCTGCAGGCGATGCGCGATTCCCTTGGGCGCGTGGCCATGCCCGCGAAGACGATGAGTGACGGCAAGAGCCGTCGGCTCTTCCAGCACTTCTCCGATGTGGGCCGCCGCCTCGGCGTCTACGACCTGCGTGACTACGCCGACAATGTCGATGGCTTCGTCAACGAGCTGAACCTCAAGACGCTGGAGGGCTTGAGCGGCGACGCGGCCAAGCACCAGGACGAGATCTGCGGCATGGGCGCCCGCTACCGCAAGCAGGCCGACATCATGGACAAGATGAAGGTCCGCCCCGTCCCGTTCGCTTGGGTCCACGACCGGAGGGTGTAGCGGCATTCGAGGAAGCCGCTCGAATGGCCCTGCACGCTGAGCCTCCTGTTGTTCGCAACGGCACCTTGCTCCGTCGTAATCGCCCAACGGCAGAGGGCCCGGGAGCCGGGCCGCCGCCATTGGGTCCCTCTTCGTTGGAGTGAGTCCCTTCGCGGCCTCATGAATCGGCCGCTGTGGTTTGGGCGACCTCCGGACCAACAAGCCCGAATGGCCCTGCACGCTGAACTTGCCGTTGTTCGCAACGGCACCTTGATCCGTCGTAATCGCCCAACGGCAGAGGGCCCGGGAGCCGGGCCGCTGCCATCAGGTCCCTCTTCGTTGCAGCACGGGCCTTCGCGGCCTCATGAATCGGCCGCTGTGGATCGGGACGGTCTCCTGACCAACAAGCGCGAATGGCCCTAGACGCTGAACTTGCCGTTGTTCGCAACGGCACCATGATCCGTCGTAAGCGCAGAACGCCATAGGCGTCGTTCAGCTAACCCCCTTGGGAGCGCTGTAGATGTCAAGGGGGGTGGCGGCCGCGACGTCCGCGCGAAGGCGCGGACGTAACGCCTGGCCGCGGGGCTTCGCGTGCGGTTCGGCCCCCTCGGGGCCGACAACGGGCCGAGCCAGCGAGGCCTGTTGAGCACGCGTGAGCCCCCCAGCACAAGACGCCGATTCGCAGGCGTCGGCCGCCGGCCGTCATGCCCGAACCGCGGGGGTCTCGATGTCGAACCCGCGTACGCACGCAGGCTCCGGCTCGCATCCGCCCGCGGCAGGCATCGCCCAAGCTTCGGGCCTCAACCAACGCGAACCCTCTGACCCGCCCGTTAGGGCGGAACACCGGCCAGCACCACCCGCCCGCGGCAGGCATCGCCCAAGCTTCGGGCCTCAACCAACGCGAACCCTCTGACCCGCCCGTTAGGGCGGAACACCGGCCAGCACCACTCGCCCGCGGCAGCGCCTTCACGAACCACAACGCCCGCCCAACGCGACCCCTGCTGACCCGCGCGTCAGCGCGGAACGTTGTCCAGGTGCGAGGCCCCTACACCGACGTCTCAGGCTCCCGCCCGAGATACGCATCAATCCAGCCACGAGTCGCGTCGTCCAGCCGGCGCAAGGCGTCGATCACCGTTGCGTCGCTGCCGCTCTCCACGGCCGTTACCCAGGCCTTGAGCGCTTCGCCAAAGCGGGCGCGGCCCTCGAGGTAGCGCGGCACGTCCGTGCGCGACACGTCGTGGGGCATCACGGCCTTGATCAGGGCGATGCCTTCGCTGGAGAGCGCCGGACCGCGGGCGCGGAGCCGCGCCGCATCACCGCGCGCGGCCTCGACCGCCGCGTCATTCAGCATCGAGCGCATGCGACGAAAGCGCATCGGCGTCTGCATGGATGCCGGACGGGCGCCGGGCACGCCCGTACCCGCACCCGAGCCAGCGCAGGCCGTCGCCCCAAGCAAGGCGGCGACGAGCAAGCCGATGGCGAGGCAGCGCATTGGTCCTACCCGCGCGTCCAGGCAGCCATCTGGTCGGCCAGGTAGCTTCCGACCTTGTCCATCGCGATGCGCTCTTGGACGAGCGAGTCGCGATGCCGCACCGTGACCGTGCCATCCGTGGCCGTATCGCCGTCGATCGTGACACAGAACGGCGTGCCGACCTCGTCCAGCCGCGCGTAGCGCTTGCCGATCGAGCCGGCCTTGTCGTAGGTGCAGCGGAAGCGCTTGCGCAGCTCGGCGTAGAGCGCCTCGGCCTTCTCCGGCATCCCGTCCTTCTTGACGAGCGGGAAGATCCCCACCTGCACGGGTGCGAAGCGCGGATGCAGGTGCAGCACCGTGCGCGTCTCGCCATTGGGCTTGGCCTCCTCCTCGTACGCATCGCACAGGATCGTCAGGAAGCAGCGATCGACGCCCATGGCCGGCTCGACCACGTACGGGACGATCCACTCCTTCTTCTCCTCGTCGCGGTAGGCGAGACCCTTGCCGCTGCCCTCCTGGTGCTTCTTGAGGTCGTAGTCGGTGCGATTGGCCACGCCCTCGACCTCGTCCCAGCCCCACGGGTACTTGTATTCGATGTCGCTGCAGGCGCGTGCGTAGTGGGCAAGCTCGTCGCCCTCGTGTGCGCGAAGGCGGAGGTTCTCGGAACGGAGACCCAGCTCCTGCCACCAGCGCATCCGCTCGGCCATCCAGTACTCGTGCCACTCCTCGTCGGAGCCGGGGGCGCAGAAGAACTCCATCTCCATCTGCTCGAACTCGCGCATGCGGAAGATCTGGCCGCCGGTCACGATCTCGTTGCGGAACGACTTCCCGATCTGCCCGACCCCGAACGGGATCTTCACGCGCGTCGTGTCCATGACGTTCTTGAAGTTGACCAGGATCCCCTGCGCCGTCTCCGGGCGCAGGTAGATCGTCGCGGCGTCCTCGTCGACGGGGCCGGCCTTGGTCGAGAACATCAAGTTGAACTGACGCGGCTCGGTGAAGTCACCGCCACACTCGTTGGGCGTGAGCTTCTTCTTCTTGAGGCACTGGGACTGATCCAGCTTGTCGGCCCGGAAGCGGCCCTTGCAGGTCTTGCAGTCGATCATCGGGTCGTTGAAGCCGCCGACATGGCCCGAGACTTCCCAGACCTTGGCGGCCATGAGGATCGAGGCGTCGAGCCCTACGACGTTGTCGCGCTCGCGGACGATGTCGCGCCACCAGTCGTCCTTGATGAGGCGCTTCAACTCGACACCCATGGGGCCGTAGTCGTAGGTGGCTTGCAGACCCCCGTAGATCTCGCTGCTGGGGTAGATGAACCCTCGGCGCTTCGTCAGGGCGACCACGCGTTCCATGATGTCGGCCACGGGAAATCCTCTCTTTGGAGTCTGGGCGGGCCGATTTGTACCGGGAAGGGCTGGCCGCCGGACGCTCCGTCTCGCTGGTTGCCCCCGCAGCCTACGCCTACGCCGGCTGTCGGTGACCTCTCCTACAGTGGGGGGGCATTCGAACGACGGACACACCCCTGCTTCAGGGCATCGCTCGGACGCCCGATCTTCCGTAACGACCTGCTGACCACCCAAGCTGGCGCCCCGCGGCGCGTCTTGAGCCCTCTCTCCGCTGGGCCAAGGCGCTGTCTCTGCGTGGACCGAGCGGCCTGGGGGCGGCCGTCGGCACTTTTTTGCGTTGTGTATGTATCCTGTTAGCTCCACAAGATCTTGTGGTTTCGTTCATGGAAATTGGCCTTCGAATGCAAGGTCTTGCGGTTCGACCGCCCCCGACCCAACGAACGTAAGTCTCTAACTGACAACAACTTTCGGCTAGGAGGTCCTCCGAACCGGGTGCAGGATTCGTCTTGGACCCCGCTTTTGGGTGTGAAAGCGGGGAGCGGAGGCCGATATGTGTCCGATCGTTGCTGTATCGAAGAGTCCTGCCCCGAGGAGCCGTCGGGCTCCGAAGCGCAAGCGTCGGCCCGAACCCGACATGAGCGGGGTGTGGTCCGAGTTCAAGTCCGCGGACGCCGGCCAGAAGCGCGATGAGCTCCGCAACGAGCTGGTCGAGACCTACCACTACCTCGTGAAGGTCATCGGCAACCGGATCGCCGCCCGCCTGCCGCGCTCGATCGACGTGCAGGATCTGCGCAGCGCCGGCGTGTTCGGCTTGATGCGGGCGATCGAGAACTACGACCTGGAGCGGGGCACACCCTTCCCCTCCTACTGCGCGACCCGCATCCGCGGCGCGATCCTCGACGAGCTGCGCGCCCAGGACTGGGTGCCGCGACTCGTGCGCAACCGGGCCGGGACCTACCGCGATTGCACGGCCAAGCTGCAGAAGCGCCTCGGCCGCGAGCCGAGCAACTACGAAGTCGGCCAGATGCTCAAGATGACCACGGCTGAGGTCGAGAAGCTCCGCCGCGAGTCCAACCTCACGAGTGTGTACACGCTCAACCAGCAGGACTCCGACGACGACGATCCCATGGCGCTGCGCAAGCTCGATGCCTTGATGGACAAGGATAGCCACCAGCCCTTCGACCAGATGCTGGCGAAGGACCTGGCCCGCGCCCTCATGACGACCCTCGCGAAGAACGAGCGCACCGTGATCGCGCTCTACTACCACGAGGGCCTCACGATGAAGGAGATCGGGCGCGTCATGCACATCTCCGAGAGTCGCGTGTGCCAGATCCACACGAAGACCTTGAAGAAGCTGAAGGCCTACCTCGACCGCCTCGCCGAAGAGAAGTCCGAGGAAGAGAAGAAGACCACGACGCCGCCGAAGTTCCGCGCCATCCGGCGCCCGAAGACGCAGCTCAACTAGCGCAGCGGCGGGAGCGCGCCTGCGGGCGGGAGATCCGCTTCGATCTCCTTGATGAGCTTCTTGGCGCGCTCGCGGATGACGCGGTCGGCGTGCTTTTCGTACTTGCGTAGCGCCGTCAGGGCGCGGGCGTGCGGCTTCTCCCACGTGGAGGCCCCCAGCAGCGCTCGTGACGCCGCGTGGCCCACCATGTCGGGTGCGTGTGACGTCTGGCGTACGGCGGCGTCGGCTAGGGCATCAGCCGTCTCGACTCCCAAGGGACCCGTCGCATCCCAGAAGAGAAGCACGGCAGCGGCCACGCGTAGGGCGCGGTCGCTCGATCGGAACGACGCCAGGACCTCGCTCTTCATCGGGGCCCAGTCATCCATGCGGCGCAGCACGTCGAGAGTGGCCGTCCGCTCGGCGAGCGAGGCGCGCGGCCAGAGCTTCTGGAGTACGGCCATGCCGCGAGCCTCGGCGCGTGAGAGGACGCGCCCGATGAGGAACCGCACGTCCCAGCTCTCGTGCGCGATCAACTCGTAGGCCACCTCGAGATCGCGGGCCGCGATGATCTCGAACGCCGACTCCATGGTGTTCGTGGCGGCGTGATTCTCGCCATCCGGAAGGTCTGGCCGACGGGGGAGCCCCGCGTAGGCCTCCACGATGCGGCGTGCATTGGCGTCGCCGATGGCGGCGGCGAGCGCGCGCAGGTGGGGCAGGGCGTCCCCTCCGAGGCGCCTGAGCCCTACGGCTGCGAAGGCCCGCTCGCCCCAGGTGTCGGCCCTCAGTCCCTCAAGGAGTACAGGCACGCTGGCGATCTGGCCCTCCGCCGCCAGCGCCGCAGCGATGTGGGTGTGGACGGGCGACTCCTCGTGGTCCACAAGCCACGCACGAAGAAGTCGCCGGTGCACTGAGTCCGGATCGCCGGCCCAGGCCATGGCCCACCCGGCGGCCTCACCCATCGCTGCGTCCTCCGACTGCAAGCCCTTCCAGAGATGCGGCCACGCCTCGGGACCCAGCTCGGACCAAAGGCTCTCGTAGTCCGTAAGGTCTCGGTTGTCTCGCGCGGTCGGGAGCGCGCCGCTGCGAACCAGAGCGCGTAGCAGTCCGCCCGCGGCATGTCCCATGTCACGGGCGTTCGGCAGCCATTCCATCCGCTTCCAGAGTTGGAGGATCGCCTCGTCTTCCGTTTCGCGAGGCTCGGCCATGATGTCCAAGACAGCCTCGCGGATGGACGCAGGCAGATCATCTCCGAGCTCGAACTGGTGCGAGGCAAGCGCCTCCAGCGTTGCCACACGTAGTGCCGGGTCAGTACCACGCAGCACATGTGCGAACTCGTGCGCGACATCCGGCTTGTACAACCAACCGACAAGGGCCCCGATCGCGTGCTCGCGTACGCGTTCGTGCGGGTCGCGCATGCAGGCCACAGCAGCCGCACGGATCCCTGAGGACCAGTCGAGTCGGCTGGTATCGAAGATTGCCAGCGCCCCCTCGCGGACACGGGGGTCTCCCGACCTCATCCACTGAACGAGCGACGGCCCGGCGTCAAGACCGATGAGGAGGACGACCGATTCGGCAAGGTCGCGCCCACCGTCGTCCCCGTCCGCGAGCCACGGGTCGAGATAGCGCAGCGCGGGTACGCCGAGTTCGGCGATGGCCCGCGCGATCTTGAGGCCGCTGCTCTCGAACTCCTCGTGGTCTTCGATGCCAGCCGCGACCAGCCGGGCGGCACGGGCATCGAAACGCCGCCTCTCGCCGGCGAGCCAATCCATGGCATGCGGGATCAGTTCCTCGGCCCGCGGACCGAGCGCGCTCATCCGACGGAAGATCTCGTGGGCTGCCTCCGGCGCGCGGCCCGACGGTGCGACCCCTAGCGCGCTGTCGAAGTGTGCGGGTCGCAGGGGCCCAGAGTACAGGGGGTGTGCCTCCAGCACTCCCTTGGCGCGCAGCGTGAAGGATGAGAGCGGCCCTGGATCGAGTGCAACGGCAAGCAGTCGTACGCCCGGTTCGCGCGCGGCCGCCGTGTCGCCCATGCACGCCTTGAGGATGTGCTCCAGGTAGGGGGCGAAGTCGATACGCTCATCGGTCAGCCAGCGCTTGAGTTGCGGCCAGCCCGGTGCCCCGGCAGGGAGCTTCAGGGATGCCACGATCCAACGCCGCACCTGACTGGGCGTCGGCGCCGGGCCTCGAACGTCGACCTCCTGGCCTGGACTTGCCGGGCTGGCACCGCGGAGGCCGGGCTCCTGGATGGCCTTCGTTGTGGCACCAGCGTCGGCCTGCGGCGCTGGCGTGCGCCGCACCTCGTGCCGCGTGATCAGCACCCAGAGCAACACGCCGCCGAGCAGCACCCCGGCAATGATCAGCCCCATCCGCATGGCCGCAGGATAGCCCGCGGCGGCAGGTGTGCGGGGCGGGGCCGCTTCGCCCGTATCCTCCGGGCTCGACCAGGAAGCACCCGTGGACCAGTTCACTCACACCAATGGCCGGCTGCACTGCGAGCAGGTGCCGCTTGACGCCCTCGCAGGCGAGGTGGGCACACCCGCCTACGTCTACAGCGCGACCACCATGCGCGACCACGCAACACGGCTCAAGGAGGCCTTCGCCGGTCTCGATCCGCTCGTGTGCTACGCGGTCAAAGCCAACAGCAACCTGGCCGTGCTCGAGCTGCTGGCCAAGGCCGGCTGCGGGTTCGACATCGTCTCGGGTGGCGAGCTCGCTCGCGTGCTGCTCGCTGGTGCGGACCCGGCGAGCGTTGTGTTTTCCGGCGTCGGCAAGAGCGAAGCCGAGATGAAGGCGGCGATGGAAGTCGGCGTCTTGATGTTCAACGTCGAGAGCGAAGAAGAGCTCGACGTCCTCGGTGCCGTCGCAACGTTTCTCGGTGAGAAGCCCGGCGTCGCGATCCGCGTCAACCCCGACGTCGACCCGAAGACGCACCGCTACATCACAACCGGCAAGAAAGAGAACAAGTTCGGCGTCGACCTCGACCGTGGCGAGGCGCTGGCCCGGCGCGCGCTCGCCCACGACCACCTCACCTTGCGCGGGATCCAGTGCCACATCGGCAGCCAGATCACCGACGTCGCGCCGTACGCCGAGGCCGTTGCGCGCACGCGCGACCTCGCCCTGCGCCTCAAGGCCGACGCGCCCCATCTCGAGTACCTCAACATGGGCGGCGGCTACGGGATCTTCTACAAGGACGAGAAGGCGCCCGCGTTCAGCGACTACGCCGAGGCGATTCGCCCGGTCGTCGCCGACTGCGGCTTGAAGCTCGTCATGGAGCCGGGTCGCATCATCGTCGGCAACGCCGGTGTGATGCTCACCCGCGTCGTGTTCAACAAGACCTCCGGCGCGAAGAAGTTCGTCATCGTCGACGCAGGCATGAACGACCTGCTGCGCCCGAGCCTGTATGAGGGCTACCACCGCATGTGGCCCGTCGTGGGCGAGCCGCCCCCGCCCCTGGGGGAGGAGGGCGACCACGATCCTGTCGACGTCGTCGGCCCCGTCTGTGAGTCTGGCGACTTCCTGGCCCAGAACCGCCCGCTGCCGACCATGGTCCGCGGCGACCTGCTCGCGGTCATGAGTGTGGGTGCCTACACAGCCGTGATGGGCAGCAACTACAACGATCGTCCGCGTCCGCCGGAGGTGTTGGTCGACGGCGACCGCTACGCCGTCGTGCGCGAGCGAGAGAAGCACGCCGACATCCTTGGCAACGAACGCCCCGACGCGCCCTACCGCGCGATCGGGGAAGCCACCGAAGGAGACGCCTCGTGAGCACCGTCAAGCCCTGCAGGGTTGCCGACTTCCAGGTGGGGGACGGCTCCGCGCCGTTTCTGATCGCTGGGCCTTGCGTGATCGAGAGCCGCGAGATGGTGCTGAGCCACGCCGAGCGGCTGCGCGACATCGTCAAGGCGGCGGGCTTTCACTTCGCGTTCAAGTCCTCCTTCGACAAGGCCAATCGCACGAGCATCGACTCCTTCCGCGGCCCGGGCCTGGACGAGGGCCTGGACATTCTCGCGGAGGTCAAGCGCGAGCTCGGCTGCGCCGTCCTCACGGACTTCCACACCGCCGAGCAGGCAGGCGCCGTGGGGGAGGTCGTGGACGTGCTGCAGGTGCCGGCGTTCCTCTGTCGCCAGACCGACCTCCTGATCGCCGCCGTGAAGACCGGCAAGGCGGTCAACGTGAAGAAGGGTCAGTTCCTGGCTCCGGAGAACATGAAGGAGGTCGTCGGCAAGCTCACCGAAGCCGGCGGCGGCGACATCATGCTCACCGAGCGCGGCGTCACCTTCGGCTACGGCAACCTCGTCGTGGACTTCCGCTCCTTGCCGCTCATGCGCGGCTTGGGTCACCCCGTGATCTTCGACGGTACCCACAGCGTGCAGCGCCCGGGCGGTCGCGGTGCGACGACCGGCGGGGATCGCACCGAGGTGCCTGGCCTCGTGCGCGCGGCGGCCGCCGTGGGCGTGGACGGGTTCTTCCTCGAGGTGCACGAAGACCCCGACAAGGGCCTCTCCGACGCGCCGAACATGCTGGCGCTCGAGACACTGCCTGCGTTGCTCGAGTCGATCCGCCGCATTCGCGATGCGGCGGGGATGCCGTAAGGACGCATCGCCAGCGAACCTCCGGATCGTTCACGCCTCCGGGTGGGCACACGGGCCCGCGCGGGGCGCGGACCCTGGCCCACCCCTACAGCATCACCCCTCGCCGAAGGGTCCCGTAGGGGCTGCCCAGGTACGTCGCGAAGCGACGTGCCGTGTGGCCGCCCGCGATCCTCAGGGAGGCGAGCATCTCGCCGGTGTTCCGCCGCCCCCTACGGTGCACGTAACAGCGTCAGCCCCCCAGGCAACAACTCGAGGTCGACGTCGGTCCAGCCGGCCGGGTCGCCGTCGGCTTGCACGGGTGCTTGCTTGGACGAGCGCAAGGACACGCGCTGCCCGCGCACGAACTTCACGTCCTTGTTGCGCGGCGCGCGCTTCGTCCACGCGCTGAACAGGATGCCGAACAGGGCGCGGTTGGTTCGCGCGCGAATGATCATGACGTCGAGCGAACCCGAGTCGAGCCGCGCGTCCGGCGAGAGCTCGAACACGCCCCCGTAGTTGCGCGCGTTCTGCACGATCACGGCACCAGCGGCGTACGTGATGTGATCGTCGACGGTTACGCGCAACTTCGGAAAGCGGAACGAGGAGAAGGAGTCGATGATGGGGCGGATCCAGCGCTTGTAGCCTCCGGAGCCGCCATCGCGCACCTCGGAGACGGCCCGCACGATCTCGGCATCCAGTCCAACGCCGGCGTTGGCCACCGCGCGCTCGAGCGTCCCGTCCGCGCGGGTCAGCTGAATGACATCGACCGTCCACGGCTCGCTGGCCAGCAGGCCCGCGGCCATGCGCGGGGCACGCTGGTCGAGCGGCATGCGCACCTCCCGTCCGACGATGTTGGCGGTCCCCATGGGGACGATCCCCACGGGCCAGGGCAGCGGCAGTGCGCGGGCATTGACCACCTCACGCAGGGTGCCGTCCCCGCCGACCACCACGAGGCGATCGCATGCGTCCGCGGCCAGGGTGCGGACATGTTCGGCCCCATCGCCCGCTGCCGTCGTGACATAGCGAGTCGCCTTGGCCCCGCCGGCCTCCAGGGCCTTGGTGATCGCCTCGACGAGGGGCAGCGCCTGCTGGCGGCCCGCAGCGGGATTGACCACGAAATGGAAGTGCATCGTGCTCGGATCATCGCCGGAGGCCGGCCGGCGGGCGAAAATTGCACAATGGACCCCGTGTTTGAACCCTTGAGGCGGGGGGCGTAGGCTGCCCGCGCGCAGTCGGTAGGGCTGCGAGGTCCGCAGGAGACGGCATGCACTATCACCCCCTCGGCGACGGGCGCTACATGATGCGCTTGGATCCGGGCGATGAAGTCATCGCCTCCCTGCGCCAGTTCGCCAGCGAGGAGAGCGTGACTGCCGGCTACATCACCGGCCTCGGCTCGACCCAGAGTGCCGTCATGAGTTGGCTGGATCCCGAGTCGGGTGAGTACCTCAAGCGCAAGCTCGACGAGCCCATGGAGGTGAGCAACCTCACAGGAAGCATCTCGATCGCCGCCGATGACGGCCGCCCCTTCGTGCACTTGCACGCCGTGCTGTCCCCGCGCGAGCTCCTGGCCTACAGCGGCCACATCCACGAGGCGCGCACCGGAGCCGTCATGGAGATCTTCATCTCCACGTTCGACGTGCGCCTCGAGCGGCACAGCGTGCCGGAGAAGCCCTTCCCCTGGTTGGTGCTCCCCGGAGAGCCGTTGCCCGGTGAGGACGCGCCGGACGAAGCCCCGCAGGAGTAGTGCGTTGAAGACCGTCGTGGTCGTCGCTGCCGGCGCCGCGGACCGGCCGCTCGAGGAACTCGGCGGACGCACTCCGCTGGAGGCTGCGGCGACGCCGGTCCTCGACCGCCTGGCGCGCAAGGGGCGCATCGGCCGTCTCGTGCCCGCGCCCAGCGTTCGTCGGGCCGAGGAGGGCGCCTTCGCCCTCGCCATGTTCGGTCTCGACGCCATCAGCTACGGCGATGTCGGCGCGGCGCTCGAGGCCGCAGCATTCGGCGTCGAGGTCGGGCGGCACGATCAAGTGCTGCGCCTCGCCCTGGTCTCCGCGGACGACGACACGATCTACGATGCGACGGCCGGCGGCATCCTGCGCGATGAGGCCGCGCTCCTGCTCGAGAGTCTGGGCGAGGCGTTCAGCGGCGAGGACATGTCCTTTCACGCCGGGCACGGCGCCCGGCATCTCTGCGTGTGGAAGGGATCGCGCGAGTTGAAGGTGGAACTCGTCCCGCCCTTCGATGCCGCCTCCGCGAAGATCAAGCGTTCCCTACCCCGTGGCACGGGCGCGAAGAGTCTGATCGGCATGATCGAGCGCAGTCGGGAGGTCTTCGCGGGGCATGAGGTCAACAGCCTGCGTATCGAGCTCGGCGAGAACCCGGCGACGCTCGCGTGGCCTTGGGGGCCCGGGGTCAGCGTGCCGTTGCCGGACTTCACGGCGCGGACGGGTCTCGACGCCCTCGTCGTTGGCGTGGATCCCTGCTTCCTCGGCGCCGCCCGGATGCAGGGCGTCGAGACCGTGACGCCGGAGGGCTCGACCGGCCGTCCCGGCTCCAACCTGCGCGCCAAGGCCGACGCCGCACTCGCCGCGCTCGAGTCCCATGAACTGGTGTACGTCCACGTGGACGCGGCGGCTGCCGCGAGCCACGCCCGCGACTTCGTGGCCAAGGTCGAGACGCTCGAGCGCTTCGATGGCTACGTCCTCGGGCGCCTGCTCCGCGCGCTGGAGGGGGGCCCTGAGGCCCGTCTCGTCGTCGTCTGCGGCCCCGGGGTCGCCACGGAGACGGGGGCCGCCCTCCGCCAGCCGGTGCCGTTCGCGCTCTGGGGCGCCGGGATTCGGCCCCATGGAAAGGGCCGCTGCACCGAGGTCGGGGCCCGGGATGCCGGATTCCAGATCGACCACGCCCACGAGTTCCTGGAGTTCTTGCTCCACCGCTGATGCCGTCCTGAGTCGAGCGACCGGAGTAGACTCAGGCGGTCCGTTTCCCTGGGAGGCGCGCAGCTGCAATGCCCGCGATCCGAATCGAAATCCAAGGTCAGTCGTTCGACGCTCCCTTGCCGGAGGCGCCGGTCGGCATCGGCAAGGCCGACGACGCCGACCTGTGCATCCAAGGCGATGGCGTTGCCCGGCACCACTGCGTGCTCGAGCCGCTCGGCGGCGGCCGTACGAAACTGAAGGATCTCGGCAGCGGCAGCGAGACATTGGTCAACGGCGTTGCCATCAAGCAGATCTCCTTGAACGACGGCGATGTAATCCAGGTCGGCGCGGCACGCATCACGTATCTGGCCACGGCCGCCGGCGCCCCCGCGCAGCCTGAGGCCGTCCCCGCGCGCCCGCAGGCGGCGAAGCCCAAGGCTGCCGCGAAGCCCAAGGCTGCCGCGAAGGCCACCTCGGCTGCGAAGCCCAAGGCCGCCGCCAAGCCCAAGCCGACCGCCGCGAGCGACGCGACCTCCGAGGACGCCCGGCCCTCGGACAGCCCGGCCTCGAGCAGCCCCGCTGTGGACAGCGAGACGCCGGCGAGCGGGTCGGCTGACAGCCAACCGTCCGACGCCAAGTCGGGCGACGCCTCCGCCGAGGACGCCGTCGTGACGGCGGCGCCCGGGGCCCGGACGCGCAAGGAGAAGTCCCGCATCCCGCTCGTGGGGTTGCTCGCGGGTGTCGTGGTCCTGGTCGGCGTCTGGTTCGTCACCCAAGGACTCGATCAGGGTGACGACGCGTCCCTGGCACGCGGCATCAAGGAAGGCCATCGCCTCTTCGATGCGCAGGACTACGACACCGCGCGGCTCGAGTTCCAGCGAGTGCTCGACAGGGCACCCGAGGGCGGACCGTTCAAGGGCAAGGCCTCCGACGGCCTCTCCCTGGTCGGCGGCGTCGTGCGGGAGATGGATGCCGCGCTCGAGCGGCTGCGCGGCGAGCGCCTCGTGCTCACCCAGCAGACCTTGGGCGCGGAGCGCAAGCGCTTCCTCGAGGCGTACGGCGAACTCCAGGCGGGGCGCTTTGACCGCGCCAAGGCGTCCATCCTCCGTGCCCAGACGGAGTGGCGGACGCAGAACCTCGAGGCGACACAGCACGTCGTGGCGGACCTTGTCGACAAGGCGGAGTTTGCCCGGGCCTTGGAGGCCTGGCAGGGCCTCGCGACCAAGTCGCCCGTCGCGATCGACGTCGCGGCCGAGGTCGCCGAAGCCATTCGCGGCCTGGGCGTCCTTGCAGACGCCAAGGCGGCCGAGCTGGTGGCCCGGGCCGAGCGCTGGAACAAGTCCGGTACGTCCTACAACAGCGTCAAGCTCTTCGACGACATGCTGCCGCGTTTCAAGGGCTTCCCTGCGCAGGCCGTGCTCGCCAAGGCCCGCGCGACCGCGAAGGCCATGCAGGACGTCGTGGCCCCGAGTCAGCCGACGCCCACACGACCGAGCGCGACCGACCCGCGGCCAACCGATCCCCGGCCCACCGACCCGCGGCCCGGCAAGACGGAGCCCGCGCCGGTTGCGCCCTCGGTCGACGAGGCGCTGCGCAAGCGCGCCGACGCGCTCCTCGCCGAGGCAGCCACGGCGGCGAAGGCCGGCACGTACCGTGACGGTGCGGCGCAGCTCGCGGCAGCGGCACGCGCCTTCCCCGACGGCGCCCAGAAGGCACGCGTCCTCGGCCGGGCCGAGGACTACGGCCTCGCAGCCCGCGCCAAGAGTCTGCTGATCGCCGACATCAAGGCGGCGCCGGAGCGCTACGTCAACGTCCGCCTCGCGCCTCGCCTGAAGGCGTCCCTCATCGATGCGGACGACGTGTTCGTCCACGCCAAGGTGAGCGGCGGCCGCAGCAAGACCGCATGGTCGCGGCTGCCCGCATCCGTGTGGCCGGGCCTGCTCAAGCGCCTGGGCACGAACAAGGACTCGGCCCTCCCCGCGGCAGGCCTCCTGCATGCCGTGGGTCAAGACGAGGACGCCGAGCAGACGCTCGTCGTCGCCACTGAGAAGGGCGTGCCCACCGAGACGGTCTTTGCCACGCTCGCACGCTGGCGCTCGATGCCGGTACCCGAGGGCGGCTTCGTCGTCTATCGGGGCCGCTACGTCACGCCGACCGAGCGCGATGACTTCGTCCGCGAGGAGCAGATCGTCGCCGCGCTCAAGCTGCTCGACAGCAAGCGACCGGGCGAGCGCAAGGCCGCGGCCGACGCACTGTTTGCGCTGGGCGAGGCCGCCGCACCCCGCTTCAAGGGCGCACTCGAGCGCCGCCGCGCCTTCCTGATGGACGAGCTCGTTCGCAGCAAGTCCTTTGGCAGCGGGAAGTACAAGGCCAAGCTCCTGGGGCTGCTCGCCGAGCGACGCAAGCACGCGCTCGCGCTGATCTACGACGCGGCGGCGTATCCCTACCCCAACCCGCAGAAGAAGAACCAGAAGGAGGTCGAGGCGCGCGTCGACCAGGTACGCGAGGTGTGGGAGCGCCCCTTCGACCTCGTCGCCCAGTGGGACAGCAAGCTTCAGGAGCGCCTCACCTACATCACCGAGGTCGACGAAGTCCTCGCCCAGGTCAACCCGTCGTTCCAGCCGGATCTCGAGGCGCTCAAGGAACGCATCAACAAGGCGATCGATGTGCCGGCGTCCTCCGATCCGGGCAAGCGCGAGTACTCCCTCGCGGTGATCCTCTACAACACCACCCTCTCGACGACCGCCACCGGTCAAGAGAAGGAGAACGTCCGCTCCGTCAACGACTACCGGATGATGATGGGCCTGCTCTCGGTCAAGATCGACGAGAAGCTCACCCGCGCCGCCCGTGGGCACAGCCGCCACATGGCGACCAACCAGTACTTCGCCCACAACGTGCCGGCCCCGTACGCCAAACCGACGAACCGCACGCCGGGCACCCGCGCCAAGCAGCAGGGCTTCGGTGCGGGCGTCGGCGAGAACATCGCGCGCGGACCGAGTACGGGCCACGGCGCGTTCATGGCGTGGTTTCGCTCCTCCGGCCACCACCGCAACATGCTCGGCCGCGGCTGGCTTGTCATGGGCTGCGGGCGCGCCGCCGGCACGTGGTGGACGCAGCTCTTTGGTGGGGGCAGCAAGTCGTTGAAGGCCCCCGACCCCCTGCCCGCTCCGTCGGCACCGTTCGCGCCCGATCCCGAGGGCAAGGGCGGCGGCGGCCGTCCGGGTGGCGGTGCCGAAGAGCCCGACGACGAAACGCCGGGCGGCGGCTAGCCAAGCGGCCTGTCCGCACGCCGCGTCTGCAGGTCGTTCTTAGGCGCGCAGGAATCCGGGCTAGCTTCGGGGCATGAGCTTGGATCTGCCCCTGATCGTGCCCGCCATCCGTCTCGACACGTGCGCCGACGCGGCTGCGGAGATCCAGACGGCGCTCGACCGTGCGGCGCAGCCCTGGCTCGCCGGCTTCATCCTGTTTGGCGGGGAAGCGAGTCAGGTGCGCGAGATGACCGCCGGCCTGCGCCGCGCCGCCGGGCGTCCGATCTTCATCGCCTCGGACATGGAGCGCGGCGCGGGCCAGCAGGTCGAGGGGCTTAGGCGCCTGCCGCCCTATGGCCTCGTGGGCCTCGCCGGAACGCCGGAGGAGGCCGCCGCGCTGGGCGCCGCCACGGCGGCGGATGCCCGCAGCGTCGGCATTGACGTCCTCTTCGCGCCGTCGGTCGATGTGCGCAGCGTCATGGACAACCCCATTCTCGGCAACCGCTCCTTCGGCTACGACCCGCATCGGGTGGCCCTGCTGGGCGCGGCCGTGTGCGACGGCATCCTGCACGCGGGGGCGTTGCCCGTCGCCAAGCACTTCCCGGGGCACGGGGCAACGTCCACGGACAGCCATGACGGCGTCCCCGTGGTGCGCGCCGACCGCAGCGAGCTCGAGCAGCGGGATCTGGTGCCCTTCGCCCACTTGCTTGCTGGCGTGGTGCCCGGCTTGATGACAGCGCACGTGGCCTTCCCGGCCCTGGACGACACAGGCACCATTGCCACCTTCAGCGAGCCGATCGTTGCGCACGCGCGCGCGCTGGCCGGGGAGCACGCCGATGACCTCCTCATCTTCACGGATGCGCTCCTGATGACGGGCGCGCTGCAAGACGGTGGCGAGGCCGAGGCCGCGGCGCGTGCGCTGCGCGCCGGCTGCGACGTCTGCCTCTACCCGACCGACCCCGAGGCGGTCGCCGCGCACCTCGCCGATGCCCCGGCGGACCTGCGCGCGTCCATGGAGACATCCGCCCAGCGGGTACGCACCTTCAGCGATGGCGCGGCCTGGCTGGCCGAGCATGTGGAGCCGCTGGGCGAAGGCGTCGGTGACCACGCGGCGTATGAGATCGCGCAGCGGGCCGTGCGCATGACCGTGCGCCATCAAGACAGCGGCGCGCCCGACGCGGTCATCGTGATCGACGACGACGGCATCGAGGATCGCGGCCAGGGACTCCGAGCGCGCGCCGACAAGGCTGCGGTGCCCTACGCCTATGTGCGCCCCGCAGCGGACGGTGCCTTGCCTGAAGACCTCATGGCCGCGTGGGCCTTGCCTGAGCCGGCGGTCGACGATCATGTCGTCCTCGTGGCAATGGCATCGGCCCGGGCCTGGAAGCACAGCGCGAGCATGAGTGCGCCCGGCCAAGCGGTCGTCGAGGCGCTCGCCGCGTGGCTGCGCGCGCGGGGCGCGAGCCACGCGACGGTCTGGTTGACGCCATGCCCGCCGGCTGCGGGCGGCATTCACCTGCCGGGGACGGGACCGCATCTCGAAGCGGCGCTCTCGGACCTGTTCTTCCCGTGGGCGGATGAGGCGGACCTCCCCGCCGGGTCGGACGAGGAGGCGTGAGCGGCGCGGGCGGCGTGGGCGCTGCCATCGCGTTGGTCGTCAGCGAGCTGCCGGGTGGCCTGGCCGATGCGTGGGCGGTCGTCGTCGACCCAGCGCGTCCCGCGCCGGTGAACCCGGATCTCGATCTCGCGGCGTCCCCCACGCTGCTCACGCTCAGCCTCGGCGTCGCACGCTCTGCGAAGCTCGGCGGGCAGGACATCCCGCTCAACCAAGGCAAGCCCGCGGTGGACCCGGTGTTTGCAACCTCTGTCGCCGGGCACCTGCCCGTCGGCCTCGCGGGCATCCTGGCGGCTGCGCTGTTCGCCGCCTCCATGCCGCGAGCATCGACTCCGCGATCCACTCGATGGCGACCGCGACGCTCATCGACTTCGTGGAGCCGCTGCGCAGCAAACCATTCGAAGACGGCGCGCGGCTGCGCCGCGCGCGCCCCCTGACTCTCCTCGACGGCGTGCTCGCTGGGGGAGTGGCCTGCGTGGCCAGGAGCCAGGGCCGGGTCGTCGTTGCCCTGCTCCTGCGCTGGCTGGGCTTCCTTCTGGGGCCGGTTCTCGGCCTGTTTCTGCTGGGCTTTCGCGGCGCCTGGGTCCGGCGGTGGCATGCCTTGATCGGGGTCCGATTGGCCTATACGGCCATCGTGCTGCTGTTCACGACCTTGGCGGTCTCGGCCTCCGGGAGCGAAGGAGCTCGCATCACGCTCGCGGCCGCGGGGGGAGCGGCTTCTATCTGGGCCGCGTTCGCCGGCTGCGCCATCACGATGGGGGTCGGACGGGCCCTCGCGTTGGGGATCGGAGGCCGAAAGGTCGACGATTCGCCTTAAGTCACTGCAAACAAAGGGGATAGGCCTACACACGGACTTCGAGGCCGTTCTTGACACCCTATCCGCGAGGGGCGTACACTCCCGCGACTGCAAGTACCGGAATCACCGGGACTTGGCGAAATTCCGACGGGGTAGGCACAGGGACTTGAGGGAGTTCCCGCGTCCGGTCCTCGTCGCCGGCAAAGGGAGGACTTCATGAAGGCACTTGGCTTTCGTGTCGACACTGGGCTCATCATCGCGGCTGCACTACTGGTCGGGGCCATTTTCTGCCCCCTGACCGCGAGTGCGGACGAGGGTGCCCTTAAAGACGCACTTCAAGACTACTCCACGGGGAACTACGACAAGGTGCTGCCCAAGCTGCGCGCCTACGTCGAGAGCAACCCCGACGACAGTGAGGTCTACAGCGTCCTCCTCGAGACGGAGAACCGTGTGCTGTTGCGCGCGCTTGCCAAGGGTGGCGAGCACGAGCGACTCATCAAGTACCTGCTGAACAAGGCCAAGCCCGCTTCGGGTGAGGCGTTCGGCAGCGACGATGAGATCAAGGCCAAGGCCGACGAGGCTGTCAGCAGCACGCAGATCGACGTTCAGCGTCGTGCGCGTGTCGAGCTGCGCCGCGCCGGTGAGCTTGCCGTGCCGCATCTCTACGGCTACCTGGCCAGCGAGAACGCGGACACCGCGGTCAACGCCATCCTTGCGCTCCGCCAGCTGCATAGCGACGCCGCTACCGCACTGAGCGAGGTGCTCTCGTCGGACAACGCCCGCATGCGGGCGTACGCCGCGACGATCCTCGGCGACATCGGTGACACGCGCGCGCACGCCGCCGTCGCCGCCATGGCTGCCGCTGAAGAGGATCCGGGTGCCAAGGCCAAGGCCGAGAAGGCACTCGCCAAGCTCGGTGGGGGCGAAGGCTCCGCCGCCGACGCCTACACGGCGCTCGGCCACCGCTACTACAGCCGTGACGTCAACGTCATCGCCAGCTTCGACAGCAACAAGAACATGTGGCGTTGGCAGGACGGCAAGCTCGCTCGCCTTTCGGTCCCCGCCTACCTCTACCCCTTCCAGATGGCCGAGGAGTGCGCCGCTGACGCGCTCGCCCTCGACCCGGCCCACATGGGCGCTCGCGCCCTGCTCGTCCGCTCGCTGCTCGCGCAGCAGGTCGAGGCGCAGGTCCAGGCCGCCAACGGTGGCTCGGCCCCGGACAGCCTCGCCGGCGCGGCGACGCTTGCGGCCAGCCAGGGCTTCAGTGCGGCCAGTGCCGCCCTCAAGGGCTCCATGGCCGACGAGGACTGGGACGTTGCGGTCGGTTGCTGCCAGCTGATCTCCGCGACCTACGGCAATGAGGACCTTCGCGATCACCCGATCGGTCACGCCCTCGGCGCTCCGCAGAAGCGCGTCCGCTACGCGGCCGCCATCGCGGCGCTCCGCATGAGCCCCAAGCGGGGCATGCCCAACGCCGACAAGGTGGTTGCCCTGGGTGCGCAGGCCGCGTCCGAGAGCGCCATCCGCCAGGCGATGGTCATCGACGACAACGACGAGACGCGCGGCAAGATCCTGATGACGCTCCACCACGGCGGCATCCAGGCTTCGGGCGCAGCGAAGGGCACCTTCGGTGTCATGCGCGCGAAGAACGCACCGAGCCTCGACGTCATCATCGTGCGTGCCGACCTCGGCAGCGCGAGCACCGTCAACAGCATGGCGCACAGCTCGTCCTACATGGTGATCGACGAGCTCCTCGAGGACGCTCGCACCCAGGGCATGAAGATCGTCGTCCTCGTCGGTGACACGTCGAGCGCCAAGGCCGACGCCATCCGCGAAGGCTTCGCGAGCAAGTACGGCGACAAGCTCAGCGGCTTCATCGCCGAGCCGATCGTCGAGTCGGCTGTCTTCTCGACCGTCGATGCTGCCGCCAAGAGCAAGGACCTCAACTCCGACCAGGAGCGTGCCAACGCTCTTGCCGCGAGCGCCGCCGGCGCCTTCGCGGTGGTCGACTTCTCCTGCAAGTCGTTCGACCTCAACGTCGCGATCGAGCCCCTCTCGACCGCAGCGACCGAGGGCCCGACGGCTGAGGTCCGCATGAACGCCACCCGGGCGCTCGGCAACCTCCGTGTGGGCGGCGCCGATGCGCTGATGAAGGTCCTGACGGACGGTGAAGGTGATGACCTCAAGGCTGCGGCAGCCACGGCGCTCGGTAGCGTCCTCTCCGCAGTCGACGGCACGCCCGAGCAGATCGACGCCCTCATGGCGGCGTCGACGGCTGGTGGCGCTGTGGGTTCGGCCGCGCTTGCCGCGGTCGGCCAGGTACGCAACCTCACGCCGGAGCAGCGTCGGAAGCTCTTCCAGACGCATCGCTTGCAGGTCGCCCAGCCGGGCGAGTAGTTCCGCAACCGTGCCGAGCCCCTTGCGGGCGACGGATCGCCAGCGGCGAGCGCCTATGCGCTCGCCGCTCGCATTTTTGGGCTGAAACGCGGGCGGACTCTCGAAGGGACGCTAGCCCGGCTGGCCGAGCACCATCGCCATGGCGAGGGTCTCGGTGTGGCTCGTGCTCGCCCGCAGGACGATTCCCTGGGCGGCTGCCAGCTCGGCGGCGCGGCCGCTCAGCGCCAGCGGCAGCTGCTCGTCCTCTGGCAGCTCGACGTCCTGCCAACCCACGCCTTGACCCCACCCCGAGCCCAGGGCCTTGAAGGCCGCCTCCTTGGCAGCGAAGCACGTAGCCATGGTCCGGGCCGGATCGGCACTCAAACGCCCCACAGCCCATTCTCGGGCCGTGAACACGCGACGGGCCCAGCGGGCCTCCTTGCCTTCGAAGGCCCGGCGGAAGCGCGCGACGTCGACAAGATCCTGTCCGATGCGGGGGGCGCTCAGCGGCATGCGAGGAGCCTACCAGCGACCTGTTTGCATGCCTTTCGGGGAAGGCTCCTGTTGTCTTGAGTGGGGGGGTGTTCCGGCCGATCAAGGATCCGAGGGAGCTTGGGTGGCTTGTGCCGCCCGAGCCAGAGCCGTACGATGGATCGCCCCCTGGGGAGCGCATGTCGAAGAAAAAGGACTGCTTCGGTTCCGAGACCTACGTCTGTCGGACGCGGGATTGCCCGTATGTCTCCGACTGCGTCCAGGTCGTCTGGGAAAAGAAGCTCCGTCGGATCATCGCCCGCAAGGGCACGACGGAAGGTGGCGCCACCCTGCGTTCGAGCAGCAGCGTCAAGGTTCGCTCCAAGGAGTTCCTCTCCGGCCGCTAGCGAGCTGGATCCGACCGCTCGCCGCGCCGACCGTGCGACTACTTCTGGCCCTCGGTCAAGCGCAGCAGCGCCGCGCGTTCGTTGGCAAACCAGGTCGGGTGCTTGGCGAGCGAGGCCTTGAGGACCGCGGCCACATCGGTGCGCGCGTCTGTCTCGCTCGGGTCCGTCTCCAGGGCAGCGAGCAGGACGGCGAGGCCGTCCCTGACGTCCAGGCGTTCGGGCAGCGCTCCCGCCAAGTGCGGCAAGCCGCCGAACACCGCCGCGAAGGCTTCCGTTGCGCCCGCGTCGTAGGCGAGCCCAAGCAAGGCACCAACGCGATCGACGAGCGTCGGTCCGTCCTTCAGCCGCTCGGCCAACCACGCGCGCGAGGGGCCCGAGGTGTTGGCGCCGAGCGCCGCGTAGACGACGCCGCGCACAAGCGGGTCCTCCACCGCCACGGCGTAGCGCTGCAAGCCCTCAAGGATCCGCGGCTGCTGCGCAATGCGGCCGATGCTCTCGTAGGCGCTGCGCAGTGCGGTGGTCTTCTCCGAGCGCTTGGTGATGGCGAGAGCGTCGCGCATGTCTTCGATCGCGGCTTCGGGCGGCAGGATGCGCGGCAGGCCACGGGGGGACTCGGCGATGGCCGGCAGGCCACCCTCCGGATCCTCGCCCGCGCCCTTGCGCGGTGCGACGAAGCCCTCCTCGAGGGGATCGTCGAGCGATTCCCACGCATCGTCCGGGGTCTCGGTCTCGCTACGGCTGACCCAGAGCAGCACGCCGCCGGCGAGGGCTGCGATCAGCAGCAGGAGCAGCAGGGAGCGCATGGTGGCTAGAAGTCGCCTTGCGGCGACACGAGGCGAAACCCTACGGCCGAGTCTCTGATCGTCTTGTAGAGCGTCCGGCGACCCGAACCCGAGCTCTCCGACACACGGCAGTCATCCAGACCATCGCGGAACGAGCCGCCACAGGCGAAGGCACGTTCGTCCAGGTCGTCGATGACATCGAGCGGGACGACCGAGAGGTTCCCGTCTTCGTCGACGGCCCGGCCCCAGCCGGCGTTGTTCGTCCACTCGGCCGCATTGCCGGCCATGCTCAGTAGCCCTTCCGCGCTGCGGCCCCCGTGCCAGCTGTAGGTCTTGCGCACGTCGCGGAGCTGCGCAACGTCCTTGTTGAGTACGTGGTTGAGGTTGTTGCAGCCGTGCAGGTCGACGTCGTTGCCCCACGGCCAGGACTGGCCGTCCAGGCCCCTGACGTTGAAGTCGTCGGGTTCACGCCGCGGCTGGCCACCGTGGAAGGCGCGCGTCCACTCCTCCCAGTTGGGCAGGCGCAGCGTGTTGATGCCGGTCTTCTGCTGCGCCCACAGCGCAAACATCTGCGCGTCCCACCAGCAGATGTCGGTGACCGGCAGGTCGTCCTGGCGCTCATCGACGCTGGCAATCAGCGACCCGTCGGTGGGATCGAAGGTCACCCACTGCGGCGGTGTGAGCAGGAGCAGCGCATCGGCGTCGCTAAGCCGCGCGAGCTCGGGGACGGTGACATCCGGTGCACCCGGTCCAAGGAACGCCGGCCGCGGGGGGGCGCGGGCGGGCGGGAACATCGCGTCACCCAGCTGCCGGATGGCGCGGGCGATCTCTTCGTCGGTCAGCGTGTCTTCGTCGGGGACGACGAGGGCGCCTGCCTTCAGCGCCTCCTCGACCAGGGCAGCGCGCCGGGTGTTGTCGCGCTCCTTGTGGTGGTCCTTGACGGCCTGCCACCAATCCTCGCGGTAGCGGTGGGCGAGGTAGCGCGCGCGGTCCTTCTCCCACTCGCGGCGCTCGAGGCGCTTCTCGCGCTCCTCGGGCGTGGCGTCTGCGTCGATCGTCACGTTGAGGGGGACGGCGCGCCAGAGCCGCCGGACCCAGGGGTAGCGCGAGAGCAGGCCGGGCTCGGCCTCGCAGGCGTCGAGGAACTCCTTGTACTGACCGCGGGTCACCTCGTAGCGCATGCACTTGAACGCCTCGACCCACACGGGCTCCTGGCGCGTGCGCTCCACGAGGATGTCCTCGGAGCGCTGATAGAAGAACGCGAGCAGCTTGTCGTGCCGGGCCAGGATGCTTGGCTCCTCCTGGAGCGCGGCCCGAAGG
>JAJDEM010000071.1 GCA_029259795.1 Planctomycetota bacterium
AGGTTCTTGCGCGGCTGCAGGGTGCCGACGAAGAGAACGTAGCGACCGAGCCCATCAGCGGCGGGCCCGGCGGGCAGAGGCGACGAGCCGTGCGGGATGACGCGGACGACCTCGGGGTCGGCTTGGGTGTGGGCGAGCAGCTCGTCGCGCACCCGCTCGCAGGGCACGATCAGCCGCGCGGCGCGGGCGACGAGGCTGTCGGTGACCTTCCCGAGGCGCGTGCGCAGCTCCGCGCTGTAGCAGTCGGGCAGCGTGTGGAAGCAGACGTCGTGGATGGTGGCCACAAGCGGCGCACGCGTACTCTCGAGCGGCGCGAAATCGGTGGCGTGCAGGACGTCGACGTTGCCCATCAGCCGGTCGGCGCCCAACCCAGCACGCGCAGCGAGCCCGAGCACGGGGGCAGGGACACGCCGGCGGTGCATGCGGGCGCTCGCCGGGGCCTCCGCGCTGTCGACACTCTCGATGTCACGAAAGCGATGGCCGAACAGCTCGAGCTGGTCGTCGGGTTCGGAAGTCGCCAGAGCATCGACGAGGGCGCGGACGTAGACCCCAATGCCGCTATGGACGGCCAAGGCGGGGCGGTAGTCGATGCCGATGCGCATGGGCTGACCCTACCTCACGCCGAGGAGGCCTTGCGCCCGACCAGGGTGTACTGCTTGGTCCGGAACTGCTCGAGGCGGCCAAAGCAGATCCAGTCGAGGGCCCGCATGATCGCGTTGCCGCCACCGATGCGCGGCTTGCGTTCGATCACCTCCAGGCCCCCCTTGGCGAAGAGCGACTCCATCTCGTGCAGCGTGAAGAAGCGCAAGTGGGTCGCGTCGAGGATGCCGCTGTCGCGGTAGGTGAAGCGCCCGCGGAAGACGAGATCGCGCAGCACCTTGTAGTAGCGCAGGTTCGGGATGCTCGCGATGACGTGGCCGCCGGGCTCCAGCTGGTCGGCCAGCCAACGCAGCACGCGCCAGGGATCGATCAGGTGCTCCAACACGTCGCCGCAGATGATCGCGTCGTAGGTCGTCGATGACTCCGGCAGCGGCCCATCGAGATCGACGCAGCGCACGCAGTCCAGGTGGCTCGCCGCCTGCTCGAGCGCTTCGGGTTCGCGATCGATGCCGTCCACGAGGATGCCGGGCCGCGCGGCCTTGATGGCCCGGCCCAGGGCACCCGCAGCGCACCCGACGTCCAAGACCCGGCGGGCGTCCGCCGGCAGCAACTCCACCAGGTGCGCGTTGGCTCCGGTGTAGTAGCCCCAGTCCTTGGGCGTAGAAGGCTCGGCCTCCGGACGCATGACCTCTCCTTGGGAACTCGACGGGATGCGACGAACGGCGCCCTGGCCGGAAGCGACAGGGCCTCGGTCGACAGGGGCGGAGTCTACAGGGCCCAGCTCTAGAGCAGGTCCAGCAGGTTCTCGACCGGCCGACCCGTGACCGCTCGCTTGCCGTTGTCGAGGATTGGACGCTCGAGCAGGGTCGGATGCTTCGCCATCTTCGCGATCAGCTGGGCGTCGGTCTCGGTCCCGTCCACGCCGAGCGCCTTCGCATCGCGCCGGCGCAGCGCCTCGGCCGGCGTGCGGTCGAGCCGCTTGAAGAGCGCCTTCAGCTCGGCCGCGCTCAGCGCGTCCTCCGTGTACTCGCGGTAGGTGTAGTCCACGCCGCGCTCGTTCAGCAAGGCGACCGCCTTGCGACACGTGCCTCAGGTCTTCTTGCAGATCAAGGTCAGCATGCCGGAGAGTCTAGCGGCGCGACGCGCTACGCAAACCCGCCTATCCTTGGCGCCATGCAGCGAATCGCACCGATGCTCATAGCGACCCTATGCCTCCTAACGCCATGCCTCGCGAGTCTGCTCCTTGGCGGCTGTGGCAACGACGCCCAGCTGACCGACGTCCGCAACAACCAGATCAAGGTCATTCAGCCCTACCGGGCGAACGGCACGTGGGTCTTCGACGACCGGGCAACCGGCCTGAAGGCCGAGCCCTTCGTGCACGGGATTCCCGAGATGATCGATCGGCTGGTCGCCGACATTCCCTCCGCGCATAAGGGGTTCCGGCTGACGTTCTCCGCGCAGGAGTTTCCCGGCCATGAGCTGGCCGTCGAGCGGGGCGCGCCGCGCAGTGGCGGCTACTACTACCGGGACCCATCGACCGGACGTCAGGGCTGGCTATGCCCAGCGCTCTTCAAGTACTTCCGCGAGGCCCCCGAGACCATCTACGTCAAGGCCGATCCAGCGGGCCCGTAGGCCGCGCACGCTCAGCGGTACATGAACGTGAACGTGGGCACGTTGTGCGTCAGATCCAGACCCCGGTCGAGGGTCTGGTGCAGCAGCTCAGGGTTGCGCGCCAATGCGGTGACCGCATCGAATCCGCGATCGGCGTTGCGCACGCGCGCGGCTTCGGTCGTGTAGGCCTTGAGGCTCGAGCCCTCGCCCACCGTGTGTCCGCCGGTCTTCGGTACGAGGCGCGCCAGCAAGCGCACGGCTTCCCAGCGCATGGTGAGCCGGCGATCTCTGCGGCCTCGATCCCAGCGAGCCTTCACGAGCAGCCACTGCCGATGGCTGAGGGCAAGCCGCTCGCGCACCGCCTCAGGCAGTCGCCGCAGGTCGCGGTCGAGGTAGTCGCGCAGGGCGGACTTCTGTCCGGGGGACAGCGAGAGCGGCTCGTTGCGGCCAAGGGAGGCAACGAACAGGACGGTCTCGAGATAGGCGTCTGCGGCGAGGCCTTTGACCTCAGGCACGCCCAACCAGACGATCGTGTGGCGACGCTCGAGCACGTGCAGCAGGATGCGATTGGCCGGATCCTTCGGCGAGGCAATCAGGCGTGCGTCGACCGCCCGTCGAAAGGCGCGCAGGCAGCCGCGCACACCTCGATTCTTGCAGCAGCGGGCGCAGCGGCGGATCTCGACGATGTTGTCGACGAGGTCGAGGAACGCCTCGCGGCCGGCGCGGCTGGCCTTGTCGAAGCTCTGCTTGAGTTCGCTGCGGAGCGCCACCTCGATGTCGGCGGGCAGGTAGACGTCGAAGGCCGCCTCGAAGAGATCGACGAACGCGTTCAGGTGCCCGCGCGCGAGATGCGGCGGACCGGCGACCAGCTGATCGCTGGGTGCCCCCTGCCGGAAGCGCGGATCGACCGCCAGCTTCGCCTGGGGAACCGCCTTGCCTTCCGGGGCCGGGTTGTCTGCCGGTGCCGGCTTGGCCCCTGCGGGCTCATCGGCCCGAGCCGCCTCCGGCGCGGCCAGGCCGGCACCCGCCAATGCAGGGCAGAGCACAAGCAGGAGGAGCAGGTAGCGGTGCAACATGGGGGCTATTCTTGCACGACCTCGCGCTCGCGCTGAGCGCGAGTCGGGCCGTCCCCGCCCGTAGGATGGCCGACCGCCTCCCCGGACACCCAAACGACCATGACGACCACCGACAGCAGGCCGCAGGACGAGACGGCCACGCCGGCGAAAGACTTCTCCGTCGGCTATGAGGGCCCCGTCAAGGCGCCTCACGGAAACGAACTCAGCACGGCCTGCTGGCAGCTCGAAGCGCCGCTCCGCATGCTGCTCAACAACCTCGACCCCGAGGTCGCGGAAGACCCCGCGAACCTCGTCGTCTATGGCGGCACCGGTCGGGCCGCGCGCTCCTGGGAGGCGCTCCGCGCCATCCAGCACAGCCTGCAGACCATGGCGCCCGACGAGACCCTCTGCGTGCAGAGCGGCAAGCCCGTAGCCATCTTCAAGACCCACGAGGACGCGCCGCGCGTTCTCCTGGCCCACAGCCGTCGGGTCCCCGACTGGGCACCG
>JAJDEM010000072.1 GCA_029259795.1 Planctomycetota bacterium
CCACAGCGGACGACACGTGGAGGCCGCGGAGGCCCGTGCTGCAACGAAGAGGGACCTGATGGCAGCGGCCCGGTTGCCGGGCCTTCTGCCATGGGGCGGCGCTCAGCGGAAGCGACGGATCAAGGTGCCGCTGCGAACAACGGGAAGCTCAGCGTTCAGGGCCATTCGCGCTTGTTGGTCCGGGGGTCGCCCAAACCACAGCGGGCGACACGTGGAGGCCGCGAAGGCCCGTGCTGCAACGCAGAGGGACCTGATGGCAGCGGCCCCGCTGCGGGGCCTTCTGCCGTGGGGTGGCCGACACGTGGAGGCCGCGGAGGCCCGTGCTGCAACGCAAAGGGACCTGATGGCAGCGGCCGCGAAGCGGCCTTGTGCCATCGGGTGCCGTTGCGAACAACGGGAGGGGCCACGCAGAGGACCATTCGGAGCGGCGGACCGCTCGCCGGTGTTCCCCTACTTGCGACCAGCGACCTTCTCGAGGTGGCGGGCGAGGTCTTCGACCTGCTTGCGGAGGTGCTGGAGATGCGCGCGTAGCTCCTGGATCTCGTCGCTGTGACGGTCGTCGTGGCGACGGACGTCCTCGCGGTCGCGGCGGGCGCGCTCGCGGCTCTCGCGATTGCGGCGCTCGCCGTCGCCACGATCGCGCCGCTTCTCGTGCTCTTCTTCGATCTCCTCTTCGCGCTCCTCGGCCTCGCGCTGCTCGCTGCGCTCGGCGTAGTAACGCGAGAGCTTGTGCACACGCTGGGCCTGCTCGCGGTGGCCGAACCCGCGCCACAGCTTCGCAGAGACCATGAGGACCTCAGCCAGCTCCGGGAACGAAGGTGTCTGGGCGAAGACCTCGCGCGCCTTTTCGTCCTCACGCCCTTCGAGGAGCATCTCGCCCGTGCGGATCGCGCGCTCGAGGATCGCGACCAGCTTGCCCTTCTCGCCCTCGCGCAACGCGGGGAGGGCCATGCGCATCGTCTCGACGCGCCACCGGAGGCCCGCGCGCTCCTCGTCCTCGTCTTCGGCGTGCCGTTCCTTCTGGCGACGCTGATCCGCGTGCCGCTCCTTCTCGCGCCGCTCCTCCTGCTGGCGACGATGTGCGTGTTCGTCCCGCGCGCGGTGCTTGATGTGCTCGATCGTCTGCGCAAGGTGCTGGATCAGCTCTTCGTGCCCGCCGAGGGCCTTGAGCGAGTCGATGGCCACGGAGAGACTGTGAACCGTCTTCTCGGGGCTCGCCTTGCGCTTGTTCTTTGCGGCCATCTTCGTCTTGCGCTTCTGATCCTGAGGGCGGCGCTTGACGCGCTTCTTCGGGTTCGCGTTGTCGGCGCCCTCCTTGGCGCGTCGCTCGAAGAACGCCTCGAGGCGCTGCGTCAGGTCGCGCGCTCGCTTGGCAAGCTCGTGGGCCTTGTCTTCGTTGCCCGACTGCTGCGCCTGCTCCGCCGCGTGCTGCAGTTCCTGGATCTTGCGCTTGACTGCCTTGATTTCCCGCTCGGCAGCACCGTCTTCGGCGCGGGCAGGGGCTGCCATGAAGAGGACGCCAAGCACCACCAAGAGTGCGACCGCGAACGCTGAGACCTGTCGATGTGCCATGTGCACCTCCGGAGTAGTGGGCCCCTCACCGTAGTGCCGAGCGGGGGGTGCCGACAAGCCACCCGCCCCTCCGACCGCCGCTTGGCCGGGGCGCGGCGTCCCCGCCGCCCACGGGTCGCCCACAAAGCCCGAACAAATCGCCTCGGTCCGCCGGCGATGCCAACGAGGGGGCCTTCGTCATACAATCGGCGGCCGGCGCGGGGGGGCCCACGGCCCCGCCCGCACGCCACTAGGGAGCACGGACTCGATGATCAACAGCCTTCTGCGTCTCCTCGCCATCAGCTCGCTGGCCCTCGGACTTGGACTCACCTTGCTGCCGGCCGACGCGGCGCACGCCGACGAGTTCCCGCCGGCCCCGCCGCTGACGCTCGAGGAGGATCCGGCCGACGACGGCGGCGCCCCCATCGAGGAGGCCGCCCCTGCGACCGTGACCACCTCCGGCGATCCGATGGCCGCCTCACCCGGCACCATCACCTTCGATGACGCGACCGTCACGACGACCACGGCCCCTCGGCGGCTCCGCCGTCGCTCGACCTGGTCGCTGGGCATCGAGGTCGGCACCGGTTGGTACCCGGAGCCTGAGGGCATCATCGGCGTCACGCCCCCCGCCGGGACGACGCTCTTCAACTGGGACGCCAACGACCTGGCGGCAGGGATCGGCGCCCGGCTGACGGTGACTCGGGCGCTGCGCGGCTGCGATCGCCTGGAGTTCCGCGGCAGCTACATGGGCTGGAGCGACGACTCCAGCCAGACCGGTCGCTTCGGGTTCCGACCCACGCCGGGCGGGGCGCTCACTCTCTCGCCTGTGGCCACGGCGACGCTCGAGAGCGAGGTCGACTTGTGGAGCCTCGAGGTGAACTGGTGGAAGCCGCTGGGCGGCTCCGGTCGCTCCCGCTTCGAGTGGGGCTTCGGTGCCCGGGTGGTGAGCCTCACCGACACGGCCACCGCGAAGAACTGGGCGGGCCTTGCCGGCGCAGCCGCCAACCTCGAAGGCGAGGCGCAAAACACGCTCTGGGCCGGTCAGGCGATGGGCGCGTGGCGCCTGCAGCCCACGCGAAGCCTTGCGTTCGCCGTCATCGGCAAGGCGCTCGCGGGCGCGCTCAACCGCGATCTGACCGAGAAGGACACATCGATCGTCACCGGCGGACCCACTTCGAATGCCTCCACGGAGCGGACCGACTTCGGTTGGGGTCTCGAAGGTGAAGTCCGGGCGGTCTGGCGGCCCTGGTCGCGCGTCGGCATCACCGCGTCCTACACCGTCCTGTTCCTGGACGACGTGAGCCGCGGCAGCGAGATCATGGACTTCGCACAAACCGCAACCGGCTCCGTCCAGATCCTCGACACCACGGACAGCATCCTCGTCCACACGCTCTACTTGGGCGTGCACCTCGACCTGTAACCGACGATTTCGCACGATTCCTGACGTTAGGGGCGCCACTCGCGCCATTGGATATAGCGATGAACAAGCTCAGCCCCTCCCTCGTGACCTCCCTCACCCTCATCCTTGTCCTTTCCCTGGGCCTGGGTGCCTGTGGATCCGCGACGACGATCGGAGGCGGCACCCTCGTCGTGACCGGCTTGGCCCCGGGCCAGACGCTGCTCTGCGCTTCCGGGCAAGGCGGACCGGGCGGATCCACCGTGATCGTGCTCGGCAGCGGCTTCCTCAGCGAGCACGGCACCGACGTGAGCATCCTGTGGACGGCCACCGACGCCACGCCCTTTAACGGCGGGACATCGGCAACCACCACGAGCATGGGCACTGTTCTCTCGGATACGCAGGTCGAGGTGCAGATCCCGCCGGCGGTTGGCATCTTCACCGTGATCTTCACGGTCACCCTCCCGGGGGGGAACTCCGGCAGCTCCGAGCCGCAGAGCATCTCCATCGGCGGTGTGCTCGTCGGGCCCTTCGGCAACTTTGATCAGTACAACGCGACGGGCAACGTTCCCTTGACGGTCACGGCCGACAACGGCGTTCTCGAGAACGACACGCCGGTATTCTGCGCCGAGGATGACGAACGAGCGGTCAA